>CAIPKZ010000129.1 GCA_903865775.1 uncultured Prolixibacteraceae bacterium | reverse complement strand
CTCCGCCAACTGTTTTAGTTTCAATAATTCTTTGTCCAACTTTCGAAAACAAGTAGTGGTAAATAAAATCTGAATTAATATCCTTCAAATTTGTAAGCCTAACACAATTTTCAGTCAAATTTGCTTTGTCAAGTGTTTCATCTATTAGATTTACCAATCCAATTGTCCCTACAATTGAAATAATTACGTCGCCTTTTGAAACTATATATCTTGAAATTGATTTCTGTGTTTCTTCATCGACATATTGAAGCTGTTCATTTAGAATAATAAATTTCGGATTACTCATATCAGCTACTTTGATATAAGGATTACCTTTTTTATCATCGTTTAATTCTTGACCTTTCGGTAAACGTTTACCCCCTTTAATGTCGCAGAAATCATCAAGTTTTTTTATTACCCAACCCTTCGGAATCTCAAATTCCAATTCTTTAGAAAATTCCATTTCGCCACCACTGCTTTTATAAGACAGTCCATTTTCATCCGGAAATTCAAAATCCACAAACCACTGTTTGTAAATGGTTTGTGCAGTTTCTTCGAGTTTTTGTATCAGTTGTTGGTTGAGCTTAATGCGCTTTACAACAGTGTTGTATTCCTTTACTATTTCGCGTTGTTTGGTAATTGAAGGGATGGGTAAAAGTGTGTTGCACATTTCAGCCCAATCAAATATTTCTCTGGCACTTCCGTGGCTCTTAAACCTTGCATAGCGGTCAAATTCCGGTCGCCTGAACCACATCATTAAATATTCTGGAAGTAGCTCGGAAGTGTTTTTAACTTCAAATGGAGTATAGGCTTGTGAAACAATGGCTTCATCGTAATCATCCAATAGAGCAATCGAGATCTTATCTCCGTTTCTGGATGTCACTGGTCCATAAGCAAATTGATTCCGCTTAATAATTTTGTAAGTGGACATATCTGTACCAATGATATTGGCAATGGAAGGAATAAATTTCTTTTGAATGCTAACACCTAAAAGCAAATCAACTTCCAATTTTGTATCCCGGTTATTGACTTCCTTTATGTAAATCCCTAATGGTTTATAGTTTGATCTCATACCCCAATTCTTTAAACACGTTCAATAAATCGTTTTTCGATTGGGCTTCGGCTTTCAGTAGTTCGGCAAATTCAGCTTGAAGGTATTGCATTTTCTCGTCGAAATCAATGTTTTCGTCCCGGTTTACAAACTCGATGTATTTGCTCGGCACTAGGGAAAAATCTTTTTTGGCTACTTCGTCAAACGATGCGGAGTAGCATAGTTCCGGAACATTTTCGCATACAGCCGTTTGCCAAAGATGGTACGTGCTTGTTACTTTCTTAATATCAGCATCAGAGAATTGGGTGTATTTTTTCTCAAACGGTTCGCCCAATTGGCGTAAATCCATAAAGAGTATTTCCTTTTCACGATTTCGGTATTGGCGGGTAACATCGCCAATATTCCGACTTTGTTCTTTTTTGTTTTTGTTGAGAATCCAAAGCGTAACACTAATATCGGTGGTGTAAAACAGATTTCGGGGCAATACCAAAATGGCTTCCACCAAATTATTTTCAATCAGTTTCCGGCGAATTTTATACTCTTCGCCACCACCACTTAACGCGCCATTGGCCAGGATAAAGCCGGCCACGCCATTTTCGGAAAGTTTGGAGACCATGTTGAGTATCCAGCCATAATTGGCGTTGCTTTTGGGCGGCACATCGTAACCACGCCAGCGCGGATCGTCTTTCAATTCGTTTTCGGCACGCCAGTCTTTTTGGTTAAATGGTGGGTTGGCCATAATGTAATCAGCCTTCAGGTCTTTGTGCTGGTCGTCGCCAAAAGTATCGGCAGCTTTTTCGCCCAAATTACCCGAAATACCACGTATGGCAAGGTTCATTTTGGCCAGTTTGTAAGTGGTATTGGTGTATTCCTGCCCGTAAATCGAAACATTTTTGGTGTTTCCGTGGTGCGCCTGTATAAACTTGATGGATTGCACAAACATACCGCCGGAACCACAAGCCGGGTCATAAATAATACCGCTGTAGGGTTCAATCATTTCGGCAATCAGGTTTACAATGCTTTTGGGGGTGTAGAATTCGCCTTTGCCTTTTCCTTCGGCCAATGCAAATTTCGAGAGGAAATATTCGTACACACGCCCCACAATGTCCTGGGCTTTGTCTTTGAGTGTGTCAATTTCGTTTATGGTATCGAGCAGCGACGAGAGTTTGGTAATGTCCAGTCCCAAACGTGAGAAGTAATTGTCGGGCAGCGCACTTTTTAAAGCTTTGTTGTTTTTCTCGATGTTATGCAGCGCGGTGTCAATCTTTAACGCAATGTCGTTTTGCTTCGAGTTTTTGATGATGTACGTCCATCGGGAAACTTCGTCGAGGAAAAACACATTGTTCTGGTTATAGAATTCGGGCATTTCAAGGTATTTTTCCTGCCCTTTCGCAATGAGTTTCTTGCGGTGTTCTTCAAACTTATCGCTGGCAAACTTCAGGAAAATCAATCCCAATACCACGTGCTTATATTCTGCCGATTCAACGCTCCCTCTCAATTTATTGGCCGATTCCCAAAGGGTTTCTTCCATGCTCTTTTCCTTGCCGTTTCCGTTCTTCTTGGCCATTCGTTCTTTTGGTTAGTATAAGCCGCAAGTTACAACAAGTAAAGAAATAAATCATTATTGTTAATTTAAATTTATGAATGAGATTTTAACAGCCTCAATTCGAAGCCTGGTTTTAGATACAGAAAATGGGAAGGATTTGGGCCGGTCCTGAAAAGTGGAAAGTGTATGTTCTGAATGAACGATTTTTCAATTCGATCATTCAGAACTTACATGTGTGGCGATGAAGATTGTTTGGTGAACGAGTGTAATTATCGCGGAGTGCAGCTATCCAAAATCAGGATAGCAGGAACGGACGTGCGTTTGAAATGAGTGGGCCGGACGTTCTGCAATCGCTTGCCTTTTGCCCGGATTGCAATTTCTTATTTTACCTTTTCTTTAACCTGTGAAATAAATTCTTTGGCCGGTTTAAAAGATGGAATTACATGTGCAGGAATAATAACAGTCGTATTTTTTGATATATTCCTCGCCGTTTTCGCTGCTCTGTTTTTTACGATAAAACTTCCGAAACCACGAAGATATACGTTGCTTCCTTCAGACATAGAACCTTTCACTGTTTCCATAAACGCTTCAACAGCTTTTTCCACTATCACTTTTTCAATTCCGGTGTTTTGAGTAATTTCCTTAACGATTTCTGCTTTTGTCATCTTTTAAAAATTTTAATTATCACTGATTTACAATTCTAAAATAATTGGTGAGCAAATATAAAATTATTAATCAGAAAGAGGTTTCAAATAAATGGCGTATTTTACTTTAAATTGATGTCTTTTTCAAAGTGCGACATTAAAAAAGCCTTTCGGTTTTTTAAGATTTCAACTAATAAGGAAGATCATCTTCAGCGGGTTGTGCCTGTTTTTTCGAACTCTTTTTATTAGCCTTCTTTTGTTCAACAGGTTCGTCCTGAACTGGATTGTCACTGTAAACCTTGGTCTGATAATAACAGGTGTGAGTTCTGCCGAATTTATCAGCGTCTTTCAGTTTAGCCACCTCAAACGAGAGGTACTTTGTTCTGTTCTTTTCGAACATTGCGGCATCAAGGCCCTCTGCTGGTAATACAACTCTAATAATGTCCAGGTTTTCTAACTTAGTTCCTTTTCCGATGTAATGCTTTTCAAAAGTTGTCATAATATTAAATTTTAAGTTATAAAAAAAAATTCTGCATGATGTCTATTCTGATGAAGGGTGGCAATGAAGGAACTGGAATACCGGAATGACCATAGGGAATGAGGATATGCCGGGAAAATTCATTGACGGGTTTCCTTCCATCAAAGAATAAATCTTTGTAGATAATTTTTGACTAACGGTTCAATATTCTGTCAACCGTAGAAAATCCACATTGGGAAATGTTACTCAAGTAAACCGAGAGATTGGGGTAGAGTTGTTCCCAGTGAAGGTTTCGTGCTGCAAGTTTCGGGTTAAAGAGATTAGCAGATTAAGGCTGTGCTAACGAAAGCAGCAATTGGAACCCATTCGTTATTCAGGCAAAAGGTAGTGACAAATCTCAGGACACAAACCAAAAACAAAAATGCAAACATGAAGAAAACGGGTTGGCGGATAGATGACCTCAATTAGCTGAAATTAAAAGCCGAAAAGCTAATTTGGGAGTACGATTCTATTGTTCGGTTCGATACGCTTCGCTACTCACCGACCGTCGTTAATCAAAACAATTTAGAAGTAGCGAACAAAAAAATGGAGGTATTAGCCTCCATTTTTTATTTACAAATCGGGATCAGCATCTGAATACGAATCGTCACCATGACCCGTACCACCAAGATCTTCATCCTGATTGCAGTCATCAAAATCCTCGTTGAAAGAAGAGCATACGGAACAATCTCCATCTTGTCTGATACAATTTCCTGAAAACATAGTTTTAAATTTTAGTGAATGAAATTATTTTGATTTGCATATTGAGAGTCCACTTTTTCAGAACCCCAGGCATCACGCATTTCGTCCATTGACATCAGCTTGCCGGACTTTTTAAAGTATTCCCCTTTATGCCAGTACCAGGCTGCTTTGGGATGTGAAAATTTGTACCCTTCACCTTTCAATGTTTCCCTTACTGCAAAAGTGTTCCCTGTAATCCAAATCCACGAACCAATCAGCTCGATAACAATACCTTGTAAAAAGATAATCCGGTCAAGTCTTTGGCGCATTTCTTCTGAAACCTGCTGTTCATACTCTTTCCTGGCTTGCGAAAAGGTTTCGTTACTGTTGATCAGCTTTCTGGACAGCCGGTCGTACTGATCATTAATAACCTGCATGATGGCTGTATCGCCTCCTTTGTCAGGATGGTACAGAAAAGCAAGACGACGGTATTCCCTACGCAATTCATCCAACGTTTTAATTCCCTCGAAAAATTTCATATGATTTTGCCCCTGCCCGGAGGACTTATTTTGGCTTCTGGCTCGCCTGTTAATTTTGAGCCAAAACCACATTGAGCAGACCGGATTCTTGTCAAGGGCGAATGTCAGTTTTAAGGTACGAAAAACTGAACTAGCGCCTTCGGCGTTGTTTTGATTCACCAAGCAAATCAACCTCAGCTCCCTGAGTGTTCGACAGAGCTCGCTCCAAAATCATCGAAGTATGTCGAAGGGAGCAATCAGTGACCAAAACAACCCTTGACTTTTCCGGAATGCGTAAATAACTTTGCGACAAATTATTGGAGAGAGAACTCCTTCTGAATATTCATGAAAATATGAGCATAAAAAAAGAGGCATTTCGCCTCTGGCAGTAAAAAGTGTTACGATTATCTTTCGTAGCAACTCTTGTAAGAATTGTATTCGAACTCAAGCAATTCTTTGTCAAGCTCATCGGCAGCACCTTCGAAATAAACCGTTTCCAGATATTCTACAAAAGCTTCCCAAACTGTGTTAGTTTCCTGATTCTTCGCGGCTGATTTTAAAGTGTAAGTTTTCATACGATAGTTTTTAAAAAATTCATGCCCTTTTTAGGGTTGAATTTTTCGGTAAACAAAAAGCAACTGGAAGATTTTTATGACAGTATGGAAGAAAAATACCGGGAAAATTTTTGTTTAGGCAGAGTCCTTAGCCGACAAATTCAACGGTTTCTTTGTGTGGATTTTAATAAAAACAAGTATGAAAGAGATCTTAGACAATCAGCGGAGAAAGATCTAGGAACCTCGCAGTTTGGAAATCAATTGATCTTTTAGAAATGGTTAATTGAGGAGAATCGAACACCAATGAGTTATGAGTTTCAGAATTGGTTCGAGTTCCCAGAAAAGAATTTCTGCTTCAGGTTGGTGGAGTAAGTAAAACAGGCTCTGTGTTTTTCAGGCCTTTGCGATGGGAAGGTGTGTGTTCTGGATTAACTGATTAGAAAGTTAATCCAGAACTTACGCCTGAGGCAATGAAGATTATTTGGTGAACGAAACCTTTAGTGCAGAATATTGCTATCCCAATGTAGGATGGTTATCTTTTCAAACAGCCCTCAGAAAGGTTAAAAACTTTCTGGGAGAATTTAAATGAATATTAATAGTTTTTATGCATGGAAATCAAATCCAGATTAAAAAAAGATGTGAACCCAAAATATTTCCAAGATTTGTTCCTGAAATCCTAAAATTTGATTATAATTGCATCAATATGTGAGTGTTAACTCGTCGTTCTTCCATTTGTGAACCATTAGGTGACCTTGATAAAATCATCAAGTATAAACTACTGATTTAATGACATTTATGGCTTAAAAATATAATCTTGTCACCCCGACATATTTTCATTAAAACCGTTGTAAATCAAGAATTTGCAGCGGTTTATTTTATTCATGGTAAAAAATATGGTTAATTTACCCGAAACCGACCCAACGATTAGGTCCTTATGTTTAAATCTCATCGTAAACCAGGTTGAACCTCTGTTCGCAGCAACTATTCAGTAATTCCTTCAGGCAAGCGTTACCATCAGTTTAACTGGAAGAAATTGTGATGCAAAAAAAAAAACGGGTAGCCCGCAGGATACCCGTTTCGCAACAGTACAAGAGTTAAATCCTGTACTGGTTCTCCACCCTTAAATACTAACTTATTTTCGATTTTTTAACAGATCATTTTTCCTGACTGAGTTTTTCCTTCGGTAGTCAAATAATTATGAACGACCTGACTGCTTGCCAAATACGTAAAGCATTTCGCATCAGGCTTTCTATTTTATTTTTAAAGGCATATTACTGAAAATTAATTGATAAAAAGTAAATGTGCGTTAATAGTATTTGTTTTTGGGTTAAAAGTTTCGGATAAGGTGTTGCCCTTCGACACTTCGATAAACTCAGTGCTACACAAGCTCAGGTAGCAGGTTGTGAGGCCGTTGGGCGGGTGGGCAAAGGCGTGTTGGTACATATTTTAGGTTTAAGGATTTCAGCAGGAAGATTGGCCCCGGGCACAGGCACGGTGGCAGGCAAAAAGGGGGAATTGTTTTTCATGGGTTGGTTATGAGTTTCAGAAGGCTATTAGGCAATTAGGAATTTAGGAAAAAGCATGCCCGCCTTTTGGAGGGCCTGCCTGCTGTGGCATTGGGTAGAGACGCACCGCCGTGCGTCTGTACGGAAATAGATATGGAATTTTAGCGATCACCCCTGTCAGGGTTTGAAACCCTGACAGGGGTTGTGCCGGTTTGTTTGGAAGAATGCCTGCCCGCCTTTTGCAGGGGCTGTTTGTTGTGGCGGGCCTGCCCGCTGCGGCGGGGCGAATGATAAATGGTAAAAAGATATTAGGTCGTCAAAATATTTCAGTGAGAAAAGTTAAATTTGTTCCATTATTAGTTAACTTTGCCTAAACAAACCAGATCATGGAACAGATTCGGCAAATTATATTTTTCAGGAACTATTTTCTGGATTTCTTTAACGAATAGCCGGAAAGCGTAAAGGAAAAAATTGACTACGTTTTATTTGTTATCAGGGTAGCTGAACGGATTCCAAAAAAATTCTTTGAGCATATTACCGATTCAGATGGTCTCTATGAAGTTCGTATTGAGTTTCAAGGCAATATCTACCGGGTTTTCTGCTGTTTCGATGAAGGGAAAATCGTTGTGCTATTCAATGGGTTTCAGAAGAAATCTAAAAAGACACCACAAGCTGAACTGGTTAAGGCATTGAAAATTAAGGACGAATTTTTTAAAGTAAAAAATAAAAACAATCAGAAATGAAAGCAAAAAATAACATCACCACCTTCGATGAACATTTGGACAGCCGTTATGGTGAAATCGGAACGATGAAAAGAACCGAGTTTGAAATCAAGGCCAAAGCATTTGCAATAGGCGAAGTGATCAGGGAAGAACGGCTGCTTTGCTCGATGACTCAGGAACAACTGGCCGAAAAAACCGGTACAAAAAAGAGTTTCATTTCACGGATTGAAAATGGCCACAGCGACATTCAACTTTCGACGCTATACAAACTCCTGGAACTCGGTCTTGGGCGAAAAATCACCTTGACAATTCAATAAATGTTCTTTCACCTTCCCTTTGAACTGTCAAGTATTCCTTGACAGTTGAAGCGGAATTTAACTCACTTTCTTTGAATATATTATTGATATGCAGACTGATATTTTGTTTCGAAGAGCTGAACAGCTCGACCATTTGTGCCTGATTGAGCCATACGGTTTCATCCTCAACCCGAACTTCAAGCATTGTGGATTGGTCACCAAATTGATAAAGAATGATTTCTGCCTGATCCATTTCTAAATTGCTTCGTATTTTATTGCGAGTTGCGGGTTGCATATTGTGGCGCGGAAATTGGGTAGAGACGCACCGCCGTGCGTCCTTACTGAAATATATCAGGAATTTTAGCGATCACCCCTGACAGGGTTTGAAACCCTGTCAGGGATCGTGCCGCGTTGTTGGTTAATGCGTTATGGTTTGATCTGCTGAGGAATTGGTCAAACGAGCCCCGAAGGATCGGGGTTCGTTCTTCCAACGCTAAAACACCAAACTATGAGAACTGAACGGAGTACGCTTGTCTTTGGAGAATTTGCCCGCCTTTGTAGGGCCTGAACGCAAAACCGGGTAAAAAATGTGTTTAAGATAAGTTATTTTTATGCTCTTTTCAGATCGGTTGGCATAGTAAGTCCTATTGTCATCCCCATTTTCGGTAGATTAACACCACTTTTTGAAGGTTTCGTATGGAATTTTGATGAATCGAAACCAGTCGGAAAAACTGGTTAGGAATGATCGAAATTTTTAATCCTTTTTTTATTGTGAGCGAACGAATTGATTCCTTAAAATATCAATACTGTTCGTATATAAATTTAAAACTATTTGTTTGAATAATCATTTCATCATGGTAATAAAATACGAACCAATTAGCAAAAGCGCAATTTGAGTGACTAAACAGTTAATTTCGAAGTGAGAAGCAGAATCCAGTCCGGCAAATGCAAATCCATTCTATTTCAAATAATTCTACGCGAACTGTTTA
The DNA here is from genome assembly GCA_903865775.1 of uncultured Prolixibacteraceae bacterium. Lineage (GTDB taxonomy): Bacteria > Bacteroidota > Bacteroidia > Bacteroidales > Prolixibacteraceae > Aquipluma. The sequence continues at coordinate 7,129 of CAIPKZ010000129.1, read as the reverse complement.
ATTAATTCTTCCGGGGAATACACCCCGGAAGAAAGAACAAAATACACAATTCAACAAAGACAGCTTTTTTACGAATTATAAAGTCTTCCGATTTTCTTCTGCCAACTTCTGGTATTCGAATTATTAAATTTAAGGCAGTTCAATAAGCGAGTCAATACGTGATTTCCGCACCCTGACTAAAAAAATATTTTTGGTGACAAAAGTCATGAAACAGGCTCACAACATGAATCTACGAATCCTGCCGGTCTGCTGTAGTCTGGAAAATTTTAAAGTCAAAACCGGATCAAACCCTTCTTTTCCGGTATTCCGCGGGCGACATTCCCATTACTTTTCGGAAAACCCGTGAAAAATAAAACTGATCATCGAAGCCCATTTCGCGCGCCACATCGGCAATCATCCAGCCCGGGTTATCGAGCAGGCGACAGGCCCGCTGAATTTTAAGCTGAATGAAATAATCGATGGGCGAATGACCGGTCCTGTTCAGGAAAAGGCGCGAATAATGGGAGGCCGACAAGCTGGTTTCCGAAGCAATTTCTTCAAGCTTTAACTTTTTGGTCACATTTTCGAGCATGAAGTTAATGCTTTGAGCGACAGTATCTTTTTCGCCGGGTTCCCTGATGAGCCTAAACTGGCTGAGATGGGTAAACGAAGCCAGCAAATGAGGCAGGCAAAGGTTGACATACTCCATGGTTTCACTGCTGAATCCACGGTCGAGGTTGCGGAAAATCTCTGCAAACAGATCGACCCGATCGCTGATGCGCGAGGTTTTGCTTCGCTCTATAGGCAATGGCTGGCAGGCAAACCGGGCGTAAATGCCAGATTTAGTTCCTGAGTAATGAATCCAGTATATCGACCAGGGATTTTGTTCATCGGAATGATAAGCATGTGCCATTCCTGCCGGAATAATGAAAAAGTGATCGGCGGGAACTGCATGCACGGTTTTATTCAGGCTGATTTCACCCTTTCCACCGACGCAGTATATCAGGATAAACTGGGCACTTCCGGAAGCACGTTCTCGGAAATGGTGGCGCGCCTGCGGATAATAACCCGTATCGGTGAGGTAGAGATCAGCAATCAGCGGATTGTCTTTGACCAATGCCAAAATCCGTTCAGGAATAACAAAGCTGATTTGTCCCGGAAATCCATCTTCTTTTTTCATCGGTAATTAATTTATTGGCTCCATCGTAAATGGAGCGGGTTCATTAAGTATGCAGAAGAGATAAAACGATGTGGCATTTTTAATCTATAATACTTGCAAACAATACAGGTCGCCGCTAAGCGGCTTAAAATAAAGTTGCGGTGATGGTTTATTCTACAAATAGATAGCAGCTCTGCTGCATCTAAAAGCCGCGTAGCAATGACCTCTTTGTAAATAGCCAATTTATTCAAGCAGTTTAAAGTTGCACAACGACGACATCTTTGGGGAACAAAGCAATGCCCTTGAAAAATCCTCATCCCCTACCCCTTGCGGCTAACGTGAACCCACAAATCTGTAACTTTTTACTTTTTGACAACAAAATCGGATAACACAATTTTTCAACCTTATTTTTTCAAAAAGACCTTAGTAGCAAGGCAACCATCACCCGATTTCAACCTTATTTCTTATTATAATACAGCACATTAATAAGGTTTGAGACTTTGGAGCACATAGTTCTACTTAGGTTACCTAAAAAAATCAGGTTTTATCAATCGTAATGAATTCAGAACCTGCAAGATGAAAAGTCCCCTGTTTGCCCGCCTGCATCGGGCAAGGGATTTTCGTGGGAAGTTCAAAGTGCATATCTATTTTGCTCTTGACTCGTTTCATTGCAAATGCCTGTATTATTAATGTCAGTTATCGGCTACCCGATATTATCCGACCTACAGAATACAAAAATAGCTCAAATTCAGTACATCAAACAATTTTTTACAACATGCTTTAAAATCAGCAAAAAGATAAAATAATCCATATATTCATCAAATATTTCATTCTTTGGCATGCCATGATCGGATATATTTGTTTCAACTAAATTCTAAACTTGTGGGCAAATCAAACTTCAACAAACAATTTATTCTGGGCATCACCCTGGTTTCGGCCATGGGCGGACTGCTATTTGGTTACGACTGGGTCGTAATCGGCGGTGCCAAACCATTTTACGAACGGTTTTTCGACATCACCAATTCGCCATACATGCAAGGCTGGGCCATGAGCAGCGCTCTGATTGGTTGCTTGTTTGGTGCACTATCATCGGGCTATTTCTCCGATCGTTTCGGAAGGAAATTACCATTGATCACCGCAGCTGCTCTTTTCACCATAGCAGCCATTGGAACTGGTGCAGCGAATCAATTCACTCCGTTTATTATTTACCGTTTGATTGGTGGATTAGGAATCGGACTGGCATCGGCCATTTCGCCCATGTACATTGCCGAAATTTCTCCGGCGGAAATGCGCGGTCGTCTGGTTTCTATTAACCAGCTGACCATTGTTGTCGGAATATTGGCTGCGCAAATCATCAATTTTCTGATTGCGGAGAAAGTTCCGGAAGGTGCAACCAACGAAATGATTTTACAGTCGTGGAACGGACAAACAGGTTGGCGGTGGATGTTTTGGGCAGGAACAGTGCCAGCCGTGCTCTTTTTCATATTCTCATTTTTCATTCCTGAAAGTCCGCGTTTTTTGGCCAAATCTGGAAACTGGAAAGCAGCCAATGCCACGCTCGAACGAATTGGCGGAACTGAATATGCCATTCAGGAACAAAAGGAAATTGCCGAAACTCTGCAGGGAACTGACTCGAAAATCGACTGGAAGGTTTTGAAATCGAAAAAGATCAGACCTGTGCTGATTCTTGGGATTGTACTGGCTGTCTTTCAGCAATGGTGCGGCATCAATGTGATTTTCAATTATGCCGAAGAAATATTTACTTCTGCCGGTTATTCGGTGGGCGACATGCTTTTCAATATTGTGATTACCGGAACAGTTAACCTGATTTTTACCTTTCTGGCTATGCGGATGGTCGATAGCTGGGGACGCCGCAAACTGATGCTGCTGGGTTCAATTGGATTGGCATTTATTTATTTTATGTTGGGCACAAGTTACTTTTTCGAATTGAAAGGGTTGGCCATTCTGGTGTTGGTGATGGTTGCCATTGCCACTTATGCCATGACTTTGGCCCCGATTACCTGGGTAGTTCTTTCCGAAATTTTTCCGAACAGCATTCGCGGAACAGCCATGGCCATTGCCACAACAGCGCTCTGGATCGCCTGTTTTGTTCTCACCTATACCTTCCCAATCCTGAATAAACTGCTGAATGCCAGCGGAACATTCTGGTTGTATGGAGTAATTTGCTTTTCGGGCTTCCTTTTTATCCTGAAGAAATTACCTGAAACCAAAGGAAAATCATTGGAAGAAATTGAAAAAATGTAAGGGCCTCCCCCAAACCCCCTCCAAAAGAGGGGGCTTAAAACCACGTTAAGATGAATTCGTCGTTTATTGAATAATTAACTTAAAACCATAGCTCTTCTTTAAGCCTCCCCTTCGGGGAGATTTGGAGGGGCTTAAAATAAACCTTATGAAATACAAATTTATCCTGATCGCTGTACTTGCCATTTTGGCTATTTCCTGTCAAAAACCTGCTGTGAAACAAAAAATTGATCTTTCCGGAACATGGAATTTTGCTCTTGATCCAGAGGATAAAGGCTTTGCTGAAAGTTGGTTTAAAAAGTATTTGACCGATACGCTGTCTTTACCCGGATCGCTGACTTCCAATGGAATTGGCGATGATATTACGCTAAAAACTCCCTGGACCGGGCAAATTGTGGATAGCGCTTTCTATAAAAATCCGGAATACGCCAAATTCAGGGAACCAGGAAACATTAAAATTCCTTTCTGGCTGCAACCTTTGAAATATTACAAAGGTGCTGCCTGGTACCAAAAAGACGTTACAATTCCGGAAGATTGGAACGGACAATTTGTTGAACTCTTTCTGGAACGCTGCCATTGGGAAAGTCGTTTGTGGATTGACAACAAGGAAATTGGTATGCTAAATTCACTTGGAACTCCGCATCAGTATGATTTGACGACAATACTCACACCAGGTAAACATCGCCTGACTTTGTGTATCGACAATCGGGTGAAAGACATTGATCCGGGAGTGAATGCGCACAGCATTTCGGACCATACCCAAAGTAACTGGAACGGAGTGGTTGGTCAGTTGTACCTCGAAGCCCGTTCTTTGGTCAACATTCGAAATATTCAGGTCTATCCTGATCTTCAGAATAAACAAATAGCTGTAAAAGTTAAGCTTCAGAATTTAACCGGAAAATCAACTTCAGTTAATCTCAACCTGAATATTCAGGAAAATGGAATGAGTAAACAGGAAAATTTTGAATTGAAGGAAGGTGAAAATATTCTGAACATGACTCTGGATTTGGGCGCCGATGTGAAACTCTGGAACGAGTTTCATCCGAATGTTTATTCGCTGGAAGCTTCGTTGAAAGATCAGACTTCAGGCCAAACAGATGTTTCGGAAACAACATTCGGAATGCGTGAATTTAAAGCCGTAGGGAATCAATTGATCATTAACGGACAGCCAACCTTCCTTCGAGGAACATTGGAATGTGCCATTTTCCCCAAAACAGGTTATCCTGCAACCGATGTCGCTGAATGGCTCCGTATTTTCGATGTTTGCCGCGCACATGGTTTAAACCACATGCGTTTCCACTCCTGGTGTCCGCCAAAAGCTGCGTTCGATGCGGCCGACCAAACCGGATTTTATTTACAGGTTGAATGTTCTTCGTGGGCAAACCAGTCGACCACTATTGGCGATGGAAAGCCATTTGACAAATACCTGTATGAAGAAAGCCAGCGCATGGTTGATGAATACGGAAATCATCCTTCGTTTTGCATGTTGGTTTACGGAAACGAACCGGGAGGGCCAAATCAGCATAAATTCCTTACCGAATTTGTTAAATTCTGGAAAGAAAAAGATTCACGGTTTATTTATACTTCAGGAGCAGGCTGGCCAAATTTGCCTGTTAACGATTTTTTAAGCGATTCCAAACCGAGAATTCAAGGCTGGGGGCAGGAATTGAAAAGTTTAATCAACGGTGAAGCTCCACGAACCGATTACGACTGGTCGGAGTACAATGCCAAATTTTCTCAACCTATTGTCAGCCACGAAATTGGCCAATGGTGCGTGTATCCAAATTTTAAGGAGATTGCCAAATACGATGGTGTTTTGAAAGCACGCAATTTTGAAATGTTTCAGGAAACGCTTAAAGATAACGGCATGGAACAATTAGCTGACAGTTTTTTGCTTGCCTCCGGAAAATTACAGGCACTTTGCTACAAGGCTGACATTGAAGCGGCTTTTCGTACCAAGGATTTTGGTGGATTTCAGTTGCTTGACTTGCATGATTTTCCGGGACAAGGAACAGCTTTGGTGGGCGTTTTAGATCCGTTCTGGGGCGAAAAAGGATATATTTCTCCGGCTGAATACAAACGTTTCTGTAACTATACTGTTCCGCTGGCACGGATGAAAAAACTCATTTTTACCAATAAAGAAACCTTTGACGCTGATGTTGAGGTGGCTCATTATGGCGATGGCCCAATTGCGGCCTGCACTCCGGAATGGAAGATTTCAGATAGGAAAGGTCAGATCGTTGCTTCCGGCAAATTTGCAGCGGCCGATATTCCAATGGGAAATGGTTTTAATTTGGGACGTGTATCTTTTCCGCTGGCTTCGATCGTTGCAGCTCAGAAATTAGTTCTGGAAGTAACTGTTGACAGTTTGAGCAACTGCTGGGATTTCTGGGTATATCCTGTAAAAAAGGAAGTCATTTCAGGTGAAGAGAATGTTCGGATCGTTCAGAAACTGGATGCCCAAACTGCTCAATTCCTGAAAAATGGTGGCTCGGTATTGCTGAACCTGAAAAAAGGAACACTTCCCAAAGAAATGGGTGGTGACGTGAAAATCGGATTTTCCAGTATTTTCTGGAATACAGCATGGACTCATGGACAGGCTCCGAATACGCTGGGAATTTTATGCAATCCAAATCATTCGGCTCTGGCTGATTTTCCGACGGAATACCACAGCAATTACCAGTGGTGGGATGCGATGAGTCATTCCGGAGCCATCAACATGAGCAGTTTTCCAGATGACCTGAAGCCGATTGTTCGGGTCATCGATGACTGGGTGACGAACCGTCCACTTGCTCTGATTCTGGAAGCCAAAGTTGGTAAAGGCCGAATCCTGATTTCAGGAATCGACCTGACTTCAGAATTGGACAAACGTCCGGAAGCTCAGCAATTGCTCTTCAGTCTAAAAAAATACATGACCGGTGGAAAATTTGATCCAAAAGTTGAACTACAACAAGAAAATGTAAAAGCGTTAACCAACTAAAACTATTTGCCATGAAAACAAAAATTAAAGCTTGTCTTATTTTATTGATTTTCTTACTGTTATCGTTAACGCCCCAAATATCGTATTGTGCCGTGAAAGAGAAAAGTGCTGCGGAATTGTTAACTCCGGTACCGAAACCATCCCCACGCATCAACGGTCCAATGGTTTATGGTTGCCGGCCCGGACATCCGTTTCTATACCGGATACCATGTCAGGGAGAGCGCCCGATCAGTTTTTCAGTAAAGGGACTTCCAAAAGAATTAAAACTTGATCCTTCAACCGGAATTATTTCCGGAACGGTGCCTTCTATAGGTGAATATCAGCTGGTGATCGAAGCAAAAAATTCAAAAGGAAAAGACAGCCGGAAATTCAGAATTGTTTCCGGAGATAAACTCGCCTTGACACCACCAATGGGCTATAACCACTGGTATGCGCATTACGACCGGATTACCGACCAGATGATGCGCGAGGCTGCCGATGTGATGATTAGCAGTGGAATGGCAGATGTGGGATACGAATATGTGAACATTGATGATTGCTGGATGAACGCGCCAAAAAACAATGATCCAAAACGTGTTGGTCCGTTGCGGGATGAAAAGGGAAATATTATTACGAATAGTTATTTCCCGGACATGAAAGGACTGACTGATTACATCCATGCCAAAGGCCTGAAAGCCGGAATCTATACTTCACCCGGGCCACTGACCTGTGGAGGTTTTACAGGTGCTTATCAACACGAAGAGCAAGAT
>CAIPKZ010000128.1 GCA_903865775.1 uncultured Prolixibacteraceae bacterium | reverse complement strand
CCGGATAGTTTAGTGTCCTGAAAAGCGATTGTGTGGTAACTCCCATTGGCCTCGATTTTACAATTTCCGAAAGTGTATGTTTTTTCAACAATTCCGGCATTCATGCCGGAAACAATGAAGAACAAAATGAAAAACGGAAGAATTGTTTTCATAAGCCGCGGTTTTTCAAACCTTCCAGGTTTTTGAAACCTGGAAGGTCTTAACATGTATTAGCCATCCTTTTCGAACCTCCATCAAACCGGCCATTTTCGTCACTATGCGGAAAAGTAATTTATAACCTGTTAAATTTCTTAGCAGCATCATCGATACTTCTTTCTGATGTTTAAACCATTATTGATTATCTTGATTTTATATGTATGTTTGTATGTGGATTCACATAAAATACCAGTTACAAGCGCATTGATCGTCCTTAATCTCAGGTAATATACTGCATTGCCAATATCTCTCTTTGCAAAAACCTGCAATTTTCAAACAAGTAGAGAAAGAGCCTGGCAAGCGCACACAAGGGGTGTGTTCCTTTTGCTATTGCAGCTACTTGCGGGTGCCAGGCTGCTCAAAAAAACGAATTAGGTATGAAAAAACACGAAAACAATTCAGAAGCAGCGGCACTGCGCCAGAAAGCCGAAGAGTTGCTGAAAAACAGACCGTCAAAACACGATTCTCAACTTTCAGAACTCGAGAATCGTAAACTCATATTTGAGCTGGAGGTTCACCAGATTGAACTGGAATTGCAGAATGAAGAACTCCGCAGTACACAGGCTGTGGCAGACGCTGCGCATGACAAGTATATCAGATTGTACGACCTGGCACCTTCCGGCTTCTTTACACTATCGCGCAAAGGCGAAATTGTTGAGTTAAATCTCGCCGGGGCGCTTATGCTGGGTAAAGATCGTTCGCATTTAATAAACGACCATTTCCACTTTTTTATTTCCAAAGATACCCGGGATGTTTTCAAACTCTTTTTGGAGAAATCATTTAAAAACAATACAAAGGAATCCTGCGAAGTTACCCTGACAACTTCCGGCAACCAGCCGATGTTTGTCCATCTATCAGGTATTGCCACCACAAGCATGGGGCAATGCTTTTTAACTGTGGTTGATATTACCGAACGCAGACAAGCAGAAACATTACTGCAGGCAAGCGAAGAAAAATATCATAAAGATTTGATATTTCTGCAATCAATTCTGGAAAGCCCGATTTCTATCGTAATATTTTCACTCGATAAAAATTATAATTACACGAAATTTTCATTGTCTCACAAAGAGACAATGAAAAAGATATGGGGTATTGACATCCGGATTGGAATGAATATGGTTGATCTGATTCCCAACATGGAAGACCGTGAAAAGGCGAAGCATAATTTTGACCGGGCCTTAAAAGGGGATTTTTTCGTTGCTGAAGAGGAATATGGGGATAAGGCACTTTCCAGAATTTATTACGATGATTATTATAGTCCGGTAAGAGATGCCGAGGGAAACATTGTTGGTGTATCTGTTTTTATTCTTGATGTATCACAACGCAAGCAGGCCGAACTAAAAATTACAGAACTAAATGCAAACCTCGAAAAAACGGTTAATAAAAGAACTGAACAGTTAAAGGAAGCGTTGACCAGGTTGGAAAAGATTGCCGACCGGGTGCCGGGCGTTGTTTACCAATTCCAATTGAACCCCGATGGCTCCTCCTGTTTCCCTTATGCCAGTGATGGCATTCAGGATATTTACCGGGTAAGCCCCGAAGAAATAGCCCATGATGCTTCAGCAGTATTTACCAGGCTTCATCCGGACGATTTCGACGGCGTGGTTGCTTCCATTCAGGCATCGGCAAAAAACAACACAATTTGGCAACACGAGTATCGGGT
>CAIPKZ010000127.1 GCA_903865775.1 uncultured Prolixibacteraceae bacterium | reverse complement strand
GTCAAATTGTCAAATTGTTCATTGTCAAATTGTCAAATTGTTCATTGTCAAATTGTCAAATTGTTCATTGTCAAATTGTCAAATTGTTCATTTTCAAATAGTCGAATTCTTTTTGCTTTTCTTTTTGCTTTTCTTTTCTTCGGCAGAATAATAGGTGTTCTGATAAGCTTCGTATTGGTAGTTTTTGTAATAGCTTGAACCGAATGCATCTAATTTAATGTCGTTTACCAATATAGCAGGATTGCTAATCATTTCTTTGGATGCATACTGGTTAATCATATCTACCTGGTGTTTGTGTGAAACTCCATATCGTAGGATAGAGATGTTTAAATCAACCAAAGAGCTCAGGATAAATCCATCGGTTACTATAGCCACAGGCGCATTGTCTATGATGATATAGTCGTATATCTTGCGAAGCTGATCTGTCAGGGTTTTCATTTCTGGCTTGCTGAGTAATTCCGCAGGGTTTGGAGGAATTGGTCCCGATGGCAAAAAAGAAAGATTGTTAATAACCGTTGGAAAAATAATCTGTTCCAAGGTGTCCTCACCAATCAGGTAAGAGCTTAGGCCATGATCATTTTCCAGATTAAATTTCTTATGGATTATTGGTTTTCTCAGGTCGGCGCCAATTAACAGAACCTTATAATTATTCATTGCTAATATTGTACCCAGATTGATGGTAATAAAAGATTTTCCTTCTCCGGGATTGCATGAATGAATGGATATTACTTTTCCCCCAGATCCGTTGAGCATAAACTGGAGGTTGGTTCGTAAGGAGCGGAATGATTCAGCTACGCTTGATTTAGGATCCTCAAAAACTGTCAATTCCGATTTGATTGGACTGTGCAGAATGCTTCCCAAGATCGGGAGATTCGTATGATCCTCAATATCTTCCTGGGAACGAATGCGGCTATCCATAAAGTTCCTGATCAGTATCAGGGCCAAAGGAATTGCAAGACCTAAAATCAATCCAAGAATCAATATCATTTTTGGAGCCAGACCAATAATGCCTGCAGTTTCGGGTCGGGCAATATCAATAACCTGTGCATCGGGCATATTCGATGCCAGTGCGATATTGGTTTCAGCACGCTTTTGAAGTAAAAAGGTGTAAATTTCGTTGGTCAGATTAAATTGCCGTTGGATATTTACCATTTTTTGCTCTTTCTGGGGTAATCTATTCAACTGTACGCTGATGGTACTTTGCCTTTCCTTTTGACTGTTGATGTTACGGGTTGCATTATCGATCAGGTTTCGGAGGTTTTCGTTCAGTTGATTCCGGATTTGATTAATTTCTTTATCAATCATGATTAGGGTAGGGTTGTTTTCTTTGGCGCTGAACGATAGGACCTGTCGGCGATTGTATAATTCGCCAAGTTTCATTACCAGCGCGTTGAGTGAAACGTCCTGAATGCCTACAACAGAAGGGGAGACTAATTGCTTGAGATCACTGTTATTGTCCAGGTATTTGAGGAGGTTTTGAAAATAGTCCAGCTGCATTTGGTTTTGGGCTCTTTCCTTTTCAATGAGCTGTAAGTTATCCATTACCAATTTGCCTTCAGCCCCCAAATCGACAATTTGATTTCTGGACCTGAAATCTGTAAATTTCGTACTTGCAACGTTGAGTGAATCAGAAATTCCAGCCAATTGTGTATTTATAAAATCAAGCGATCTGCGTTGCGATTCGCTCTGAATATTCATTTTACCTGTAATGTACACTTTGATGAGTTCATTCAAAAAATCACTTTCTCTTTCAGGTTCTTCGCCTACAATGGAACATCCAATAATATCACTCTTTTTATCTTTCAATGCGGCCTTAAGTCTGCTTTCATAGGCCAGCGTTACATCATTCAAGTCATTAAAAACAAAATAATATTTGCCAATAGTAGATTCGAAGTTATTCACCTTTTTTAAAAGCGTAAAATTGAAGAATTTGTTTGTAAACGGATGTCCAAACGTACCTCTACCCTCGAATTTTACCGCTGTTTTTACACCGTTTTGATAAATAACTCCATTCACTGAAACAGTATAATCATCGTTTGAAGTATGAGTAATGTAGACAGGAATACCTTTTAAGTTGACAAAATTCTGCGTTTCCTGAACATCGAAAGGTTCCTGTTTATAAATCCCTTTCCAAATGAAGAATTTTTTTTCGAACCAACTTGTGCGCCAGTTTAGGTTGATCAAAGTCTGGCTGATGTTGCTGTATGAACTGATTAATTCGACCTGATTATATACGTTGTTCTGCGGTTTGTCGATGAACCCTTTGAACATATTTCCAATACCCAATCCATCAGTCTCCTGAGGGATTAGAATGGACGTATAAACTGAATATTTAGGATTTGTGAGTTTGGTATATCCAAAAGCAGCGATCAGACCTAAGGCACCAAAAAGCACGAACCATTTCCATTGCCGCAACAGCAGAAATATTATTTTTTTGACATCGAATTCTTTTTCTTCCTGATTTTGTAATGTTTCAATATAATCTGATTTCATAGTGTAATTGTTGAATTGAATTCCGGGGTTCTTCTATTTATAAAATTTATTTCTGTTGATCTGTTATTTAAAAAGTAATCCATATGTGACAAGGAGAATGGATATGGAAGAAAAATAGATCGATATGGCTTGTCCATTAATCGCCCAGAATTTGTTCTTGTCAGGTTGTACAATTACATAGTCGTTTGGCTGAAGATAATATGCATCTGACAAATAGATGTCTTTGGAAGTCAAATCAAGCAGGTATGATTTATTGCCTTCAGGAAGAGGCCTGACCACCATGACTTTTTTGATTGTAGCGAAATCAGTGTTCCCGTTAGCCATTGCTAAAGCCTGAAGCACTGTAATTGAATTGTTGTAGTTGTAATAGTCTCCAGGATTTCTGACTTCACCAAGCACGGTAACTTTATAATTCAAAAGTTTAACCTTAACAATGGCATCCTTTAGGAATTCATCTGCTTTTTTTTGCACGACGGATTCAACCTGAGAAATAGGTATTCCTGAAACCTGGATTTTACCAAGCATCGGAAGTTTGAGGTTTCCATCCTGATCAATTTCATAACCATACAAGTATGCTCCGCTTGGGGTGGTATATTTTTGGAAATCGTTACCGCCAGTATTTGCCTGCATATTTGCTTCCGGATTAAATAACAGGTTAACTTCAGGATTCATGGATTTGATGCTGATATACAAGATATCCCCATATTTCAGGTTGTGATCAAATGTTTGAACCGGAATACTTTTAATGATTTCTCCGTTTGCAGCATCTTTTAAAAAGATAAAATCCTTGCTGCTGCGGCAGGAGGCTAAGGTTAACAGGGAGAAAATAATTAAAAAATTCAAAAAATTTTTCATGCTAAATGTGGTTTTGTAATTGAAAATGGATATGGTTTTTTGGCAAGGGAAAATTGTTGACAATAAAAGCAAAGCTAACGGTCACTCACATATCTGTGTCGTAACAGTGATTTTTGAAGTTGTGTTGTCGGATTTTGAAAAACCGAAATCAGCACTTAAGCTGAAAATAGAAAATCAAAATAAAAACATTCGTAACTATTCATGCTGGTTTTTCACAATAGAAAATTGAGCTTTTCAACACGATATTTACTGAGACCAAACTAAAACTATATTTTCAATAATCCTGAATATTTTGATCACTGATCTAATGCGTTTGATAATTGAAAATAGTGTTTAACTACATCAATCAGAATAAATGAATATTTCAACATCATTTTACCACGAACTGTGAATAATAATTTGAGTAAAGGGATGATTCGGTTTTAAAAAGTAATGGATATTTAATTATTGGGTTTTCGGAAATTATTTACTAATTCTTCATTCGAAAAAAGGATTCGTAGAATTCTTTTTCTGATATGCATGTAATCAATTCGTTACTCACTCACAGCTTCGCCACATCAGCCACATGGTCTGTTTGATTATTTGGATTATGAAAACCTATTTTGCAATTTTCTTATTTTAACAACATGGAACCGAAAAAGGTTCATTTATTAGATATTAACCTGAGTATAAAATTAACTCAAAATAGGAATACGAGTCAAGTGTTTTTATGGGAAAAGTAGATTTTTTTGACAGTTTTAGGTAAGATTCTTGAAATTAGATTGTTGAGATGCATTGAGGGAGGTGTTTTTTGACCTCAGAGAGGTCACCTGTTTATTGAACCTGCCCGAAGCTGGCGGGAAAGATGAATAGAAAGTTGTTCGACCCCGGTTGGGGGTCGAATATTTGCATGTGTGATCCGTTATCCGTTTTCTATAAACATTTTATCCCTTCGGGATATTTTTCTTTTCAGATAAAAGTTTAAAATGCAAGCTTAAAGTAATATGACTAAAATAATGTCGTATTTATTTCTTCGTTTTGACGCCCGGAAAGGGCAGCAAATTATAGCCCAGGGCAAACGACGAAGGAGTGTCGCCCTGGGTTTATAAACAGGAAATAAAATCGTCCGCGCAAAAGTGATCAAAAAAGAGATATTCCTATTTGCGGACGAAAGAGATTGTCTCATATTGCCCGAAATGAAGTTCTGCAATTCCCTGCCTGCGGCAGGCAGGCGTCCGTAGGGAATTATTTGCTTTGTTCATCGAATTCCCCCCGCCTGCGGCAGGCAGGGCGGACGGTTTTTCTCTTGCATCCCATACCCAGGCTTCGACGTGAGCTCAGCCGAACGGCGACGTTTCGGTTCGTTCCTCCCGTCCCGAAGTTTCGGGATGCCCTGGGCTAAATTATATTGGCCCTTCAGGCCAGAAGAAGATTCTGACTTGACTTATTTATAAATAGTAGCTTCTTGAAGAGAGGGGCAAAGTCCGCCAGTTGACGGACGACGGGGTGAGTTAAGATAAAGTAACAAATCAAAATGCGATATTATTTCATTCTTATAAGTTATATCACTCCGGGATATTTTTCTGTTCAGATAAAAGTATTTAATGTTATTTTTTTTAAGCAGATATTAATCAGTAATTGAAATTCCCCATGACATTATCATGTGATCTGAATATCGGATCACATGATATTATTGAGGGGGAATATCCTTAATTTTTAAAACTATTTTAAAAGATATTCTATTGGAATGCCTTGTCCTCAAGCCGGACGGGCTGTTACTTTTTCCCTTCAGCTGGAAAAAGTAACCAAAAAGAGCCGCCGCTAAAGGATTAAAAGCTAAAAACCGAATACGTTCCGCTAAAAATTTCCAAACTCTCCCGGTTGCACCGGGATCAAACAGGGAAATTTTCTTAACGCTCACTTCTTCGGTTTTCTTAACGCTTTTTCTCCTTAGGCGGTAGAACACCATCGCAGCGTGAATAAATTAAGTGTTTTGGTTCTATACTTCTTTCGGTTAGATCTAAGCAAGTTGGTGGGCCGTGAAAACGCCCGGCAAGGTTCGTTTTGACATCCCGAGGACTAGGGATTGCTTACTTTTCATCCCCGCCTACCGCGGACAGGGAATAGAAAGGTAAGGGCCAGTTCGGCCTAAGGACAGAAAATGGATTTTAAATTGACCTTTACAAATTGGCCTACAACAAAATGAAGTGATCCAATATATCTGTAATATTTTGTCGTATAAACAAAAAAAGAGGACAACTTTCGTTATCCTCTTTCGTGGGCGATGACGGATTCGAACCGCCGACCCTCCCGGTAATACCGGGATGCACTCAACCAGCTGAGCTAATCAGCCCCTGAAGCATGTCGCGATCTTTCCAACTTTTTAGCTGAAGTTCCCTCGATAAAGCTTCATGTTTTGATTTAAAAGTCTCATAATATTTTAACACCCAAGGCTTACCACTCGAAGTAAATCCTTTCTTTGAAGCATTGTGGCGTTGAAGCCGACCTTCTATATCTGAAGTCGATCCGATGTAATATTTATCAAGCTTATCTGAATATAAAATGTAGCAGT
>CAIPKZ010000126.1 GCA_903865775.1 uncultured Prolixibacteraceae bacterium | reverse complement strand
GCTTGGGAGTCCGGTTCGGTAAAAGGTATTTGTGCAAGAGGAGGTTTCGAAGTATCGATGGAGTGGAATAATAAAATTGTAAAAAAACTGAGCGTTTATGCCAAGAAATCTGGAATGACAACACTTTTCTATGGAAACGATAAAAAGGAAATCAATTTGAAGAAAGGCCAAACGATTTCGTTGAACTGGTAAACCGAAAAATAATTCGAAAAGCAAAGTCTGATTTATTCCATTCAAGATTCAATTGAATAATCCGATCTGATAGAATAACCTTCAGGATTTTGGAAAATAGTCCTATGCAAGTACGAAGATTTTAAGCTGATCTCATTACATATATGATGTTTGGGATCAGCTTAATTTATGATGAAACATATAAAAATATGCTTTTCAATGTTCGGAATCTGCGTTTTGGCGTTGTTTTATTCCTGCGTGAATATTTCTTTTGATTGTTCGTTAAGCCAATTTTCTGATCAAAAGTAACTTCAATATTGCTTGCCGCTGGCTTTTTTTAACGAATTTTGAGGATTTTGAAAGGGGTAATTTATTCGAATTGAGGATAAATAATCTGGATAAAACAAATCGAAAATCTCCAAATTCACTAATAGGATTGAAATAGAAAGACCTGAATCTCATTGAAATTCAGGTCTTTAAATTATGCGGAGAGAGAGGGATTCGAACCCCCGGACCGCTCACACGGTCAACGGTTTTCAAGACCGCCGCGTTCGACCACTCTGCCATCTCTCCAAACGCGGTGGCAAAAGTAGAACAAATAATCAGATTTCAAAAACAATTCATCAGAATTACGGTAAAATTATTTTTCAAAAAACTTTGACGAAGGGTTGTTTTTTTGAATCATATTTTAGAATTTAGTATCAAAATAAAATTAACCATTTGAAAGCATTGATTTTATTAATGTTTCAATTTTTTTTGGTTACTTTAGATTGAAATTTAGAAATTATTTTTTTTCAATATTTTTTAACCTTAAACAAGTTGTCTTATGAACAAAGCTCAATTAATTGATGCAATGGCTGAAAAAGCTAACTTAACGAAAGCTGATGCAAAAAAAGC
This sequence comes from uncultured Prolixibacteraceae bacterium, assembly GCA_903865775.1. Taxonomy (GTDB): domain Bacteria; phylum Bacteroidota; class Bacteroidia; order Bacteroidales; family Prolixibacteraceae; genus Aquipluma. Next base: position 1,701 of record CAIPKZ010000126.1, on the reverse strand, counting down.
ATTAGATGCTTTTGTAGATGCCACCTCTGATGCCCTGAAAAATGGCGATCGTGTTGCTCTTATTGGATTTGGTTCTTTCTCAGTTGCTTCGCGCAGTGCAAGAACTGGCAGAAACCCACAAACCGGTAAAACAATCGAAATTGCTGAAAAGAAAGTGGTAAAATTTAAACCAGGTGCTGAATTAGCTGATACTATCTAGTATTATTCCTGAAAAATTTACAAAAGGGACGCATATCTGTTATGCATCCCTTTTTTTTATCTTTGTACCGCCAAAACAACGATATGGAAGCCCGATTGATTCAGTTTCTTTCCGAATTTGTTACCACTGAAAGACTTATTTTATTTGATAAAATCCTCTCGTTTCGCACAAATTACATCACTGTTGTGCTCGAAGATATTTTTCAGACTCAAAATGCGAGTGCTGTTTTGCGAACGGCTGACTGTTTCGGTATCCAGAATGTTCATGTGATTGAAAACCGGAATGTTTTTCGTGTCAATCCGGACGTGGTTCAGGGAGCCTCGAACTGGGTAACAGTAAAACGATACAACGGGGAGAGCGAGAATACCATCAATGCCATCCGCAAACTGAAAGCTGATGGCTACCGCATTATCGCTACAAGCCCTCATGAACATGATGTGAATCTTGAAAATTTTGATCTGGAAAAAGGCAAGGCTGCATTCATTTTTGGCACTGAACGTCCCGGATTGACTGATCTGGCTATGCAGGAAGCCGATGAATTCTTGAAAATTCCGATGGTGGGTTTTACTGAAAGCCTGAATATTTCCGTTTCAGTCGCGGTAACTTTGCATCATCTGACTCATGAACTTCGGAAACACCCATCAATTGACTGGCACCTCAATGAAAATGAAAAACAGAAATTGTTGCTGCATTGGCTAAGACTTTCGATTAAACGGGTTGATTTGCTGGAGAAAAAATTTGAAGAACTGAATAAATAGGAATACCATGGATGTTTTTGTTGAGAAATTTGCCGATTTGAAGATTTTGCGTTATTCGGTGCCTGAATTCGAAAATCTTAACCTTCAAAAGAAAATCTACATATATTATCTGTCGCAGGCAGCGCTTTGCGGCCGTGATATTTTATGGGATCAAAATAACCGGAATAATCTGGCCATTCGTTCGGTTCTGGAAAATATCCTGAAGACATTTAAAGGAAACCGTGAAACTCCTGAATTTAAACAATTCGAAATCTACCTGAAACGGGTATGGTTTTCCAACGGAATCCACCATCATTATTCCACAGAGAAAATCCCGGCCGGTTTTTCGGAAACTTATCTGGATGAATTGATTTCCCGTTCCAAATGGTGGAGTTTTAAAACTCCTTCAGTAATGAAATTCAAATCATTGATTGCTGAAATCAAAGAAGTTATTTTTAATCCTGAACGGGAAAGCAAACGGGTGAACCTGGATTCTGAAAAGGATCTGATTGTTTCATCCAGCAATAATTATTACCAGAATGTGGTGCAATCTGAAGCAGAAATATTTTATGCTAATCTTAAAGGTTCAGCGGGAAAAGAACCTATTTCGTATGGTTTGAATTCAACATTGGTAAAAGAAGATGGCCGCTTGATTGAAAAGGTTTGGAAACTGGATGGCAAATACGGAAAAGCCATTGAGCAAATTGTTTTCTGGCTGAAAAAATCGGTTGAATTTGCCGAAAACGACCTTCAGAAAAAATACAT
>CAIPKZ010000125.1 GCA_903865775.1 uncultured Prolixibacteraceae bacterium | reverse complement strand
GATAGATGTAAAAGGTACTAAATATTCCACTTCAGTATCATTACATCCTTATACTTCGGTGGTTTTGATGAAAGATAATAATCCTATTCTAACAGATACTACTTTACCAGTAATTGCTTCTTTTACGATTCCAACAACTTCAAGTTCACAGACCATTTCTATTGCTACTTTAAGCGGAACCGACAATGTTGGAATTACAGGTTACCAGTTAACAGAAACTGCTACGGCTCCTTCATTTAGTGCAACTGGCTGGTCATCAATTGTGCCGACAACTTATAGCTTTTCTTCAATAGGTACTAAGACACTTTATGCATGGGCAAAAGATGCTGCCGGAAATGTTTCAACATCTTTAAAAGCCGATGTAGTTATTTTATCCCCTGTTGCAAGTGCCTACACATTTACAGGTCCTTCTTCAGGAAATGTTTACTCCGCCTCCAGCAATTTTACCATTACCCCCAATAGTCTCTATACCGGAACTATTACCATTACTCCAACAGGTACAGGTAGTTCAGGACTTGCAGCAAAAGTTCTAACATTTACTAATTCTGCTGTAGCTCAGACTTTTACTATCACACCCATTGTTGCGGGACGTATAACTTTAGCTCCAAGCAATAATGGAGCACTAAGTAATCCGGCTAATTTAAGTTATATTGTAAACACGATTGTTCCTGGTACTCCTAGTTCAGTAGTTGCCGTTGCCGGAAATACGACTTCTTCAGTAAGCTTTTTAGCTCCGGTGAATAATGGTGGCTCAGTCATCACAGTCTATTCAGTCACTTCACTTCCAGCAGACGGAGTAGATCTTAATGCCGGCTCAACGTCACTTACACACACCATCACGGGATTGGTTAATGGCACATCGTACACTTTTACGGTTAAGGCATCAAACTCGGCAGGATCATCTGCCGCTTCTTCTGCCTCCAATGCAGTAATGCCTGTTTCAGCGAATTCTACTGAATATATAGCTATATGTGAAGGAAATAGTTATAACGGTTGGATGATAACAGGTAAATATACCCGGACATTAGCTGCAAAAGTTGCTGGTGACAGTATCGTAACAACTTACCTTACTGTAAATCCAAAATATACCATTAGTGAGGAGATTACCATTGATGAAGGACTTGATTATAATGGTTGGATCCTATCAGGTCAATATTCACGTACTTTGAACTCTGTCAGTGGATGCGACAGTACTGTAGTTACCAATCTGACCGTGGTCGCCAGTTCTACCAAACAAGGCATTCTATACACTCAAACTATTGATCTGAAGAAGGGCTACAATATGATTTCGACTTATGTGGATGCTTCCAATACTTCTGTTAGTACAGTAACCCAACCGATTCGAGACAATGGGATGCTGATTAAAATGCAGGATGAATCAGGTAATTCCTATGAAAACATGGGCAATCTGGCCGGTTGGGTTGACAATATGGGATCGTTTTTAGAAACTGAAGGTTATAAAATTAGAGTCGCAGCTGATTGTTCATTACAAGTTACAGGTACTGAAATAACCCTTCCACTGGATATCCCATTAAATATGGGTTGGAATATTGTTTCTTTTCCACGGACCGATGTGTTGGATGGCATGAATCTGATTCAATCGCTTATTGATCAGAATATATTAATTAAAGTTCAGGATGAGGCAGGCAATTCCATCGAAAACTGGGGCATCTATGGTGGCTGGAAAAATAGTATTGGGAACTTCATTCCCGGAAAAGCTTACCGGGTTAAAGTGAGTGCCAATTCAGTACTTACAATTCAGCAGAGTTATCCAAAATCAGCAATACTTCCGGTTTACTTCGAGCAGACCAGTCATTTTTCAAGTGTAGCTGAAGGAAATGGTTATGAGCATATGAATATTAATTTAGTTGGTTTAGGCGGATCCGGTTTTGTCGCAGGTGATGAACTGGCTGCTTTTGATGGAATTGCATGTGTTGGAGCACTTAAGCTTACCGAACAGCAGATACTTCAAGGATCAGTAAGCTTAATCGCATCCTGTTCAACAGGCAATCGACTAAAGGATGGATTTAAAGAAGGTGCGTCAATTCAACTTTATGCCTGGAATCAGGTGACTGATTCGGAAACACCGGTTCAGGCTTCAATATTGAGTGGTTCATTGAATTATTTGAAAAATGCAAGTACACTTGTGAAAATGAAGGCCATAACAACTTCGGCGTTCAATCTCCAGGATGTTGCTCAGGTTGAAGTTTTTCCTAACCCAAGTCAAGGTTTGTTTACTGTTCGTTTCTCCGATTTGCCGGCAAGTGGAAGTCACATTGACATCTATGATCTTTCAGGCAGAAAAGTGGCTTCCCATTTGATTTCTGGTATTTCTGAAGACTTTAACCTTTCCGATCAGGCAGCTGGAGTCTATTTGGTAAAATCCATTCTGGGTTCTGAAGAAAAAATAAATAAGTTAGTTATCCAATGATAGGTTTGGGTCGATTGTAAGCATTCGGTAAACCACGTCTTGCTTGAAAATTGCATCCTGTTTTCAAAGGTTCACTAAATTGTTCGGAGAATTTTGATAGGCTTAGGAGACGGGACTGTTACAATTTTAGTTTTGAAGTTTGAAGTTTCAATTGGTATTTTCTTTCTTCTCAATTGGGAATATTATAGTAT
>CAIPKZ010000124.1 GCA_903865775.1 uncultured Prolixibacteraceae bacterium | reverse complement strand
TTGTCGTGTTACTTGGAATCATATGGATTCCTATCATGATGAGTCTTGGCAGCCTTTACGACTATATACAAGGCATTCAATCGTTGCTCGCCCCTTCGATGGTGGCAGTATTTGTACTCGGTATATTTTCTAAATGGATTACACCCAAGGCTGGTGAGACAGGGATGATCGTGGGTTTTCTTATTGGTATGGCCCGCTTGCTGACCAACATCTTTACAAATACAGGTAAAGACGTAATGACAGGCTGGTACTGGGAATCTACCCACTGGTTTTGGCATACCAACTGGTTGATCTTTGAAGTATGGTTGCTTGTCTTCATCATGTTAATGATGGTTGTAGTATCGTTTTTCACACCAAAACCTACCGCTCAACAGATAGAGTTTATTACTTTCACGGGCGACTACAAAACCCTTGTCAGGAATAGTTGGAACAAGTGGGATGTAATTGCTTCGTTAGGTGTAGTTTTAGCTTGTGTTTCTTTCTACATATATTTCTGGTAGAAAAGCTGTTTGAAGTTTATATCAAGCTTGAAACGTATTTCATAAAAAAAATCTTTAAATTGCCCGAATAAACCATTCGGGCAATTTTTTTATGTACGACATTATTGGAGATGTTCATGGTCACGCGGATGAGCTCAGAAACCTTTTGAAAAATATGGGTTATGTGCTTAAGGATGATTGTTATACTCATCCGAAACGTAAAGCTGTGTTCGTTGGTGATTTTATCAACCGGGGACCCAAGATCAGGGAAACCATTATTCTGATCCGGAAGATGGTTGAGAAAGGTTCAGCTTTTGCCATTCTCGGAAATCACGAAATGTATGCTGTACTTTATTATCTGCGCGATATTGAAGGGAAATATTATAAAAAGAGAATTCCAAAATATCAATTGCTCATCAATCAGACTCTGGAAGAATTTTTGCCGTTTCAGGAGGAATTTAAAAACCATCTGAAATGGTTAAGGACATTACCTATGTTTCTTGATTTTGGCGCTATTCGGGTTGTTCATGCCTGCTGGGACGACAAAAACATTAAACTTCTTCGCGAAAATATTACTGAGCCCAAAATAACCAAAACAATTTTACGCGAAATAGCCCTGAACAGCACCAAATTTTCAAAAAGTTTTTGGGAAACCTGTAAAGGTGTTGATTTTCAAATGCCAAGAGATCTGTTGATTTTTGATGAGGAGGGACGACCGCACCGGTCATTTCGTATGAAATGGTGGGACAATCCTGAAGGCAAGACTTTTAAGGAGGTTTCGATGGAAAGCAGGTTTGAACTTCCTTCCTATACCATTCCCCGTGAACTGGTAAAAACCAGAAGTCCATATCCTGCAAATGCCCCGATTGTTTTCTTTGGACATTACAGTTTAGTTGAGGGTTTTGGAATTATAAGAGATAATGTTTGTTGTGTTGATTCCGGAGTGTCACGGACCGGCAGATTATTGGCTTACCGGTGGAAAGGTGAAGTGAAATTGAATGAATCAAATTTGATTTTCAATGATGAAGATGTTTGATATTATTGATATTCAATGTCTTAATGCTATTCTATTTAGTTTGAAAAACCTGTATTATTTTTAATTTGGCCTATTGCGAGGATTAAAAGAAAGGCTATATTTGCAAAGCCTTTTGAGAAACGGATTTCAGAAGGTTTGTTCTTTAAAAGTACTGTAAATTTTGAAAATAAATGCCTGATTTGTTACTGATCAGGTTTCGAATAAAATACTCTGGTGCGGTAGTTCAGTCGGTTAGAATATCGGCCTGTCACGCCGAGGGTCGCGGGTTCGAGTCCCGTCCGCACCGCCCTCTCAAAATTTACAGAACGACATTAAAAATACTGAAAATTGGTGCGGTAGTTTCCCGAGTACTCGGGATTAGAATATCGGCCTAACGTTAATTAAAAATACTGAAAATTGGTGCGGTAGTTCAGTCGGTTAGAATATCGGCCTGTCACGCCGAGGGTCGCGGGTTCGAGTCCCGTCCGCACCGCGAAAAGGTTACTTCGAAAGAGGTAACCTTTTTTTAATTATGCATTAAAACCTTTTTCCATGTTTTTCACCTATATCATACAAAGTCAAGATGATAATAGCTATTATATCGGACATTCTTCTGATATAATAAAAAGGTTGGAATATCACAATCAAGGATTATCCAGATACACATCGAAAAAAGTTCCTTGGAAACTAGTTTATATTGAGATTTTTCAGACAAAAAAAGAAGCGAATATGCGAGAATTATTCTTAAAAAAGCAACGTAACCGTGCTTTTTATGATCGATTGATTTCAAGCGATTCAAATAAAATTCATCATTTGGACAAACAAAAATCTTGAAAACTGTCACACCGAGGGTTGCGGGTTTCCCTAGTACTCGGGATCCGCACCGCAAAAAAGCTTCAAGAAATTGAGGCTTTTTTCGTTTCAGATTTTTTATAGCGAAAGGATTAGACCCTTCAAGTATTGACTACATATAACACCGATTGATAAAGAATTTTTTATGTGATCTATGTGACTATGTGTTTCATTTTTATCCCGGCCATCTTCCCTGCGTTTGCCGGGTAACCATCCACCCCGGATATTCCTGTGTCAGTTCACTGATAGCATTGAGTTGATGCATATCTTCCGGAGTAAGTTGGAGCTTGACTGCCGAAATATTGTCTTTCAATTGTTCCAGTGTTTTTGCCCCGATAATGGTACTGCAAACTCCCGGTTGCCTGATTACCCAGTTGAGGGCAACAGTAGCTACCGAAACGCCATGGTTTTTACCGATTTCAGCCATTACATCGATAATATCGTATGCTTTTGGTTTGTTGATTGGAGGGAAGTCGAAAGCATCACGACGACTGTTTCCTGCTACCTCATTGTTCCGGGTATATTTTCCGGAGAGAAAACCACCGGCAAGAGGACTCCATGGCATGATGCCAATTCCCTCGCTCAGCGCCATCGGAACGATTTCCCGTTCAATATCGCGACTGGCGATGGTGTAATAGTTTTGTGAAGCCACAAATTTTGTCCAGCCCATTTTATCGGCATAGCTGTTGGCTTTTACGACCATCCATGCCGGATGATTACTGATTCCCAGGTAACGCACTTTTCCTGAACGAACCACATCTTCCAGTCCGCGCATGGTTTCTTCCAGCGGAGTGATCGGGTCAACACCATGAATGTACAGCAGGTCGATGTGCGACAAATTCAGGCGCTGCAAACTGTCGTTCACGGAATCCATGATGTGCAGGCGCGAAAGGCCTACCTGATTGGAACCCGGTCCCATTCGAATCCGTAATTTGGTGGCGATGAACACTTCCTGACGAGGAATGCCCAATGTTTTCAAGGCTTCGCCAAGCATGATTTCCGATAGTCCTTCGGAATAGGCGTTGGCCGTATCGATGAAATTAATGCCGCTATCCAATGAGGTTTTGATGATTTGATTCACTTCATCTTGTGGCACCTGCCCAATGGCTTGCCAGTAACCTTTTCCACCGAAAGTCATGGCTCCGAGACATAGTTCCGAAACCAAAACACCTGTTTTTCCAAGTTCGTTGTATTTCATGATTCGATTACATTTTTAGTGAGTTTATACATTAAAGTTAGAAACAAATTGTCAAAAGGAAGGTTTTGAGAATAGGAAGTCAAATTGCATGCTTTAT
>CAIPKZ010000123.1 GCA_903865775.1 uncultured Prolixibacteraceae bacterium | reverse complement strand
GCAAAAATATCCTGATTATTCCATTTCTGGATTCGAGAAAGAACATTCGGCGATGGATGATAAAATGGATGACCTCAAAAATATTATCATCAGATACCTTCCTCCAAATTACGATCAAAACTGGGGCAATGCCTTTTTATCGAATCTTTTCCTTTTCGAAAAGGACCTCAAGAATCATTCACGCATCGAAGACCACATCCTGCTTCCAAAGGTAAAACAGCTCGAAAAGCTTTTACAAAGCCATGAATAGCAGCCCCGATAAATCGATCATTGTAATATGCCAGTCGGATGTGGTACTGACAGGCCTGGCAGAAATCCTCAAAGGAAGTCTGGCAACTGAAGTTGTTTTGCTTCACCGAGGCGACCAGATCATTGATTACCCTGGTTTGTCCGGACATTTTCTGGTGATAGCCGATTCGGAGGAACTCGAAAAAAGCACTGCATTAATCCGGCAGATCCTCCCGGTTAGTAGCAATACTCATTTTCTTTGCCTGAATTTCGAACCGAATCCGGTCTCGTCAAATCCATCGTTAAACCTTTTTGACTCGCCTTCGCTGATTTGCTATAAAGTCAACGAAGCGCTGCATTCCTTTACTGTAAATCAGGTCAGAGATACAGACACCGAACTCACACGACGCGAAACCGAAGTCCTTCAACTCATCACCAAAGGATTTTCGAACAAGGAAATTGCCGATCAGTTGTTTGTGAGCACCCATACAGTAATCTCACACCGTAAGAACATTTCAGAAAAAACCGGTATTAAATCGGCTTCCGGAATGACCATGTATGCCATCCTGAAAAAGATCATTGATGTGAACGACATCGATACCGCTGATCTGATATAAATCCCCACTTTTAGGGATTGTTTGATGATTGTACTTCCGATACTTTTGCTTCTGTTAAACGAACAAAAAATCATCAAATGAGAAAAATTCTATTTATAGTCGCATTGATTGTGGCCCTTGGTGCAAAAGCGCAAGACCGTGTTTTCACCTACACCTACCAAAGTAATGTACTGAATAAAGGTCAGAAAGAACTGGAAGTTTGGACCACGCTGGGAACCGGCCGTCAGGATTATTACCGGGGATTGAACCATAGCCTCGAATTCGAAGTTGGCCTTGGCGGTAAATTGCAAACCGCATTTTACCTGAATTATGGTTACAGCAAAGGAATCACCGAAAGCAACGGATTCAAGGTTTTAACCAGTGAAAATTCATACAGTTTTGCCAACGAATGGAAACTAAAGCTGAGCGATCCGGTAGCCAACAACCTGGGATCAGCTTTCTATTTTGAATATGTCTTGGGCCCCGATGAAACAGCTTTGGAAGGCAAACTGATTCTGGATAAACAAACCGGCCGGTTCATTCAGGCTTTTAACCTGGTAGGTGAACTCGAATTTGCAAAGGAATTTGTTCAGGAAGGAAATGAACTGAATGCTGGAACGGAAAAAGAAATCAAACTGGAATGGAATTATGGTTTTTCATATCAGATCAATGAGCGATGGTATGCCGGACTTGAAATGATGAACGAGAATGTTTTTGTTGAAGGCGAACTCGAGAAATCGATCCTCACTGCCGGACCAGGATTCTCCTATTTGGGAGAAGGTTTCTGGATGAATTTCTCTTTGATGCCACAGTTGACCGATCTGAAAAAAGGTAGCCGCAATATTGCTGATGAAGATGGACTCCAGGCACGTTTAATCTTTTCCTATGAATTCTAAAATCCGAAACCGGTTTTGGTTTATTGCATGAGTGGGAGCAGAAGCTCTTTTGCTGTGCAGGACATGCGTTCAAAAGGGTTTAAAACTGTATAT
>CAIPKZ010000122.1 GCA_903865775.1 uncultured Prolixibacteraceae bacterium | reverse complement strand
CTAAAATCAATTAAAAAATGTTAATGGCGATATTTGAACCCGGTCAGCCTTTAATTTTATCGAAGCCCTGGCCGTAAACTCCCATCACGCTGGCCATCGAGATGAATGCATCCGGATCAATTTCTTTCACTTTTCTGAAAATCATGCTGGTTTCCTTTTTTCGAACGACAGCCAGCAAAACCTTCACATCTTTCTGCGTGTACCAGCCGACCCCGTCCAACACCGTTACGCCACGCCTCGATTCGATGTTGATGAAATCGGCAATTTCTTCGTATTTCGGCGAAAAAATAAAAATCTGAGCCGAGGCGTTCGAACCGCTCAGGTATGCATCCAGTGTGTACGAAACGACCGCCATGGAAACAAATCCATACACCATTTTGTCGAGCGAATGAACCAGAAAATAGGATGAACCAATGATGATTACATCGCAATACAGGATGATACGTCCGGGACTGATGTTCCGGTACTTGTTGATAATCATGGCAATAATATCGGTACCCCCGGTACTTCCGCCTCTCGAAAAAACCAGGCCAATTCCAACACCTCCAAACATTCCGCCCAAAACAGCCGACAGAAAATTGTCGTTGATGATGGCGTCCGGAAAGAGTTCAGGAGGAATGGAGAATAAAAGGGATAAAACAACCATACTGAATATGGTTTTTATGCCAAAACTTGCACCGATAATCTTCATCGCGATGGAGACCAGAACCACATTGATCACAAAAAACGTCAACCCGATCGGGATTTTAGTGCTGTAGAAAATTACTGCCGCAAGGCCGCTTATCCCGCCTCCGGTAATCTTTGCCGGAACTAAAAATAAGATCCACGAAAATGCATACAGACTAAGTCCGATGAGCATGATCGAATAATCCATGATGACAGATTGGATTTTTTGCTTCTGAGTAGGAACCATTTCATGTCGTATTAAAGTCATGCAAAGTACAGCTAATTAATTGAGGCGCAAAAAAACGTTCTTTTATATCGGTAATTGATGTGAAAAATCAGGTGATGGAGATTTTAAAAGTATGATATGGGATTCGTGGAATGGTTTAGCTATTCGTCTTTAATACAGCGCGGAGCATTTGGTACACCCAAATAATAACCTGATTCTGTACGAATTCTATTAGCCTAAATTAAGCATGTCTATTAATCCCTAAATCAGTCAAAAGGTAACCCTTGTTTTATGTGTTGTAGAATATATTTTGTAAAATACTTGCAATGCACTGACAGCTAAACCATTATGTTTATATATAAAAAAACGGATGAAAAGTGTATTTTAGTTTTCATAATTTTCTTTTTAAATTAGCAGAATAAACAGCAAATACACCCCGAAATGTCCATCAATAAATTCGTGTAAAAGGCCGCACCGGGTTATATCTCCCTGCCAGAGTCTCGAAAACCAGCCGGGTACGGCCCGCCGGTGCGGCCAAAAGTTGGAGCCTTCCATCTTTCAAAAAGGGTCAGCCTTATGTCGCTTGCACGAAGCTTCATACGGTAAACAATCAGTTCGTGAAAATAGTTTTTTAATATTAAATTGATTCGTTATGAAAGAATTGAATTTTGAACAAATGGATTCTCTAAATGGAGGTACTTTCCTGAGTGATTTTACTTGTGGTATCGGTGGTGGAGTGGATGGTGCAATTATTGGTGGAGTAATTGGAGGGCCTGTCGGTTTTGTCACTGGATTAGTACTAGGTACTCTAATTGGTATGGGCTGTAGTGCCGGATATAATCAGTCTCATCCATAAGAAATGTATTACCTTGTATAGGTTAACATTAGGCACAAATTAACTTTATTGTTTTATAAAGGGTTAAAAAATATTTTTGTAATGACTAAATCAAAATTTTATGAGCGAGTAGATCTAACTTATATTATAGGTGCCGCAATCACTTTATCATTGTCGATAATTTCATTAATATTAAAACAGACAGGCTTCCCAATAATTTTCCCAATTGTAAGTTGTTTGACTTATATTGGAGTAATCTTCAGAGGAATAATTGACCAAGACTCTTGGGGAAAAACTCTAAAACAAAGAAAAAATAGTGCAATAGTTGGGTTAATTTCAATATTTGCAATTTTCTATATTGAATCGCTTTCTTTCCTTTTATCAAGCTCTTTTTTTGCCAGTCCTATTAAAGTGGTTATAATATTTTTTGAAGGTATTCTCTTGTCCTTAGTGTATAAATTAATATACGAAAAATACTTTCGGCGTGCAAAATAACAAAATTATAATGTCCATCAATAAATTCGTGTAAAAGGCCGCACCGGATTATATCTCCCTGCCAGAGTCTCGAAAACCAGCCGGGTACGGCCCGCCGGTGCGGCCAAAAGTTGGAGCCTTCCATCTTTCAAAAAGGGTCAGCCTTATATCGCTTGCACGAAGCTTCATACGGTAAACAATCAGTTCGTGAAAATAGTTTTTAAATTTTAAATTGATTCGTTATGAAAGAATTGAGTTTTGAACAAATATCAATGATTCATGGGGGTATTGCCCAAGAAACATTACAACCATGTGATCAGGCCATTATCATAGGGGCAATCATGGGTGGTTGGTTTGGTGGATGGGGTGCTATTATTGGTATGATTGGTGTAGCTGTTGGCCCTAATTGCTTGGATCTGTTTAATCAGGTAAAATAAAGTATAATTGGACAAAATCCATACAGTACATGACCTTCAACCTGATTTCTTGCAATATGGATATAACTGATCAAATACTACAAAAGCTTAAGACATCTCCTCAAGTTAATGACCATATTCTCAAAAAGAAAAACAATTTCATTATAATTAGAGGAAGGGGCTATGTAGTAAGGATAAAAGTAATTGATGAAAAGAAGGTTATTCTCGCCAAAACCATGAAGCTTGGAATAATAGGAGTTCTTTTTTGTAAACAAAGAGGACTTCGCATGAATAGATTAATTGAGTCAATTCATTTGGTACTTGACAAGGATGCAATAGAAATTCATTATGTTATATATGGTAAAATCCTGTAGTCTTCGAAATTCACTACATATATTCTGCAAAATGATCCTCAATAAATTCGTGTAAAAGGCCGCACCGGGTTATATCTCCCTGCCAGAGTCTCGAAAACCAGCTGGGTACGGCCCGCCGGTGCGGCCAGGAGTTGGAGCTTTCCATCTTTCAAAAAGGGTCAGCCTTATGTCGCTTGCACGAAGCTTCATGTGGTATAAAATCAGATCGTGAAATTAGTGTTTAAATTTTAAAAACGATTCGTTATGAAAGAATTGAGTTTTGAACAAATGGAAAGGATTGACGGTGGCCTCAGTAGTGATTGTGGTTGGGCTATTGCTACTGCCGTTGTTTCTGCTGCTGCTATTGCAGGAGTAACCATTTTGGCTCCTGAGGTTTGGTTGTTACCAAAAACATGGTGGGGAGCCGCAACATTAGTTGCAGGGAACTTATATAATCTTGACAGCTCTTGCTGAAAATAACTATGATTATTTTCAAGGACAGCTTCAAAATAGTGATTGCTAATTGCAGCTGTCCTCTTTCAGTTTTATGCTTATTTAAAAAATTTCAAGACTATGAAAACCATAAATATATTAAGCTATGTATGTTTGATAGCTATTTTATTGATAACAATATGTGGAATATTCAATATAACTTTTAAGTATACCAACTATGTCTTAACTTTTCTATTAGTTTCATTTTCAATCCTATTCGTTTTAAGTGCATATTTTACTAAAAAATCCAAGAAGTGAACTAAGCACCTAATAAAAGCAAAGACTATAGGTATAAAAGCAAAGTTATATGTCCATCAATAAATTCGTGTAAGAGGCCACAATGGGTATCCATTCCCTGTCGAGAAAGAAAAAAAGATAAACTTTATTGGTTTGTTTTATATAATAATTTATTGCATAGCAAGGGCAGGAAGATCAATAAATAGAAGAAAAAAACTTCGATTAAATAATAAATAGATGATTAATTACCTGTTAGGCATAAACCGTTGGATGCTCTTTTTTTTACTAATTTTTTTCATTGATTTTACTTCTCTTGCAATAAGTTATCTTTATTTGACTAGTAGCTTGTATTATCAATCTTTGGGAGAACAGCTAACTGTAGATCGTATTGCGAAGCTGATAGAATTTTCCCAAAAGTGGCAATGGCTTGGCTACCTTTTTATCCCAATTGTAGTTTTACTACGGGTCAGTTTTACCACAATCTGTCTTTATACCGGGTTTTTCCTGGCTAATTTTAAGGTTCGGTTTAAAGACTTGTTTAAAGTTGCATTGTTGGCCGACTTTGTTTTTGTGCTGGCCGGTATTGTGAAACTGGTTATCCTGATTTTCTTTAAAGAGGTTAACACGCTGAACGATTTGCAGTTTCAGCCCTTATCGATCATGGAGGTATTCGACCGAACAAAAGTTGATGCAATGTTGCTTTACCCCTTATCGCTGATAAGCGTTTTCGAACTGCTTTACTGGCTGGTATTGGCTTGGTTACTCACCGGGCTTGTCGAAAAATCGTTTGGCAACTCTTTGAAAACAGTAGCCACAAGTTACGGAACAGGCCTGGCGCTCTGGGTTTTGTTTGTCATGTTTTTAACTGTAAACTTGACTTAAATGTGAACCACATAGGCACATAGAACACATAGAAAAAGTAAATAAAAATAAAATAACGATGTGTCCGATGTGGCTATGTGGTAAATGATAGATGAATGAAAATACTACTCAAATATCTAATTATCATCGCCTTGCTTGTTGTTGGAGGGTGGCTGGCAACGCAGACTTATCAGACGGTACAGGCAAAAAAGGAAATCGGGAAACGGGTTCAAACCCTGCAGCATTGCAGCTTTGAATCGCTAAACGGAGGGCAAATATTTGTGGATGAGTTCGATAAGCGGAAGCCAACGGTTATCATTTATTTTAACCCCGAATGTGAGCATTGCCAGTACGAGGCTTCGGAAATCGGGAAAGAAGCCGAACAGTTTGCCAAAGCAAACATGATCCTGATCACGCCCAACGATTCGGTGAAACGGGTGGAAGCCTTTGCCGCAAAGTATCAGCTCTGGGAAGTGGATAACCTGACCATTTTGCTCGACCATGGGAAGCAGTTTAAAAACCGGTTCGGAACCGCTGTTTTTCCTTCCACGTTCATTTATTTCCTACTTTTGCCTTATGATAGCATTTCCAAACGCCAAAATAAATCTTGGTTTACATATCACTGAAAAGCGTCCGGATGGTTTTCACAATTTGGAAACCGTTTTTATTCCGGTTGGATGGAGCGATGTGCTTGAATTTGTTGTTGCCGATGAACTTGAATTAATCACCACCGGAATCCGAATTTCAGGGCCAATGGAATCGAACCTGGTAATTAAAGCGTATCGCCTGCTTCAGAAAGACTTTGGCTTACCTGCCTTAAAAATCCATTTACACAAGACAATTCCTTCAGGTGCTGGTCTGGGTGGCGGCTCTTCTGATGCCGCATTTATGCTTCGTTTGTTGAATAAAACCTTTGATTTGAAGCTTTCCGAAGACCAATTGCTTGAACTTGCAGCTGTTTTAGGAAGCGATTGTCCGTTTTTTATCGTGAATAAACCGGTTTATGCCACCGGAAGAGGTGAGTTGATGAACATAATAGACTTAACTCTTAACGGTAGGTTCATCCTTTTAGTCAAGCCGCCAATCGAAGTTTCTACGGCTAAAGCATTTCAGTTTGTAGTGCCAAAAAAATCAGGTGTTTCTTTGCCCAAATTACTCAAACTTCCGATAGCCGAATGGAAAGAAAAAGTGACTAATCAGTTTGAACAGTCTGTATTTCAATACTATCCGGAAATCGGAGACATCAAACAAAAACTATATAAGCTTGGAGCTGAATATGCTTCCATGTCGGGCAGCGGATCCTGCGTTTTCGGACTTTTCAGCGAACTTCCACCTCATTGGGAAAGCCAGTTTCCTGCTGATTACTTAACTTATAGCCAACAATTCTAAATCCATTAACATCTTATTAAGATAAGTTTGTCTTTTAATTAACTGTTTAAAAAGTAACTAATTGGCTTTATAAAAGTCTTAATAGTGAATATAAAAGAAACAGAAACTTCCGGCGAACGAGATCCGGAAACAAAAGACAACGATTATGAAAACAAAAATTAGAACACAGCATGCAATTTGCGCACTTGGATTTATTGGATTAATAAATATCCATGCGATCACAGACAATAAGAAATTAGTCAACTCTGAAGTTATCAACGAAAAAGTAGAAATGGTGTCGAATGAATCATGGAGCTCCGAAAAGACTTTAATTTATTCAGCCGAAGTATATTCAATCCTGGATTTTAATGGTGAACTCGACCAATATGCAACAAACCAATTTCTTTCTGAAGAAGATGTTTTGACCGATGAAGCATCATTTTATTCAGCAAAGACATTTACAGACATCGATTTTAATGGTGAACTCGACCAATACGCAGCAAAGCAAACTCTTTCTGAAGAAGATGCCTTGACAAATGAAGCATCATTTTATTCGGCAAAGGCATTTACAGCCATCGATTCTGAGAATGAAATTGAAAGTTACGAATCAAATCAGATTATACCGGAAGAAAGTGGAATTACAAATCCGGTTGAACTGAAATCAGCCGAATTCTTCACCGCATCAGGCGCTGACCGTGAAATTGAAAAATATGTCCGGAAGCAGGTATCCATGCAACAAATCCGGACTCGGAAATAATTGAATAGTGGTCAGGTTGAAATGGCCGCTTTTTTATTTTTTTTGAATTTCGACTTTTTAATCGATTCCTTTCGGGTAATCAGCATCGGAATAGCAACACCAATTCCAAGAGAAATCAGGATAAACATCATTACAGCTCCGTTATGAACGGTTTCAATGAGTGTTTTAAGATAGGTGTCGGTATTTTCGGTGCTTGTGAGCGCCATGAGTCCAAGCATCATTTTGTAGGCAAAAATGCCAGGTACCATAGGAATGACTGAAGGAATAGAAAAAACCAGTGGTGGACTGTTTCGCATGTGAGCCATCTGAATGCTAACGATTCCGATAACAGTTGCTCCCAGAAAGGAGGCTAAAATAATGCCTACATTAAAATAGATTACCGAAAATTTCACCAGACCGCCCAATGTGCCCAGCACCCAAATCGGGAAAATAACCCTTCGCGGAACATTAAAAAGCACTGCAAATCCAATGGCTGCTATGCCTGCCCAAAAGCTCTTTGTCAGTATTTCAAGTAAAATCATTGGATGAAGTTTAAAATCATTTTTACTGAAAAGATTCCCATGGCTATGGCGAATGAAATCATCAATCCGTTCATTGCCCGAACCATGCCATTCTGAATATTTCCATCCATCATGTCGGTCACCGAATTAATCAGTGGAACTCCCGGGACAAGAAATAATACCGAGGTTGCAAAGGCTTTTTCAGGATCGGCACCAATTTGGAAATGTTCGGCCATCCCGGCCATAAATGAGGCTGAAAATGCCGCAAAATATACACAGACATAAGGATTGAATTTCACCTTTAATGCCTCCTGCCTGACAAACAAGCCGGTCACTGTAGCAATAAATGCAACGGTCATTTCGGTGTAGCCACCTCCAAAAATACGACAGAAAGCTGCACCTGCCAATCCAACCAGTGCCAAAACAACCAACCGGGGATAATGTGGAAGCGATTTAAGTCGCTGAACTTCCACTGAAATTTGGGAAATAGTCCAATTTCCCTCCATCACGTCCCAGCTCAAATGGCTGATTCCACTCACCATCCGGAAGTTGACTCCATGGGGAGAAATCCGCTTTAATCTGCTAAAAAAAAGCTCATGATCTTTTTCAATAATGGTAAGCATCAACGCACGCTGGGTTATCAGTAATTCGATACCATATCCCAAGCCACGTGCAATTCGCTCCATGGTCAGTCTGGTTCGGTGTGTACTTGCGCCTGAACTCATCAGTAATGAACCAATCTCGAGTAAAATAATCCCTGCCGACTGGGCATCTTCATTTAAAGTCTTCATGTTCAAGGTCTCTGATTTTAATTTCAAGGATCAGCAAAAATAAGCTATAAATGCTGCTGTAGCTTAACCCATCTCTTTAAAACCTTCGGAAAGGAGGAAAAGTTTACATACATGAGCGTATATTCCGGAATGAATTGGATGCTTATTCAATGAAGAAGGATTCATGGACATTTCTTGATTCTACGGCAAATTGTTGGTATTCTGTCTTACTTCGAATTTAATTATCAATGGAATATGTGACATATAATTGGCAAAAGATAGATGTCCCATAACTTCGACAAAAAGTTTTTCGAACGACTTTCTATATGTATTCGAAAATCAAACGTCATGCCTGCAAATTCTTCTGTCATCGTTTTTGCACAAAAGTATTATTCGGAATTTTTCAATCTTGTTGTTAAATGGGTATTTCAAAAGATTTCCTTCCATTCAACAGCCCAAATTTCGACTAAATATATGACTGCATTTTATTTAGAATGAATATAAATTAACGTGGCAGTTAATATTCGCTGTTTGAATTACAAAATTATGTGTATAAATTCAAGCCTTAGTGAACTAATTAATACCGATCGCTTTATGGAAAACAATCAACCCACGTTTTATGAGGAAACCAGAAAGGATGGGATATCCCGTAAGGATTTTCTTAAGTTTTGTACAACAATGGCCGCCTTTCTTGGATTAGAAGCCAGCGGTGTTGGCCAGATCGTTAAAGCACTTCAAACCAAACCCCGGCTTCCGGTCATTTGGTTCCATTTTCAGGAATGCACCTGTTGCAGCGAGTCATTTATCCGCGCTTCTCACCCGATTGTAGCGAATATTGTATTGGATAAAATTTCGCTCGACTACCAGGAAACTCTGATGGCAGCTTCCGGATATCAGGCTGAAGAAGCTTACAAAACCGTGATGGCAAAATTTCCAGGCGAATACATTGTGATGGTCGAAGGATCAATCCCAACTGAAAACGAAGCATATTGCTGCATTGGAGGCCGGAGTGCCAAGGCGATACTGGAGGAAGCTGTTGCAAACTGCAAGGCAGTTGTGGCTTGGGGAAACTGTGCTTCTGCCGGATGTGTTCAGGCAGCAAGCCCAAATCCAACCGGAGCAAAACCTGTTCACAAAGTTATTAGTGGAAAACCGGTAATCAATGTACAGGGCTGTCCGCCAATTGCTGATGTAATGGCTGGAGTGGTGGTTCATTTATTGACGTTCGACCGCATTCCTCAACTCGACGAACTGGGACGTCCAAAAGCATTCTATTCCCGCCGTGTGCACGACACCTGTTATCGGCGTGCCAGTTTCGATGCCGGCTTATTCGTTGAATCATTTGACGATGAAGGTGCCAAGCGTGGATACTGTCTTTATAAAATGGGCTGCAAAGGTCCGGTTACCTATAACTCATGCGGAATTATCAAATGGAATGATGGAGTGAGTTATCCGATTCAATCCGGGCATCCGTGCATCGGATGTTCCGAAGAAGGATTCTGGGACAATGGTCCATTCTATCAGCATTTGCCTGATGTGAAAGGATTTGGAATAGAAGTCACGGCTGATAAGATCGGACTTGGACTCGGCATTGCCACGGCAATTGGAGTTGCAGGACACGCTGTCGTAACCAACATCCGCAAACATCGCGAAATTGAAAATACACCCGAATCAGGTTCATAAACACAAATACCTAAAGATAAATTATCATGGCTGAAAGAATCGTTATAGATCCAATTACCCGAATCGAAGGTCATTTGCGGGTTGAAATTGAAGTAAATAATGGAATAATCACCGATGCCTATAGTTCCGGAACAATGGTCCGTGGCATCGAAACTATATTAAAAGGTCGCGATCCACGCGATGCATGGGCTTTTGTCGGGCGCGTTTGCGGTGTTTGTACCTCAACCCATTCACTGACCTCGGTCCGAACAGTGGAAAACGCTCTCGGAATCTCGGTACCACCAAATGCTGAACTCATCCGCAACCTGATGGCTCAGGCATTGTATATTCAGGATCATGTGGTGCATTTTTATGTGCTTCATGCACTCGACTGGGTGGATGTGGTTTCTGCGCTAAAAGCCAGTCCGGCTGAAACATCGCGGATTGCACAGAGCATTTCGGCCTGGCCAAAAAGTTCAGTGGGCTATTTTACCGACATTCAGAAACGGTTTAAAAACTTCGTAGAAAGTGGCCAATTAGGCATTTTCGCCAATGGATATTGGGGGCATTCGGCCTACAAACTTCCTGCTGAAGTGAATCTTCTGGCAGTGGCCCATTATTTGGAAGCACTCGAATGGCAGAAGGAACTGGTGAAAGTTCATACCATTTTCGGAGGTAAAAATCCTCATCCAAATTATTTGGTTGGTGGCGTTCCATGCTCCATTAACATTGATGAAGCGAATGCGGTGAATGCTGAACGGCTTGCCATGGTTGGCAAATTATTTGAAGACGCTCAAACCTTTGTTGATCAGGTTTACATTCCTGATTTACTGGCAATCGCCGGATTCTACAAAAGTGATTGGGGTGCAATCGGAGGTGGATTAAGCAATTATATGTCGTTTGGCGATTTCCCGATGAATGGTTATAACAATCCGGAAAGTTTTAAAATGCCTCGAGGTGTAATTCTAAACCGCGACCTGAGCAAAATCCATGAAATCAAAGCTGACGATCCAACTCAGATTCAGGAATATGTGAACAATTCGTGGTACGACTATTCCAAAGGTGACAAAATCGGATTGCATCCGTGGGAGGGCGAAACCAAACTGAATTACACAGGCCCAAAACCACCTTATGAACATTTGGATGTTTCGCAAAAATACAGTTGGGTAAAAACTCCGCGCTGGAACGGATATCCGATGGAAGTTGGTCCTTTAGCCAGAATGCTTGTCGGTTACGCTTCGGGCCGTGCCGATTACAAGGAAGTGATTGAAGGTGCACTTAAGGCGCTGGATGTTCCGGTAGCTGCTCTTTTCTCGACCCTTGGGCGCACCGCAGCACGCGGACTTGAAACCAAACTGACCTGCGGCTGGGCCATGGAATCATACCAGCAACTTTTAGCCAATATCAAAAATGGCGATTCGCGAACTCAAAATAATGTCAAATGGGAACCATCAACCTGGCCGACAACTGCCAAAGGTATTGGAATGGTTGAAGCTCCGCGCGGTGCCTTGTCACATTTCATCGTGATTCAGGATAAAAAAATCGAGAATTATCAGTTGGTTGTTCCGACAACATGGAATGCTTCACCTCGCGATCCCGAAGGCAAACGCTCGGCTTACGAAGAATCATTGATTGGCACGCCGGTTGCTGATCCAAAAGTGCCGCTGGAAGTACTCCGCACCATTCACTCTTTCGATCCATGCCTGGCCTGTGCCGTGCATGTGTACGATGAAAACGGGACCACTATTCACGATCTTAAAACCTATTAAGCCATGAAAAGTCGATCGATCCCTTTACGTGAAGTGTATGTATGGGAAATGCCTGTTCGAATCTACCACTGGGTCAATGCATTGTGCATCACCGCACTCTGCATCACCGGGTTTGTGATTGGCAACCCTCCGGCATTGATGAGAGGAACCGAAGCCTATTATAATTACTGGTTCGGAACGGTTCGTTTCATCCATTTTGTAAGCGCATTTCTGTTTTTCTTCAATTTTGTGTTTCGCACGTATTGGGGATTCGCCGGAAATGAGTTTTCGCGTTGGTACAATTTCATTCCGTATAAACGTAGTCAGTGGAAAGAGATATTCGATGTCATCCGGGTTGATATTCTTCAGGTTACCCATAAACAGATTGATTCTATCGGTCATAATTCATTGGCCGCATTCATCTATTTTATCACATTCCTGATATTTCTTTTACAATGTCTGACTGGATTCGGCATGTATTCAGCCATGAGCAGTTCGTTTCTGCCAAAAATGTTTGCCTGGTTCGTTCCTTTGATGGGAGGTGACATGGCGGTCAGGCAACTTCATCACATCCTGATGTGGGGATTCATTCTTTTCGCTATGGTTCATATCTACCTCGTTTTCTATCACGATTACGTTGAACGTCGCGGAATAACCTCTTCCATGATAGGTGGCTGGAAATTTATCGAAGAAGATGTGATTGACCGGCATGATAATCCGGAGGCCAAACCTAAAGATTGACACAACGGATACATTAATGAATGAATACAAATAAAGGTCAGCGATTTTTGAAGCAGCCAGATTAGACTGAAACTCAAGAATCGTTGGTCTTTATTTTTTATGCAAATTAAGATTCAATATCACCCACAGGGTTTTATTCACCCTGTGCTAATACATGACGGTCATTCAGACCTATCATTCAATGAATATATCATTGTAAAAGGGGCAACATCCCGATATGTAAAAGCATAGGACGAGTGAAACGGAGTCTTATGGAATATCATACCAGAAAAACTAATTTTGCGAAAGATTATTAACCAATAACAAACTTCAGATTTTGACTTCACAACAAAATAAAATTCTGGTTCTCGGAATAGGAAACATCCTGCTGAATGACGAAGGAGTGGGAATTCATGTGGTTGCAGCCCTGGAAAAGGAGGGCTACAACAAGGCAGATTTGATGGATGGAGGAACCGGTGGATTTCATTTGCTTGGGTTCATTCAGTCATACACCACTGTCGTCATGATCGATGCCTCACTCGATGATTTTCCGGCAGGTCATATTCGGATCGTACGACCAAAGTATGCCAAAGATTTCCCCAAGCAGTTGAGCGCCCACGAAGTTGGCCTGAAGGACCTGCTTGATGCAGCTTTCTTGCTGGGAAATATGCCCGAAATCTTTCTCGTTGCAGTTTCGGTCAAAGACTTTCAGGATATGGGAATGGACCTTACCCCGGAAGTTGAAGCAGCAATTCCGGAAGCTATGAGACAAATTAAGGAGTTGGTGGAAAAGATTGATATTTGATTAACGATCAACGATTAACGATTTTTGATTTGGCGGCTATCGCCAGTTTCATCGTTAATCGTTGATCGTTAATCGTTAATCTGAATTCGTTGATATTCTATTTCGCCTGTCCTGCAAGCCACTCATACCACAAATCCATTCCTTCGCCGGTTTTTGCTGAAACGAGAATGAATTCCAGTTTTGGGTTCAGCGAACGGGCGTATCCGATTGCCTTTTCAGTATCAAAATCCACATACGGCAGCAGGTCCGATTTGTTGATCAGGCACAAATGCGACGACTGAAACATGTATGGATATTTCAGCGGTTTATCTTCTCCTTCGGTCACACTAATCACCACCACACGTTTGGCTTCACCCAGATCGAACATGGCCGGGCAAACGAGGTTTCCTACATTTTCGATAAAAAGTATTGACCCGGATTCAACTTCCAGTTTTTCAAGCGCCAACTCAATCATTCGTGCGTCCAAATGACATCCGGAGCCGGTATTAATTTGAATGG
>CAIPKZ010000121.1 GCA_903865775.1 uncultured Prolixibacteraceae bacterium | reverse complement strand
TGTCCTGTCATTTGAATCTCTGTTTTTACAACAAAGATTCAATTTTATAACATTCCCCACAACTTTATCATGTGATCCGTATTGCAAATCTGTCAGATCAATTATTTTGTCCAAATTTTATCCCAAAAACTTTTCGTTCCAACAATATCTTCGGCCTTGTAAAACTGAAATGTTTTATTGGACGACATCGCCACAAACAGGCCATTGGGGAATGTTGAATTGAACGGCATATTCAAAATGTCAGATCCGTCGCTTTCAACGGTTTTGGAGATCAATATACGTACCAATTGGTGGTCGTTCGGGTTGCTTTTTGAACCCTGACGGGTAAACAAATGGAACTTGTTTGCTTGCTGATCAGACAAAATAATATACCCGGTTCCATTACTTTCCTTATAAATTGAAAGACCTTCCTGGTCGCCGGTTATTCCAGTCTGAGCAAATAAAGCCAGTTCTTCACTTCCTTTAGCAGCATCAGCAAAGTATTTGCGGACACCCACATTTTCATCGGAATAATAGACGTAGCCTAATTCATCGTCTACTACAATGGCTTCAATTTCCTTCTTCCCACTATATTTTCCAAGCGAACGAACTTTAATTCCTGAAATCGAAGTCCCGTTGTCGACCAATTGATATTGGTAAATGTAACCATTAGCAGGCCCTGTTTTGCGGCCAACAAAGGCAAAAACAGCATTGGTTTTATCTTTGTACAACGCGATGCCCATGGGCGATCGTAAGGTATCGTTCTCAAAAACCGGAATACCACCACCATCAATAAATTTACAATCGGGTAACGAAATCACATGGATCATATCTGTCCCCCGTTCAGTAAAAACTGCGATATCAATGGATTTCCCCTGAAATTGAAAACCGTACTCAATATCGATATTGTTAGGGCGCTTTAAATTGGGAATGCTTAGCGCTTTATCAAGCTTTCCGGCAAGGTCGAAAACGAAGATTCCTCCGGTTGAATCGCCTTTGTCGGTACCCAAAATCAAACTCTTTTCAGGATTTAAACTGTTGTACCAGATTGCAGGATCGTCGGTATCATTCGGAGTGGTATCGGTAGACAAGACTGGGAAAAGATCTGCTGATGTAACTTTGATGGGTTCAGAATTACAGGCATTAATTGCAAAGAAAATCAGGATAAATAAACCAGTTTGAAGGTTTTTGGTCATGAGTTGAAATTAAACAATTTGTTTATTTGTACGAACGCTCAAAGCTATACTCCGGTTGCCCGTTAACGTTAATAAAAGTATATCGGATGCTGTCGCCATGGAAAGTAACCGACGAAAAACCTGAAACAGATTTACTGAAAAGCGATAAATCGTTGGTAGCACAGGGGCGCGTTTCGCTGCCTGCTCCGTTTACCATATAATCCAGTTTTCCGCTCTTCTCTTTCAAATGCTGAAGGTCGTGGTCGTGCCCACAAACATAGAATTGCACCTTGTATTTTTCGAGAATAGGCTTAATTCGTTGTATCAATTCAGGCGTATTTCCATGTTTTGTGCTGGCTGAATAAATCGGATGATGCCCAAATACAAGTTTCCATTGCTCCTTCGAGTTTTTCAAAACAGTTTTCAACCAGGCAATTTGCTTCGCCGAGTCTTGTTTGGCAACATCAGGATATCCCTGTTTCTGATAATATTCATTGATTAAGGGAGGAGTATCCAAAAAGATAAACCGAGCCGAAACCAAGTCGTTAATTGGCCTGACAAATGTATAATATCGGGATGTAAAGCGCCATCTTCGGCTAATTTTTGAATAGTCAATTTCAGCTTGTGAATTCCCTTTATAATCATGGTTGCCAAAAACCGGAAACCAGTCGACGTGAAGCGAAGGTTTTTTGTACACATTTTCAAATGTGCTCATCCAAAGCGGATCATCAACCGATTCAACTCCACTCACCTGAAAATTATCGCCACACGACACAATGAATTCGGGTTCAATACTATCTGCCTGGCTGGCCATCTGATCAGCTACCTCCTGCTGATTGCTATACCCATTTCTGCCCCAGTCGCTGATGACAAAAAAATTGAATCCTTCCGGATATTTCTTCAATTGGATTACCGGAGCTGCTGTGGCAACCGGCATTGGTTTTTCCGGAGTACTTGTGCATGAAAATAGAATAATAGCGAGTAACGAAAGAATCAGTATACTATTGTGCATTTTGATCATTTAATTGATGATTTTCTGACTTTTAAAAAGTAAGTAATAGAACAATTTGTTGTCGAATTTTATTCATGACTCACCCCCCGTCCGCAAGCGGACGTCCCCCCTCTCTTTCAAAAAGAGAATGGGAAAGCATCGTAGATGCAAGGGGGTGAATCACAATAAAAGCTTTCGCTTAAATACAACATTATTTTACACCTGCCACTTAGTTCGTTCCAAAAGCACCAAAACGTGCGGCAGGAGCAGGCGTCTTGTATTCAACACCATTCACTGTTAAGCCGGCAGTTGCAAAATATGGAGCATAAGCGCCCGAGAAACTTGCATAAGCTCCTGTTAAAACCGGAGAAGCTGACTGAACGTGGAAATTCCAGTTAGTATCAAAAGTATAACTGTTCAATTCAACTGTGTTGAATCCATAATTTACAAACTTTGGGTCTTTCGCATTATCGCCGGCTGAAGCACTTACAGGACTGTGTTCATCAACTTTTGGTGTTCCGTTGCGACCATCGTGCCAGTAATTAGCTTGCGTGGAAACATATCCCATGTATGATGTCATGGTAGCGGGATTATCCTGTGCCAGTGTGCTTTGCTGCGATCCTGATGCATAAAAATTGTAGTCAATTACGGATTTATTATCAGCACCATCAGTTGGAGCTGGTTTGTCAAATTTTGGGGTCATTGCCATGAATTTGCAATTCACCATCAGGTTATTGAAAACACTCACCAAAGCTCCTTTTTCGATATAAGCTGAACCGCCCTTTACACCATTGCGTCTCCAGCCTGAGTTGATAATGGTGTTGTTAAATGCTCTTATTAATGCTTGAGTCCGGCCAGCGGCATCGTCTTGTCCTGATGACGAAAGCTTCAGCCCGTTTGTATTGGGCGAGAAAATCAGGTTGAATGCTGCATCTACTTTACATCCCGCTTTCAAGTTAATGGCTTCGCCACCTGTTTGTCCGTTGGCTATGAAAATATTGTTGGCAATAATCCCTTGTCCACCGATAAAATAAAGGGCGTCTGAACGTCCATTGCGAAAAATACAGTTTGTGACTACATATTTGCCTTGTGGGTTATTTGTTGTTATATCAGGAACGATGTCGCCACCAGCAGTATAGATACCGGCCAAAGCTGAAGGAGAATCGGCTACAACATCGCCACCTGTGTATTCCATGATTACGTTGTCGAACAACATTTCAGAACAATCTTTGGTAGCAACAATACCGCCCCACAAGCCTCCAAAAGTGTTTGCCGGGATACGTTTACTCGCAGCAACAGAGAATAATACAGGATTTGTTTTTGTTCCTTTGCAATAGATTTTTCCGGCAACCATAAATTCGATCCGTGTATGGCTTGCACCTACGCCATTGTCGTCAAACACTACCTGAACGCCTTCCTCAATGGTAAGCGTTTGCCCAACCGGAACTTTAATATGTCCCGATACATTTACAGTTGCGTTTTTCTCCCATACTCCCGACACATCTCCTGAGATATTACTTAGAGTTGCCCAAGATACAGTCACATCGCAGCTAGCTTTTAATGTTGCACTTTGTACTGAAGTTACACTGATTGTTGCGTTACCAACACCCACAGCGGTAATCTTACCTTTATTATCAACTGTTGCAACCTCAGGCTTCGTAGAAGTCCATACCACTTCCTTGTTTGTTGCATCCTCAGGGAAAAAAGTAACCGTTAACGTTTCTGAAATTTCAGGTTTCAAATTGGTAGAAGTCTTCGAAAGTGTAATTCCGGCCAGATCAATTGCATCGTCTTTTTGGCAATTCGTAAATAGAATTGCTGTAAAAAGCACTAAAGAAATTAAGAGAAGTTTCTGTTTCATCATGATTTTTTTAAATGGTTATTGAAATTTAAATCTAAGTCCGAGTAAAATATTTTGTCCGTAAAATTCTTTGCGTTCTACAATTCCGCCATCATATCTTTCAACATCAGCAAACAGTGCATTCTTTTCGTTTGGTTTGATGTATTGAATCATCGGAGAGTTGAGCAGATTTGATGCTTTGGCAAAAAAGGATAAGCCGTTATTAAATCTTTTTTCGATAGAAGCATCCAGTTGAGTAAATCCGGCCTGCCAACTGTCTTCGTCCAAATAGCGCGAAACGATGCAAAGCCTGTCACCGGTATATGAAAATGCCAATTGTCCATCCCAACCGTTTCGTTTATCTTTAAAAAGACATGAAAAATTTGCAACATGTGCTGCCTGCCCATAGAGCGGCCGGGTTTGGTCGACATATTCTGTAATAATATTTGTTTCAGCATTGGGATCAGGATTGGCGATCACCTTCATTTTGGTAGTAGTGATATCCGAGTTGGTAAACGTATAATTTGCTTTTATGCCGAACCAACTGAAGTACTTTGTTACATCTACCTCAACGCCGTAATTGCTGGCATTACCAAAATTCATGGGCATATAAAAAACGTCCTGACCATAGCCATTCATCATTCCAAATTCGATTGGATTTTTGATGCTTTTATAGAATAAGCCTACCATAAATTGTTCTGAAGGACGGGGAAAATACTCGTAACGTAGGTCGTAGTTATCTGCGATGGTGTGCTTTAAATCTGGATTTCCTCGTTCCTTGTACTCTTCGTAAATCATGCTGTACGGAACAATCTCGAAAAAGCTTGGACGGTTAATTCCCTTTGAATACGACGCACGCAAATTGGCATCTTTGTGAATCAAATATTTTAGATTGAAACTCGGAAGGACATCAACATATTCCTGTTTTCCTTCATTCCGTGCTCCTTCAGTAGTAAATTTTAAGTTATAACCCTGATTGGTATATTCAGCTCTTGCACCTGCAATAAACTGGAGTTTTTTTAAGCTAAGTTTCCCCATCAGATACCCGGCTCCGATTTTCTCGGTCGCATCGTAATTAAGCGGGTCGCTAAGATTTCCATAGCTATTGACTGAAAATTTCACCTCATCAAAATTGGTATAATCAATCCCTCTGATCAACTCCCTTGGATTTGGCTTTGATTCGTCGTAAGGTTTGAAATGGTATTCGTTAAAATAGCTGCCACGAACTTTATCCCGATACATTCCTCCGGTTGAAAGATCGAGAATTGTGCCATTCTCTAATTTCATACTGCGCAAAATAGAAATGCTTCCGTTGATGTCCTTGTCGGTATTATGCTCCCAGCGACGCGATGCCCCATTGTTTTGATCGACACTCGTAAGGTTATTAATAATCAATTCATTAATCTGAATATTGTCGGGCGTTTCGTTCATTGCATTACCGTATGAAAGCGACCAATCAAGTTTCAATTTGGAATCAGAAAAGCTATGGAACCCTTTGAGTGTGGAGTTCAGGATGGTTTGCCGGTTCCACCTTAAACGGGTGGTTTGTGAGTTGGAAGAAACCGCATCTCTAACCTGTGCATTACGGAAATCCATGTAAGTATTGTACCACATCAGTTTATGGTTCGCCGACAAGTTCATATCGAACTTGGCATGTAAACCCATTCTCATTTGTTGATTGGAGAAAAAACGGTGCGTGATGCTCTGCTGCAGTTCATTGTTTGTTGATGTGCTGTATAAATCACTGGAGTTTCCCCTGATATTCTGGGTGTAACTTCCGGCCAGCATCATACCCAAACGCTCTTTTAAAAAGCGGTCGCCGTATGAGAAACCGCCCGACAGATTGGGTATGGCTTTTCCTGAATGAATATGAAGATTCTCTGCTGTGAAATCCTTCATTTGAACCGGATAGGCAAGTCCATACTTTTCGTTTGGTGATTTGGTGTTAATAACTGATGCATCAAATGAATGGTAATCATTTTTAAAGAAAAGCGAGTTGTAACCTGTTGCAAGATTTGCGGTCAGTTGTCGGCTTCCAGGTGCATTTTTCATGATCATATTTACTGATCCTCCAATTCCATCGCCTTCCATATTTGCCGTCATCGATTTATTAACTTCCAAACGATCAAGCAATTCTGAGGGGAAAATATCAAGTGGCACAAAGCGGTTCTTATTATCAGGACTTGGAATCTTAACGCCATTAACCATGGTGTAGTTGAAGCGTTTGTCCATGCCGCGCAGGATGGCATATTGCCCGTCGCCACTATTGTTTCGTTCAAGTGTCACTCCCGAAACACGCTGAATGACATTGGCTACGGTTAAGTCGGGCGACAATTCAATGGTTTTGGCACTAACCACATTTATCACCTGATCCGAGTGTCTTTCTGAATTTCGGGCACTCACATCAGTACCTTTATCCACGTGAACGAAGATTGAAACTTGTTCAAGCTCTTCCAATTTCTGGGAAAGTTCAAAATCGAGAATAAGAATATCGGTTTCCTGAAATGTTATTTTTCGCTCAATTGATTGATAGCTGATGTAACTACAGCTTACCGTAAAATTGCCTTTTTGAACATTTTTTAAAATGAATGATCCATCCAATCCTGATATAGTTCTCTTTTTTAGTTCCTTAATAAAAATATTCGCACCAACCAGTTCTTCGCCGGTAACTGCATCTTTTATTTTCCCGCGAATTGTCGCTGCTTCCAGATTTGAAAAAAATATCAGCAAAAACACAACACCAATCACATATTTGTACATGCCAGTTCAATCAAATAATTGTACAATGTTAGTGTGAATGTCAGGAGACAGCAATGGTACTTTTAACAGAAAACGTATAGCTATTTTCACTACGAAGTCACAAAAACAGCCTAAGCATTGAAGTTCAAAGACTTTGAAATTCAGCATGATAGATTTGTAATCACAAATTAATATCTGTAATAATATTCTAACTAAAAATTAACCGATAATTAATTTTTCGGTCTTGTATATCAATAGCAATTAGGATAAGTTTGAGGTTCACTATTCCTGAAATTTTGGATCAGACAATCAAACGAATCATCATTGCCGACGACCATGCAGTTGTTCGTACCGGGTTACAACTCATTCTGGAGGAAACCACAGACATGAGCATTTGTGGAGAAGCTTCAAATGGATTCGAATTAATTGAAAAATTAAAGAGTGATACTTATGATCTGGTCATTCTGGATATTTCGATGCCAGGAAAAGATACTATGGATTTAATGAAAGAGATTCTTTCTGCCTGGCCTCTGCTGCCCATTGTAGTTTTTTCAATGAATCCTGATGAAATTTATGCTGTACGAATGATTCGAAACGGAGCTTCAGCCTATATCAACAAGGAAACCAATCCTGAACAAATCATAGAGATTCTAAGAATTGTACTTTCGGGGAAGAAGTATTTTACACAAAAGCAAAGCGCAATGCTTGCCGAACTCGTGATTGAACCCGAAAAAAATACGAATTCATTTCCACACCAAACACTTTCAGATCGCGAGTTTCAGATCTTTTCGATGCTCGCTTCAGGACTGAAAAAATCGGAAATTGCGGAAAAATTATCCATCAGCAAGCATACCATTGGAAACCACCGGAGCAACATTATGCACAAGATGAATCTGGCCACAAACTCTGAGTTGACCCGATACGCAATTCAACATGGAATCATTAAATAAATGAGAACCTCTGGTCAGCTTATAGGCCTGTTTGGAGTTTTTGTGTTGTGCACATTGATTCCCGCTTGTCAAAAAACGACCCAAGAAGCGCTGCAAATTCATTCAACTGGCGAAATAAGTCAGCTTCTGGCAAATAATACTGATTCAGCTTCAATATCACTATTACCTTCTTTCGAAGCGGCTAAAAAAGCACTTGCATTGTCACAAAGCTCCGGTAACGATACTATGATCATTCAATCATGGCTTGCTCTGGGATCAAATCTTCGGCTGCGTGGCAAAAACGATGAAGCTTTTGCCATGTTTCAAAATGCGATGCAATTGTCCGAAAAGATTGGTTACGCAAGAGGTCAATGCCGGTCATTGATCGAAATCGGAACGATCTATTACATTCGGGGCCAATACGCGAAATCGGGCGAATTATTCCAAAAGGCTCTGAAAATAGCTCAACAAAATAAATATTCAGGATTGGAAGCCAGCGCGCATAATTATGTTGGCAAATATTTACATACGACTGGAAATTTTGAAGAATCGGTTTTATCCTATAAACGAGCCATCGATATTTACAAAACCAATGGAAATCTGTTGCAAACTGCCTCAGTATTATTAAGCCTTGGAAAAACCTATAACAACGACGGTAATTTGTACATGGCATTGAGATGTTATCTGGACGCTTATAACACTTGCGAAAAAACGAATGACTATATCAATCTGGCCGATGTTTGTAATCATCTTGGAACGATTTATCTCTCGCTCGACCAACCGGAAAAATCTATGGAATTTCACCGAAAAGCACTTGAATACCGACTAGTTCTCAAAACTCCTGAAGGTTTGGCGAATTCATACAACAATATTGGGAAAGTATTCCTTGTAAAGAATGAAACAGATAGCGCCCGTTTATACTTTTTAAAAGCCTTGAGCAATTGTGAACAAATTCAGTATATAAAAGGTAAGGTAAAAGCCTTGAATAATTTGGGGAAGGTATCTAATCTTGAATCGGATTTTCATACGGCAAAACGTTATTTACTTCAATCGCTTGATATTGCAGCGAAATCAGGATATGATTCCGGTGTGGCAGAAGCTTCGCTTGAATTGGGGAAAGCCTACTTTGGCCTGAACCTGATCGATTCGGCCAAACAATCATACAGCCTTTGTCTTGAAAAGGCGAAATCGGCCAATCTAACACAACTTGATCATGATGGATATTGGGGATTGTACCAATGTTACCTGAGTCAACATGATTTCTCAAAATCGCTTGAATATTACATACAATATGCGCAGTCTGAGAAAAAAACCATTCAGGCGGAAGATAATCACCGGCTGTCGGAATTACGCATCTCGTTCGAAACCGAAAAGAAAGAAAAAGACAATGAAGTATTGCGAAAAGAAAACGAATTAAAAGAAATGACAATTCTTCACAAGAATGCGTTAATCGGTATGTTCATTATTGCTCTTGCCTTTACAATTGCGTTTATGTTCATGTTTTATTTCCGTTTTGAAAATAAGAAAAAGGCAAACAAACGTTTGGAACAACTCAATAATCAGATAACAATACAAAATATTGAACTTGGAAAGCTGAATAAAGAACTCGAAAAAGCGAACCAGGAAAAGGATAAGATTTTCTCGATTATCACCCATGAATTAAGGAATCCGCTTTTTTGGTTTAAAAACTTAACCGAAATGCTTTCGTTGAAATACAGCACCATGCCAAAAGAAAAGGTGCATAAAACATTAGGTGCACTCGACGAATCAGCCAAGAATGCCTTTCACCTGATGGATAATTTGTTGCATTGGTCGCGTTCACGTCTTAACCGGATTACACCGGTTATCAGTGAACATTCTTTGGAAAAACTGGTCAATGAGTCTTCAAGAATGTATGATACCATTCTGAAGCAAAAGAACATCCAACTTATCATCAATATTTCCGGAGATTCAATGATAAAGGCCGATGCTGATCTGTTTATGTGCATAATTCGTAACCTGGTTTCCAATGCCATCAAATTCACACCTGAGAATGGAATCATCGAGATCAACTCCGATCGTGAAAGGAATCAATATATCATTTCGGTATCCGATTCTGGAATTGGGATTGAGCAAAAGTTCAAAAAATCAATTTTTAATACCGAAGTGAATTCAGTTTCCGTTGGTTTACTGAACGAAAAAGGCTCGGGATTTGGATTGAAGTTGTGCAAGGAATTTGTAAAAATGAATAGAGGAAAGATTTGGATTGAAGACAATACCGACGGAGGATCATGCTTTTGCTTTACTGTGCCATCTGCAAATGCAATTAATCTTTAGATAAAGAATCCGTTGCAAAGTCATACAATCAGATTATTTGTACGACCTTTCAAAATTATACTCAAGTTGTCCTTTGATGTTGATAAAGGAATACCTGATGCTGTCTCCGTGGAAAGTAACCGAAGAAAAAGCAGTAGCCGATTTGCTGAAAAGTGATCTTTCGTTGGTTACTGTAAGCGCGGTTTTACTTTCAGCCCCGTTAACCATATAATCTAGCTTACCATTCTTTTCCTTTAAATGATGCAAATCACGATCATGGCCACTGATATAAAACTGCACCTTATATTTTTCGAGTATCGGCCTAATTCGCTGAATCGATTCAGAAGCAATATCTTGTTTTGTGCTGGCCGAAAAAATGGGGTGATGACCAAAAACCAACTTCCACTGCTCTTTTGAGTTAGCCAGAATAGCTTTTAGCCATTCAATCTGACGAGCCGAATCTTGTTTGGCAACATCCTCATATCCTTGTTTTTTGCGGTACTTGTCAAGTAATGGAGTTGTATCAAGAAAAATAAACCGGGCAGAAACAGAGTCATTTATCTGCCGGACAAAAGTATAGTATCGCGAATTAAACCGCCATCTGTTACTACGTTTTGAATAATCAATTTCGGCTTGTGAATTTCCTTTGTAATCGTGATTTCCCAAAACCGGAAACCAATCCACTTGAAGGGATGGTTTTTTGTAAACATTTTCAAATTCGCTCTTCCAGAGTGGATCATCAACTGACTCAACACCAACGCCCTGGAAATTATTTCCACAAGAAACAATGAATTTGGGATCAATTCGACCAGACAGCCCGGCCATTTGATTGGCCATTACCTGTTGATTTTTATGCCCGTTTTTACCCAAGTCGCTTAGAACGTAAAAATTGAATCCATCCGGATATTTTTTTAACTCAATTGATGGAGTCATTTTAACAACCGGCAGAGGATCTTCCTGCTCATTGGTACAGGAAAACATCAGGTTAATAAGCAAAAACAGGTAGAATATGTGTTTTTTCATTGTAATATAATAGTACCGGTAATGGCGAAGTTTTACAGAATTCCCAATACAGGAATACAATAGGCCAATTCGATCAGATGAGCGTCTAAATCTAAAAATAAGATTGTCCGAGTAATTCTGAAGTCAGATCGTAGGTATAATGCTTCCGAAGAATGCTCTCAAGAATTTCGAACGTTAAATCCGGAAATTTGATTTGCAATGCGGTTGAATTCTGAATCCATTGGGTCAGCTCAGGAGCTGAAGTGGTGAAATGATCGAGCACTTTTATCCCCATCGATTTCAGGTAGGCGGCATTGCAATATTGCTCATACTGTTTTTTCATCGGGATGACGCAAAGCTTTTTTCCCATGAAAATTGCTTCAGCCGGACCTTCAAATCCGGCAGTACAAATTAATCCTGTACAGCTCAGAAAACTTTCGGTAAAGCCTTCCAATGAAACAGGCTGAAAATGTAGATTTCCTATCCGATACTCACCTTTGGAATGTTTGGAGAACACTTCCCAGGTGATATCAGGAATTTTTGACAAAACATCCTGAATCTGCTTGTCGCTGTATGCGGGCAGATAAACCGTGTAATGAGGTTTCACGCTTGTTTCGGCATTTCGAATGTCATTACGAATAACCGGAGGAAAAATATCAGGCGAGGCAGGTTTAAAATTGAAACCGTATTGATAAGTGGTTGGGGCATAATATTTCAGAATCTTTTTTCCGAACCAATCACTGAAATCGGGTTGTGGAGCTGAAGGATGCAATACTGCACTCTGATGACTCAACCCAATGCATTCCTTGTTTTGTAACCAGCATGCCCATGCCGAAACCGGTTCAAAATCGCTGATAACCAAATCATACTGATCAATGCGCAAATTGTGGATATCACGAAAAAACTGGATCAGCGACATCCGCTGAATGGTCTTTTGGATATCAACACCACCTTTTTGCCCGAAAATAAAACTCATCCCGGAGAACCGGTAGTCAATCTTGAAAGGTACTTTCAAATCTGCCTGAGTTCCACTTACCAAAACATCGGTGTCGGCCATTAATTTCAACATCGGAACTATTTCGGTGGCACGGGCCAGATGACCGTTTCCGGTTCCTTGTATGGCGTATAGAATTTTCATAGTATGGATGTTTGAGTTCGGTTAATGATCGGTTAAAAAAAACTTGCTACTTTCATCTCTTCCAGAATAGACCTGAACAACTGTTTTTTATCAGGAATATAAAGCTCATCATCTGGCATTTCAGGTTCCTCCTGATCTAAATCGGCAACAAAATAGTTTAGGCTCCAGACTCCATCGATACACTCTGCCGATGTATAATTTTCAACCCAGTCACCGCAATTGATATACCTGACCGTTCCCTTTTCACTAGTAGTCGTTTTATCAGCAGGAATATGCGTGTGACCGCAAATCACCAGATCGACATTTTTACTCAATGCCGCATTGGCAATGGCCAGTTCGAAATTGGTCAAAATCTTTTTTTCTTTCGAAATGCGTTTCTTCATTGATTTATAGAGGATCATATCTTTCCCTCCAAAGGTTCTCAGTATTGCATTCAGTATTTTGTTGAAACCTGTCAGCAAACCATAAGCTGCTGCTCCTAACTTTGCCAGCCAGGGCGAATGATGTATGATATGATCGAAAACATCTCCATGAAAAATCCAGACTTTCTGGTTTTCAATGGTCAGTTCAAGCTGATTGACAATGCTGAAATTACCCAGCCTGGTATTGTTGAATTTCCGGAAGACATCGTCATGGTTTCCGGTAATGTACACCACCTGAACACCTTTTTCAACCATTTTTACGATCTGACGGATTACTTTCAAATGAGATTTGGGAAAATAATTCCGGCTGAACCGCCACGAATCGATGATGTCGCCATTCAAAACCAGCATCTTGGGCTGAATAGACTTTAAATATTTGAGAAGGGGTTTGGCCTTACTGGCGAGAGTGGCCAGATGTACGTCTGAAATAACTGCTATATCTAATTTTCGAATGTTTTCCTGCATAATGCCTGAGCTAAATGCTCCTGTAAAGTACTATGCATATTGTTACAAAATAGTTAATAATCAGTGAATTGTATATTAAATTATGAATCGTGCAAATCAGAAGCTGGATTTTCAACCACTGATCCTCAGTTTCAGTTTTTTTATCGGAACGTTTATAACTGTAAATTATATTTCCGGCTATGCCGACAAAGCTGACGGAAATGCTGTCGGCCCATAATGAAACAACAGCGAACCCCTGTTCAGAATGGCTGAAAACAGACATTTCATTGATGCTGCAAGAAAGAGGTTCACCACCTGTGCCGGCAACAATGTCGTCAAGTTTTCCTCCTTTTGGTACAGATGTTGCATGCCGCAGTCGTGGCTATTGATTTTAACCAACCAACTGTTGCTTATTTTTGAACCGGTTTTTTGTATTTGAGCAGCGGGTTCGATATACGGACAAGGCCTGCCAGATGGAAATCGGAACCGGCTAACCTTCATTTTATTTCGGATTTTTTCCTGAAAATAAAATTTTGATTTTTTGCATAATCTGAAATTTTGCCAAAACCTCTTTCCCCGAAAGAAAAACTCCAAGCCAAAATATATTTGTAGCGATTAATAGCAATGTTACCGCCAAAGTGGTGGTTTTGATTCCTAATTTTAGAAATGGAACGATAAAGACCAGACCCCAGAAAATCCAGGATAAGATAATCAGGGCAAACCCAATCAACTGACCTTTTTTCATACTCTTAATTAGTTGTGCTTTTTACTGAAATTTCGGTGCTCTTTGATGATATCAGTATATCGTTGGTAAACATCGTCGACAATGGCTTCCCATGGATGATAAATCGTTTTTCGCGCTCCTTCTCCGGCTTTCCTGATCGCCTGCCGGTTATTCATCAGCCCGGATATCGCTTTTGTAAGATCGCCTAAATCATTTTCGACCAGAAATCCATTGACACCATCAATAATCTTTTCGGCCGATGAACTGTTTCTTACCAAAACCGAAGGGATATCGAATGCTGCTGCCTCCTGAATGACAAGAGGAGAATTGTCATAAACCGATGGAAAAACAAATAAATCTGAAGCAGCAAAGACATATTGAAGTTCTTCACGATCTGTGATCACTTTCAGAAAAACAACATGATCCTGAAGCTTGTATTTTTTTACCAGCTTTTTCATATCATCAGTAGCATAACCTTCGCCAACAAAAACCATTTTAAACGATTTTCCTGATTCTTTGATCATCCTGAGCGATTCGATGATTAACCTGACGTTTTTTTCCCACCTGTGCTGGCCCACAAAAAGCATCACAAATTCATCATTCCCTGCCTTAATCATTTCAAGCCCCTTTTTGCGGTAAGCAATCATTTTTTTGTTGCTGGGCACAGCCATATCTGTGCCGTTGGGCATAACCTCAAATGAGCCATTAAATCCGTATTCTTTCAGCGTTTGCCCCGTGGCTATGTTTGGAACCCACACCATGTCGGCCGAGTTGTATAAATTAAGTGTCATATTTACCAGGAAATCGACAAAATAATGGTTATTGAAAACTTTGGCAAAGTCATCCCGATATTTCGTATGAAAGGTGGTTACAAATGGTATGTTGAGCTTCTTTGCAAGCTTTTGTGCAGCCTGCCCGCTAATAAACGGACAATGGGCATGAATCAGGTCGAACCCGACTTTTTTGATTTTCTTTTTATACTCTACATCAATGCGCGGCAATCCAACACGATAAGGATTCATCCCTGGCAGAAGTACTGATTTAAACCGGATGACTTCGTATGGCACTTTGTCTTTGTAATCTTTGACATTTGGTGCTACCACCATACTTTTGCCATATTTTTCATTCAGCCAGAATGCATAGCTGTGAGCCGTCATACCTACTCCGTCCATGATCGGGAAATAGGAATCGTTGAATTGTCCGCTTATTATTTTCATATTCAAAAAATGAGTACTTATTTCGACGCTTTCTTAATGAAGAGGCAGTAGTTTAACCCAGTGGTTTATGTGTATATTTGAAATGCGTTACTATTGAACGAGTCGATTAGTGTTGTCAGAAAATCCGAAATAAACGCTTAGTTAAAATTCAAAATGGTCAATCCGTGATCCTGGCAAAAAGGGAATGATTTAAAAACAGGAGACTTTATTCCCCGTATATCTGATTTTTTAAGACTGACGGCAGGTTGAATGAAGCGTTGAAGCTTCCTGCCAATTGTCTGTTCATGAGTCCTAAAGACTGGATTTTCAAGGAAAACGAGCATATCGGCCAACATATCAGCCTGGTAAGGGAAAATGAATTTTTTAATATTTCCAAGTGATCGAAGGATTGAACCAATATTTCCGGGATTTGTTTTCCTGTTTAGTTGAGCGAAGGCACCGCTCCGTACCATTCTTGCCGAGTGCAAATTGCCTGGATCGATTGTAAAAATTACCAATGGGATTTGCGGCCATTTACTTTTTACTTCTTTTAGCACTGCAACTGAATCTTTCCCTTGCATCATTAAATCAAACAGTAAAATATTGTATTGGCTGGCAGTAATCTCTTTAAGCAGGTCGTCACCATTCATCGCTTCTTCCTTGATAGCCAAATCACTACTTTGGTCCAGAATCAATTGTAATCCAAATCGCAATACTTGATTGTTATCAGCAATAATCAGAAGTTTTAAAGTCATATACATTGGGATTGTATCCAATTTTATTAATGCGAAAGTAGACTTCTTTTAGCTGCAGTTTGTAAAGCCAGAATTAATAGATAATTAATAAACAGTTACAATTCAATTACTTAGTCAATAGATTAGTGAATAGGCCAGTTTATGATCATTCAGAAATTTGATGACTACTTGTTCTTCTGTGGTCAACAAATGATGGTAGGAGACTTTTAAACCCAGCTTTCTTCGAGAATATCTCCTTTGATGCTGACAATAATTTCCTTGACAGGAACTTTACGCGTAGCTTGTGAAGCAGCCATCTGAACTAATTGAGATAAGCCTCCGCAGCAAGGAACTTCCATCATCATAATGGTAATGGTATTCACTTTCGCTTCGTCGATCAGGCGACGAATCTTTTCCACATAGATTTCCTTGCCCTGATCGAGTTTCGGACAGGCGATTACAAGCGATTTTCCGGCCAAATGTTTGGAATGGAAATTTCCAAGGCTAAATGCAACACAGTCGGCGGCCAAAAGCAAATCGGTTCCCTGGAAACTTGCGCCTGCCGGATTAATCAAATGCATCTGAACCGGCCACTGGCGAAGAGCCGAAGGCGCTTCAGTAACTGCAGCTACAGGTGCAAAACGCAAATTCTTTGGTTCAAAGCTTACTTCCTGAGATCCGGGACATCCTCCGGAAGCGCATCCGCTGGCTTGTTCAATTTTCACTGAATGAACCTCGGCAATCACCGCATCAACACTGAAAGGAATTGATCCGGCATTCATTTTCAGATATCCGACAGCCTGCTTCAGAAAAACAGTTTCACCATGTTCTTTCAGGTGTTTCATATGAGCGACCAATGTATTTTTACCTTTTGGTATAATTTGCTGAACAACCAAAACTTCATCATATTCGTCGGCTTCGCGCTTTTCGATTGTAATCGCACCTTCAGGGCAATGACCCAAACAGGCTCCCAATCCGTCGCACATCAGTTCGCTAATTAGCCTGGCTTTTCCATCGATCATTTGCAATGCACCCTCGTGGCAGTTCGGAATACAAATTCCGCAACCGTTACATTTTTCGTCGTCAATAGTTACAATTTCGCGTATCATGAGATTGATTATTTTTGATTGATGAATTTGATTCACCGTTCCGGTTACTAATTTTGTATTTTCTGAAACAAAAGTACAGACTTTCGGTTTTCTGAAATGTAACCAATGTTACAAACAAACAAAAACTATTGAAACAATAGAAACTTAAAACATGATTCAACCCGAGATACTTTGCCAGTCGCCCATTTTCCGTGGCATTGCTCCGGATGAGCTTCAAAAATTGTTCAGCCAGATTCATTATCAGGTTAAACTGTATAACAAAGGTGATTTGATCGTAAACGGTGGAGAAATCTGCGACCGTTTGCTCATTATCCAGATGGGAAACGTAAAAGCCGAAATGAACGACTATTCGGGGAAAACAATAAAGATAGAAGACATCGAAGCTCCTCGTCCATTGGCAACTGCATTTCTATTCGGAAAAGAGAATCAGTTTCCGGTAACCGTTTCGGCCAATACGGATGTAGAAATTGTATCGGTTCCGAAACCTGAGTTTGTGAAATTACTTCAGTTAAATTCACTGATCCTGAATAACTACCTGAACACCATCTCGAGCCGGGCACAGTTTTTATCGCAAAAGCTGAAATTCCTTTCCTTTAAAACGATCCGACAAAAAATTGCACATTACCTGCTCGAAATGGCCGGGGACCGCTTGCAAACCGTTGAAATACCTCAATCGCAGGGACAGCTGGCCGAAATGTTTGGTGTTACCCGTCCTTCACTGGCCAGGGCTCTGGGCGAAATGAGTCAGGATGG
This sequence comes from uncultured Prolixibacteraceae bacterium, assembly GCA_903865775.1. Classification (GTDB taxonomy): domain Bacteria; phylum Bacteroidota; class Bacteroidia; order Bacteroidales; family Prolixibacteraceae; genus Aquipluma. Next base: position 1,827 of record CAIPKZ010000121.1, on the reverse strand, counting down.
CCTGATTGAAACCGACCGTCGTTTCATTAAAATTCTGGATAAAAACCGGATGAATGGATTGCTGAAAAACTGAGAAATTCTGGGATATGAAATTTAAGGCATGCGGTGAAAAACAAAAAACCTCTTCGTGCTATGTCGAAGAGGTTCTGAATTAAACCAATACTATCCGTAAAAATCTATATCTATTTAGAAGCACTAAGCTCTATCTTTACCTGATTACTTTTAGAATCGACCTGTAATGTCTTTTCTTTTTTATTGTACGAAGTATAACTTGTCACCAGTTTGCATTCTCCGGCTTTCAAATTGTCGATTACAAAATGACCATCAAAATCAGTATAGGTTTTCAATTCTGTGCCTTCCAGTTTAACTTCAACGCCGACTAAAGCTTCTCCGGAAACTTCATCGATAATGTTTCCGCTTAATGAAATCAATGCTGATTCAGTTTTAGTTTCAGCTTTAACTTCAATTTTAGTGCTCGTTTTTTCTGCAAATGCTGAACCAGCAACAAACGCAACCATTAAGGCAAAAATTACTTTTTTCATGATGTCAATATTTAGTATTACAACTTCTGTTAATACTGTCAAAAATAATGCAGTCCTATTACAGAGCGATTAAACCATGATTAAAATAATATTACAGATTGGATTATTTGATATGCAGAAAAGACAGAATAATTAAAATAGGATTACAAAATGCCCTTTTTCACCTTCTCAAACACATTTTAGCGATGAAACTACAGTCCTCTTTTCTTAATCGATAAAATTCGATGGGTTAAAAACCCAATTCAACAACTCCTGCGAATCGCATTATTTTCCTTTGAGTTTTTCAGGATATTCACGTTCGCTTACAATCTCGCCATCCTTGCCAAAATTTCGCCAGATTCCAGTCTTTTCGCCCATGTTGTAATGAAGCTCATAGAGCAAATTTCCGTTTGCATCCCAGATCATCCAGACACCATGCTTCAAACCATCTTTATAATTGGCCAGTCCGATCAGCACTTTTTGCTCGTTATAGGTGATCCATGAACCGTGCATCAAATTGTTTTTATACAACCGGACTTCATTTAAAAGACCATTTTCAAAATAAACATTTACAGTGCCATTTTTTAATCCGTTCTCAAGATTCATCTCCATCTTGGTTTTCCCGTTTGGGAAATGGGTACTGTATTTTCCGGTATAAGCCACATTTTTTTCGTAGTATATTCCGTCAATTTCTTTCAGATCTTGTGCCATAGTCGCTAACGAAAATAAGCCAATGATCGCGAATATTAAACCGAGTTTCTTCATGGTATCTACCTTTTTACTTTTTCAGGAAAATGTCCGATCAAATATAATGATTTTTAAAAGAGCTCCATCAGCCTTTCGGCCAATGAAGCTCTTTTTCAATTTATGCTTTATTTCTCTATTTAGACAGCATTTTGATTGCCTTCTGTGAATTATTCGTCAGAACCTTCGCAACATACAACCCTTTTGGAAGTGCTGAACCGTCAAATTCGAAACGATGTTTTCCTTCAGTAAGATTTCCTTCCTGAAGATTTGAAACCATGCGACCTGCCATATCAAGAACAAAAACCCGAACATACGAATTGTTTTCAAGCTGTAGCTCGATCGTTGTGCTTCCGTTAAACGGATTTGGGTAATTTGTCAAATTGTTTTCATTTGAATTCGAAACCGGACTTACTGCAGTAGGAACCCAATACGAAATATCGAAAACCAATGAACGGCTTATCGGCTGAAAATTCCAGGCTTCATAATTGAATGCATTTGGAATCACAACTTCATCGTTGGTGTCATACAATTTGTTTCGGCGTGCAGGGGCTTTAAACCA
>CAIPKZ010000120.1 GCA_903865775.1 uncultured Prolixibacteraceae bacterium | reverse complement strand
GCAGACCACAGCCTTGGTGTAACCATGAGTGAACAAAAGGCAACAAGCACAACCAACAGTCTTTTCAGAATCCGTTTTACAATCTTAGATTTCATCGGCACGCTCATATAATTAACTGGATTATATCCACTAAGATTATCAATTTACTCATTTTCAAATTGTCAAAATATGGAATTTTCAAATCTTCAAATTCATTTTTCATTCAACTCACCCAGCATTTCTTTTATGTTTTGATGCAGAATGAGCGCGGTTCCTGATCCCAGTGAATTCTCTTCACCATATGGCGAATCTTTTCGGCCATAAGCATATGGAGCATCAACATCCCATTGACTTTTTGGAATGATGTAGCCAATTTCATCGTTCGCCAAACCAAATACAAATTTGTATTTACCGCTCATCATGTCCCGTATTGCAGGTATTTCCAGCGGATCAATTTTAAAGTCCCTTTCTGCTGGAGCTTCTACCCCACCGTTGATGAGTTCGGGATAAGGTTCTCCGGGAATGGTGGTGAACGAAATCGGTCCAATCTGAAAAACTGAAAGTTCAGAGCGCATTTTCATCCAGCCGGTAGTACCCCGATCTAAAACACCGAGCGAAGTGGCTAGTTTAAACACGATATTATCTATTGGAAGTTCTACTGTTTTGACGACCAAAGATATTCCGGCTGAATCAATTACTTCAGAAGATTTTTCCATGGCATTCAAGGCTAACAGCGACAAGGTTTTTCCTTGTGCTGCAGTCTTTTCATAAGTTGGGTCCTTAAATTCCTGACCAGTAAAAGGATCTTTTACCGTCAAACTGGGGTGAGTGGTCATTAAACCACCGACTGCCCCATTGATATAAACGGCGACCCCGCCAATTCCTGGTTTCATCAGACTATCGCCATTAAAAACGCCTTTCTCAACGCCTTCACGCACAAAATGCGGAAAGTCGGAAGAAATGAGCAAATTCTCACTCCATAAGGTTTCAGGATGATCAGCCCAAGCTATTAAGGATCCCAGAGTGGCACCATTTTCCTTGTCAATGGCTTTAATCAGTCGTAATCCTGAATCAAAAACTTCAGGAGCCCGGGTGTCTTTTACCAATGGAATGGCTCCGGTCAAATCTTCAGAAACAGACAAGTGTGCAGGACGAAGATTCTTTACCGCGGCCATTACCGAAGCAGCAATCTGATTTTTTACGTATTCCATGTGCTTTTTGTTGACACCGCTCTTGAAAGGAGATTCACCCCAGATCCCCATTAAATCGGGTCCTTCGTGCGTATGTGTTGAGCAAATAATCGTATACGTCACACCAGCCTCTGCTGGAATCCGGCTGCGGGCGTCAATGATATCGTCGTTGAAAAAACCGATGGCATCGATCACCACAATCGCCAAACGAGTTTTTCCGTCATCAATCACCATGGTCCGGGCCCAGACATCATCATGAATTCCATTGGCCGGCTTGCTGTTGCTCATTCCTGCAATCCATACCGCATCAAAAACACCGTTTCCGTTAACATCGGTATAGGCATCACCTTTTTGGGGATCATATTCATTGTCTCCATCTTTATCCGTCCATGTGTCTGTAACCACAGGCGTAATTGGTAAGGCAGCAAATCCGGCTGACAATTGCCCCGGTTTTTCACTGATAATTTTCAGGTCGGCTTTATAGCCCGGATGCCGGTCTTTCAGGTTCGAATTCACCCAAAACAGGATGCCGGAAATCAGCACCAGGATCAAGATTCCAAGGATTGTAAAAAATTTCTTCATGAGTAGATAATTTATAGCCCCCTCCAAACCTCCCCCGAAGGGTGAGGCTTAAAAAAGCATTGTCATCATTTATGGTTTTATAATCATCATCCTATGCTTCAAATTTTGTCATGGACGTTTCATGAGTTAATACTATTATCATCTATTAATCAACCATTTGTTTATATACAAATTACGCTCTATTTGTTTTTATAGAGTTTTTTACGTTGTTCACCTTCATTATCATATTTATTCCTGTAGTGGATTTCGCGTTCCACTTCTTCATCGTCCATGTCAGGTCCTTGTTCAATTTTGCGCCAGTCGATGGTGCGATTGTATTTTTTCATGGCCTTTTCAGCATCAAATACGCGTTCATCGTGCCTTTCCAAAGTGTATGGAGTAAAATCAGGTTTCGATGTAAAAAAATCCTGCAACAACGATGCCGTCACATCAAACTGATTCACATAAGGCACATCCAGAATGTTATAGATGGTTTTCAGAATAGATCCGAAATTGGCATGATTATGAGAAACATATCCTTTTTTTACATATGGACCTGCCATCATTAATACTGAGCGATGGGCGTCAATGTGATCGACTCCTCCCTGCGGATCATCTTCAGTAATAATGACCAGCATATTTTTCCAGTATTTCGTGCGCGACAAGAAATGCAAAATGCGACCCACGGCCAAATCGTTGTCCACCATAAACGAATGTGGATAGATGTATCCATCTTCAGGACGGATACCTGCACCATGATCATTCGGCACCTGCATGGTAATCAGGGAAGGCAGTTTTTCTTTCCCTTTGATCCATTTGTCAGTAAATTCCTTCTCAAACTGATCCATCCGGTACTGATCAGGAATATTCATATTAAAACCGGCATAATCGTGACTGGTTCTGGTAAACAAGGCTTTTTGCATGGGAACCATTACCCCATGGGCTGCCCCGGTATTGGTATCGTACCATTCCTCGCGCACATGCCCGGTTTCATTGGCTTCTCCGAAATTGTAAAATGATACATTTTCCCTCTCAAGCGCTTCCCAAAGCCCGCCTTTTTCAGCATAGTCCTCAGGGTCCATACTTCCGGTTGATCCTGGAAATCTTCTACCGGGAGCCTTTGAAAAAATCATGGCTGTTTTCGAAACACTTGAATTGGTCTCTACCCATTCGTTCGGTATTACCCCCATCATCCAGTGATGGCCATGAATAGACGCATCGCTGTCGCAGTAATAATTATCTGAAAATGAAAACTGTTTGGCAGCCTTAATGTGATTTGGACTAATTCGTAAATGCGGAAATTTGTTCCGGAGCGAATCGGGCAATGTATATTCGTTGTTCACTCCAAATCGCGCCAAAGTGCTGTCACCTGTTGCATTTTTCATCTGACCAAAAATTTCGTCATAGGTCCGGTTCTCTTTGGTAATGTACACCACATATTTAATCGGTGTTTTATGCAAACCCGGTAAAGCCGGTAAAGGATTGTTCTTGTCATCCTTAATTTTTACATTCCTGAAGGTATTATCAATGGATTGTTTCGTGTAAGCTGCCAGTTGATTTGCATCAGGCATACTTACTTTCTGAAAACTGCCCAATTGGATATCGCCAATATAATAGCCCTGCGGAGGCGAAACAAAACCTTTTCCGCCATTGGGCCCGGCACCAAAACCACGGCACGAAATGATATAAATTTCTTTTTCATCGTCAGATAACTTGACCCGCGTCGGTCCCCAGCAGGATGGAATAATGCCTTTAGTTGTTTGCGTCGGAACATCAATAACCGCAACAGCATTAAATCCCAATAAAGCCACATACAGTGTTTTCTCATCCTTACTTAAAGTAATTCCGAAAGGCAGTAGCCCACGATAATGATCAATTCGTTGATCAACACGAATCGGAATGTGACCGAGAAGCTTATGATTTTTGTAGTCGATGATTGAAATATTATCGTTCGTAGCATTGGTTACATAGGCAAATTGCTGCCCGACAGCTATCGAATTCGGACTTGCTCCGCCCACAACTTCTGCATCTTCAACCATTTGCCCGATCTGATGTCCAGTTTTGAATTTGTCAATCACTTGATTGGTCTGCAAATCAATGGTAAATACGCTCATGGCATCAGGATGCAACGGACTTCCAACACCGGGAACCTTCTTTCCTTCAACGACGGTTCCATTAATCGATTCCGGAGTATTATCTCCATAAGGATGATGAGAAATCATCAACGAATCATAGTTTTTGGGAGTTGCTCCGGTGATCAGCGGATATTCATACATTCCTACATTGGCAACCAAAGCCATTTTTTTATCCGGACTCAAAGTCAGTCCAAAAGGCAATCGGCCAACTTTAATGGATGCTGTAACTTTTCTGGAAGCTAAATCGATGCGAACCATCCGAAAATTAGCCCGATCCAAAACAAGTAACTCATTATTCGATTCATTGAGAACCAGATCGGAAGTGAAACTGTCGTTGAATTCAAGTCCGTTAACAGTTCCATTTAATGAAATTGAATCGAGCCGGGTTAAACTTTCGATGTCATATTTGATCACGGCTCCATTATCTCCACCACTCAAATAAACTGTTTTCGAATCGCTTGAAAATGCGATTCCCAAAAACGACCCTTTCGACAAGGGTGATTTGATTTTATTATCGTAGCTGGGAACCCGGATTGCATTTAATGATTCAATATCGATGATGGTAAAAACTCCGTCGTGGAGCGTCACCGATTTTTTGCCGTTGGGCGATATGGCCAGACCAAATGGATCGTCTGTTATCCGGATTAACTGGCCAGCCGGAGTGACAAATCGCCCGCTGGGCAGGATCGTTGTGCCTCCGATTTTTATTTCTGAAAACTTATTCCCGGCAGGAACTGATAAGATTTCAACATTCTTTTGAGCAAGCAAACTTTGCATGAAGGATAAAAAAAGTACAAATAGCGAAAAGCGAAGGATCAGGTTCATCTGTTTTTTCTGTTTTTTGAATTGTTTAACTTCAAATTATTGTGTCCATTTTTGAACCGTTGAAGTATCCATTTTTATTTCGTTTAATTGTACTATTGCCCATTAATTTTTTGATAAAACTTCACATAGTCAACTACAAAGACGTCAGGAAAAATACTTTGGGATATTTCCTCCTTATTTCCGGGATATTCCATACTGAGGATCATATATTCGTCGATATTTGAAATCCCCGTAGTTACTTCGTAAAACCGGTAACCATCGACATAGAAAACATATTTGTCCGGAAACCATTCCAAACCAAAGGTATGAAAGCCTTCTCCAACGCCCTTCAGGTAACTTTGCATCCCATGGGTCGATTGCTGGTGCGGTCCGTATGCCCAGTGAACATTGTGCGAAACGATGTCGGTTCCTAATTTCCTGAAACATTCCATGATATCGATTTCAGCACCAAAAACAGCAGGATCTTCACCTTGCGATATTTTTGCTGACTGAATCCAAAATGCGGCCCAAACGCCTCCCGGCGACTTCTGAACCTGAGCGCGGCATTCGTAATAACCATACCTCGACATGAACAAACCCTGCGTACCGATAGCACTTCCAAGCAGGCTGTCGCCTTTTTGCAGTGCATACAATTTCACACAACCATCTTCAACCTTCACCGCTTCTTTCGAAACGTATGCAATGGCCCGTGCACCGATTCCGCGTACTTTCCATTTGGTAGTATCCAGCTGATTTCCATTAAATTCATCCTGCCAGAATAGCTTATAGCCCAGTTCTTCAGGTGTATATGTTTTATCAGACATAGGTCCCTGGGCCGGCCGCTGAGCGATACCAACAAGTAAAAAAAATAATGCCGAAATTACCAGAACCAGATGTTTCATTGCTACGATTTTAAAGTAAAATATTAAACGTTTTGGAATTTAGAATGAGATAAACTTTAGTAAAAATGCTACTTTGATTGTTCATACTATTCCGTCCGAATGATGGTTATTGCTTTGTTCAGTTTTATCAAACGGACGGTTTTTATCATTCAATTTCTTAATCTACAAATATTCCGCCACTCGGTGGCTTTCAAATCCCAAGACTTCAATATTCTTATTCCAGCCTGAAAATAAATATTTGATTTTTGGGTTCGGTACTTCCGCCTGAAACTGACCGGTTAAATGCAATTGTTTTCCCGTCATTCGACCACACCAAATTCGATGGAGCTCCTGTAGTTTTAGCAGTCAACCTCTTGAATCTCTTTTCAAACCGGCGATCCGAAACCTGGCACTGAATAATACTGTTGTCCCAAACATAGATTACTGACTGATTATCGGGACTCCAGCGGATACCGCTTTGAACACCTGTGGTGTGTTCTGTCAGTTGGGTTACTACACCGCCAGAAGGTGAAATCAGGAATATTTGCTGAATTCCGTTTTGATCTTTGGCCTGAAAAGAAATCTTTTTTCCATCGAATGATGCACGCACCACTCCTCCGCAACCCGGGTATTTACTTTCTGCAGTAAAAGTCAGTCTTCGCTGAACTGTTCCTTTTGGTGGCATTGGAAAAGTTGTCCGGGTTCCTTCAAGCGGTCCATACTCGCCAGGCACGTTGATTGAATCAGGAATATCAACCACAAAAAGTTCGTCAACCGGTTTTCCAGCCTTATTGCGAACACTGCCAATGAATGCCCTTGCAACCTGTTTGGTTCCATCCGGTTTTGTGTATCCGCTGGCACCGATCCAACTGTCAGAGGCCGCATTGCTGATTTCATTACTACCCGGTTTCGGATCAGGAACAACCCGAACAACCACCGCACTGTACCATGTTCCCTGAACATTTTCATCATTCACATCGACAGCAACCGGATGTTGCTGATTGGAAACGGCAATGGTTCGCAGATTCCATTTGATTCCGGTTGAATCTTCCACGTGTTTCATGATGGCATCATTGTAGGTGTAGCCTACCCATTTGCCATCACGACTGAATTCATGGCGATGAGTACCGCCCCGTAATGCACCGGGAGTAAATGGAAAAGTCACATCTCTTGAATCCATATTTATTGCAACATTGGGCTTGTCATCTTTTACAATCACGCCTGAACGGCGCCATTGCTGATAAGGATTGGCTTCGGTGCAAACCGGTAATCCATGAATGAAAATGACTTTGTTTTCGATCGGATGATAACTGGCTGCGCCGGCACCCGGGCCATAGTCTTTGTTATCAGGAATTCCAAAGAGCACCTGATTTTCACCAGTTTCAATGTTCACCCTTTCTACGGAAGGACTTCCACCAATGCCGCCGACACCAGTCCGGGTATCGTAAACCAACCACTTACCATCCGGCGAAAAATTGTCATTGTTGTCCAGATCATGATTTTTGGATAGGTCGCTGGTAATCTGAATTTCTTTCATCTGTTTTTCGATTGAGGTACAGGAACCTAAAAATAGAATTCCCAATATAAGATTGGATTTTAACTTCATGTTTCCAATTAAAATTTTAGTGCTTGTTTCAAAATTTCAGACCTGAGGTTTATTCACGTCAATTCAAGACAATCAAGTCAAAATCGGGTTTAACTGCAATTCATTCCTATTTTTATCTTCAATAACAATCACGTTATTTACCGGAATTTCAGCATTTATGTACTTGTCTGGATAATATCAATGCATGGCAAAAACAAAATATTGAACCAGATAAAAGTATATCTGCCTGATGCTAAATACTTCCGTTATTTTGGATAATGCGCATTAAATATTAACCTGAAAATTAGCGTTGCAATCAAAGCAAGTTAAAATTAAGAATGCAGAAGGATATTTTTTTTAGAGTTGGAAAAGCTATTACCGGTAAGCCGGTTCTGAGGCTTTGGGTTCACCCTCAAAAGTCAGTTCAATCACATTTAACCATGGATCGGGTGGCGTTTGAGGTAAATCGTGAAGCCAAACCCGATCGCCTTTTTGTTCGATCCGCGCCAATTGTCCGGTCGTCAGCATACGCGCCGATTTTACCTTGCTTCCGCACCATGCAAATGGCACGGTCGATCCTGGCCACCGCTGAATCAGCATGTAAACTTTGTCTCCAACCCTGGATGTCATTCCCAGATTTGGTGCAACCACCGGAGAAGGACCTGCTCCATAAATTGCTTTGCCATTCACCTGCATCCATTTTCCAATTTTTTTCAGAAGTTCATCTTGCTCAACAGGGATAATTCCTTCTCCATCCGGACTGACATTCAGTAAAAAATTACCACTTTGCGAAGCACAGGAAGCGAGCAACCGAAGTATTTCATTGACGGGTTTGTAGTTTCGGTCATTCGGCGCGTATCCCCAGGTTCGGTTCATGCAGAAGCACGATTCCCAGGGCCGAGGCTGTGCGGCAACAACATTTTCCGGAGTCGCAAAATCACCGGGAAGGCCAGAACGGTCGTTTATCAGGATTTCGGGCTGAAGTTTCCGGGCTATTTCCAACAATTCTTTCGAATGCCAGCCTTCCGGACCATCAACAGTCAAACCATCGAACCACAAAATATCTACCTTTCCATAATTGGTCAAAAGTTCCCGAACCTGATCCCTTGCCTGATCTGCAAGTAATTTCATTGTTGATGAATTTACTGGTGAACCCTGAGGTAAAACTCCGGGAAAATGCCAGTCCTGAAGAGAATAATAGAAACCCATGCGCATTCCGGCCTCATGACAGGCATCTGCAAATTCTTTGATCAGATCGCGTTTAGATCCAGTTTTTGGTGCAGTAAAATCAGAAACTTTGCTGTCGAAAAGACAAAATCCATCGTGATGCCGCGTCGTCAGAACAACATATTTCATTCCGGCGGCTTTGGCTTTTGCCACCCACTCTTTCGGATTGTATTTCTGCGGATTGAACTGATCGGCCAGCAATGCATATTCCGAAAACGGAATGTGTTCCTGGTACATCAGCCATTCGCCGCGTCCGGGACTGGAATACACACCCCAATGGATAAACATTCCAAATCTGGCATCCGTCCACCATTTGGTTTTGACAGGATCTGATTCAGAATCAGTAGTTGGCAAACTATTTTGGGCAACGGAATTGCTGATCTGTGATGATAAAAAAAGTAGAAGGATAAAAAATCGGTATGGCTTCATGGATAAGTTTATAGGTTCAATTCAACTTGTCAGTATTGTTTTGTCGAAAATCGCATGCTTCAATAACGGATAAAACTATAAAAACCTCATCAATTTCGAATTATAAAATGAATAGTCTTTTCGGATCACTTGATATTCGTGTAATATATCATGGGAAACAGGTCAAGTATGAGTTCTTAAAACCTTATATTCAAATCATTAAACCTTAGTAATTGGCCTGGGATAGACACATCCAACCTTATTTTTTAAATCCGATTCGATTTTTCTCCGGATCAATAATTTCCTTTTTAAGGTAGTGAAAACAAAATGAGTGAATAGATTATTGATTTCTATTTTCAGAATAATAAGGTAAATAAGGTTGGCTGTCAAGTGTTTGAAATAAGCTACTAAGGTTTCAGTACAAAATGTAAGGTTAAAAAAAACATGTCCGATATTAGGTAAAACACATCTCTACCAGAATATGAAGTGATCCGTTTTTTCTTCATCGGAGCACTGATTAAGAAAAAAGACCATCCGTCAATTGACAAATGGCCCTTTTATATTTCTGAAAATAAGTTTAAAATCTACTTAGCATAGCTGATAGCACGCATTTCGCGGATCACAGTAACCTTGATTTGACCCGGATAGGTCATTTCGTCCTGAATACGCTTGGCAATATCAAACGACAATTGTTCTGATTCCTTGTCGCCAATTTTGTCGCTTCCAACGATAACGCGCAATTCGCGTCCGGCCTGAATAGCATAGGTTTTCAGGACTCCAGGATATGAAAGAGCCAGTTCTTCCAAGGTTTTCAGACGTTTGATGTATGATTCAACCACTTCGCGGCGTGCACCCGGACGGGCTCCGGAAATGGCATCACAAACCTGAACAATCGGAGCCAGCAGAGTAGTCATTTCCACTTCGTCGTGGTGGGCTCCAATGGCATTGCAGATATCCGGTTTTTCCTTGAAACGTTCAGCCAGCTTCATTCCCAGAACAGCATGCGGCAATTCCGGTTCATCATCGGGCACTTTACCAATATCGTGCAACAATCCGGCACGCTTGGCAGCTTTGGCATTCAAGCCCAATTCGGTAGCCATGATGGCGCAAAGATTGGCTACTTCACGCGAGTGTTGCAGCAAATTCTGTCCGTATGACGAACGATATTTCATTTTACCAATCATACGGATCAGTTCAGGATGCAATCCATGAACACCCAAATCGATGGTAGTGCGTTTACCTGTTTCAATAATTTCTTCCTCAACCTGTTTGCGAACTTTTTCAACCACTTCCTCAATACGGGCCGGGTGAATACGACCGTCGGTAACCAGTTGATGAAGTGCAAGGCGGGCAATTTCGCGACGAACCGGATCAAATCCTGAAAGTACGATAGCTTCCGGAGTATCATCAACGATTATTTCAACACCGGTAGCAGCTTCCAGAGCACGTATATTACGGCCTTCTCGACCAATAATGCGTCCTTTGATTTCATCGCTTTCGATGTGGAAAATGGTCACTGAATTTTCAATGGCCGTTTCGGTAGCAACGCGCTGAATGGTTTTTACAACCACTTTTTTCGCTTCTTTATTGGCCGAAAGTTTAGCTTCTTCCATGATCTCGTTGATGTACGACATGGCTTCTGTCTTAGCTTCATTTTTCAGCGATTCAACGAGTTGGGACTTCGCTTCATCAGCCGAAAGACCGGACAATGTTTCCAGCTTTTCCAGATGTTTCCGGTGAAGGGTTTCTACTTCAGCTTCCTTCTTTTCCAGAAGTTCAAGCTGATTGGTCAGGTTTTCGCGGATTACATCAACTTCATGTTTCGAAGTTTCGAAATCTTTTACCTCACGGGCAAGTTCGTTCCGGCGTTGATCGATCGAAGTTTCACGTTGTTTCAGCTTAGCTTCAAAGTTGTTTACCTTAATGCTCTTCTCGTTAATGTATTCTTCGTGTTCCGATTTTAACTGGAGAAATTTCTCCTTGGCTTGCAAGATCTTGTCCTTTTTAATCACTTCGCCCTGAGCTTCCGCTTCAGTAACTATTTTACTCTTTCTGCTTTTCAGAGCGGTGTTCCACATAAAATATGAGAGAACCCCACCTCCCAAAAGGCCGGCAATTACGTATATTAATACCTCCATTTGTTATATTATTAAACTTGTTTATATTAAAAAAACCCGCATTTCTGATTCAAAAACCGGGCACTCCTGAGAATACCGGTAATTAAATTAAAAATGCGGGCTATCGAACCGATGATAAAATTTATTCCTTCAATGACAAATAATCACCCAAATCCTCGTCAAGTTTCTTCAACTCTTCAAACATTGGCGATTGATTAACTTGTTCTTCCAATTCAATAGTTTTCAAAACAAACTGAAACGCAGTCATGGCAAGCATATCCTGCGAATCGCTATTGGTATACCTTTGACGGTACTGAAGAACAATATCGTTTATTATTTTGGCAGCTTTCCTATGTCTCTCCTCAAACTCCCTGTCAACCTTCAACGGATATGTTCGTCCGTCAATCTTAATATTTATGGAAAGCTTCTCTGTCATTTATCTGTGTATTACTTGTTTAAAAGAGCAATACATTTATCAATTTCCCGCACTATTTTTTGTATTCTGTTTTTTGCATCTTTATTTTCATCATCCGATGCAACTAACATTTTTGCTAATTTCAAATTTTCGTATTTCTTTTGAAGTAAACTGTTTTCCTGACGAATCTGGCTGATGTTTTTCTCCAGGTCTCCAATTTTTCCATGCAATTGGTTTTTCTCCTGCTTAAGTGCTTCGTTTTTAGCGATGATCTGCTTCACTTTGGCCTTAAAATCTACCAGCAAATTCTTCTCCTGATCAGTCATTTTGGGTTACTTTCACTCGAAAACAAATCCTTTATTCATTGTAAGAAACATGACCAATGAAACGCATTCCATTTCATCAAGACATGTTTCATCGACAAAATTAACATTTTTGCCCAATACAAGAAATTTGCATTCATTTTATTTCGTTTGAAACAAAAATAGATTCTGCCGAAGCATAAATAAGTTTTATATTTTCGCAGTCCAAACCTGGCACATGAAACAACTTTTAAATATTCTGCTTTTTCTGTCCATCGGGCTTTCAGTCCGTTCACAGCATCTTGATCCAATTGATCCCAACTACTTTGCAACTCCATTAAAAATACCATTTTTTCTGGCCGGAAATTTTGCCGAATTGCGCCCCAATCACTTTCATGGCGGAATTGACATAAAAACCCAGGGTAAAACCGGACTTCCGGTTTATGCTGCAGCAGCTGGATACATTTCAAAAGTAACCATTTCGCCTACTGGTTACGGCAATGCCATGTACATTAACCATCCGAATGGCACCACTACCGTTTATGGTCATCTCCAAAGTTTTGCGCCGCAGGTTGAAGAATATATCCAAAAAATTCAATACGAAAAGGAAGTTTTTGCCATCGTTCAGGAAATTCCTGAAGGTACGTTTCAGGTAAAAATAGGCGAACAAATTGCCAAAAGCGGTAACGCCGGAAGTTCCGGTGGTCCGCATTTACATTTCGAAATCCGTCGTACGAAAGAACAAATCGTACTGAATCCGCTCTTGTTTAATATGCCGGTAAAAGACAATATCAAACCAACGATTCAAGCAGTGATGGTTTATCCGGTTTCGGACGATGCAACGGTTTCAGGAAAGCAGGTTCCACAACGATTCGAAACGGTTTTGGCCGGAAATGTCTGGCAGATCAAAGCAAATCCAACCATTCAGGTTTACGGAAAAATTGGCTTTGGAATTCAATCCATTGATATGCTCGATGGAAACCCAAACAAATGTGGCATCTATTCCTTGAAACTTAGCGTTGATAATGAACTTATTTATTCGTTTAGCATGGATGATTTTCCTCAGGAAGGATCAAGATATATTAATTCTCATATGGATTATGAACGGGCAATCCGGACAGGCCAGCGGCTTTACCGGACATGGATTCAGCCGGGAAACAAGCTGAACATTTATGACACGGTGGAAAAGCGTGGAATCTTTAAAGCTACCGACGAAAAGCTGTATCAGGTGAAATATGAAATTACCGATGCCTATGGGAATGCAACAAGCCTGAAATTTCAAATTCAATCCAGAGAAATCAAAACCACACCCAAAGAATCAAAAGGTGAAGAATTTAAATACAACCGGAATAACCATATCCGGAATGATGAGCTTGAGTTTTCTGTTCCGGAAGGAGCTTTGTACGATGATGTCGACTTTATCTATTCGCGCAAACCGGCACTAGCGAAATTCTATTCTCCTGTTTTTCAGATTCATAATGCCTTTTTGCCGTTACACTTCGCATGTCCGCTGCGAATAAAAGCAAGCAATCTTCCATCGAACCTTCAGGATAAAGCAATGCTTGCACAGGTTGACCCGGCAACAGGCAAAATATATTCGGCTACAGGCAAATATGTTGACGGGTGGGTGGAAGGAAATATAAAAATATTGGGAAATTACACGATTGCAGTTGACAATGTTGCTCCAAAAATCACATCTTTGAGCATCGGAACAAAAAAACCTCAGAAAATTGCCAACGATTTGAAATTCAAGGTAACCGACAATCTTTCGGGCATTGAAACTTTCCGCGGAACGATTGATGGAAAATGGGTGTTATTTGAATACGATGCGAAGAACAATTTACTCAGCTATACGTTTGATAAAACAAGATTTCAGTTCAATAAAAAACATTCGCTGATTCTTGAAGTAACTGACTTTAAAGGTAATACGAGTACGTACAAGGCTAATTTCCACAAATAATGAAAACCTATCTGAGTATCGGTTGTATGTCGGGGACCTCGCTGGATGGTCTCGATATGGTTGCATGCAGGCTGACCTTCGATTCTGCGTGGAAATTCGAAGTGATCAAAGCTGACACGATTCCCTATTCCCACAAATGGGTTAGCAAACTCTCCAATGCTACCGAATTAAATGCCATAGATCTGGCCCTGCTCAATAACGAATACGGCAAATTTATCGGTAAACAGGTCGCCGAATTTTGCTCCGATCTCCCCGAAAAGCCCGACCTGGTTTCATCGCACGGTCATACTGTTTTTCATCGGCCACAGGAAAGACTCACACTTCAGATTGGAAACGGTGCAACAATTGCCGCATATTCAGGATTGCCGACGGCCTGTGATTTCAGGAGTTTGGATGTTGCCATGAAAGGCCAGGGAGCACCTTTGGTGCCCATTGGCGATGAACTTTTATTTGGACAATTCGAAATTTGTCTGAATCTGGGTGGAATAGCCAATGTTTCATTCCGTGAAGATAATGAACGCCGGGCCTTTGACATTTGCCCGGTGAATATGGCATTAAACCATTTCATACAGGAATTGGGTTACGAATACGATTTGGATGGCAATCTGGGTCGATCCGGAAAGATTCAGGAAGAATTACTGACACTGCTGAATGAGTTGGAATTTTATCAGCAAAAAGGGCCCAAATCTATCGGGCGCGAATGGTTTAAAGAAGAGTTTCTTCCATTAATTACTTCATTTCAACTGGCTCCGGAAGACATTCTCCGTACTCTTTACGAACACATTTCAGACCAGCTTTCGATTGCAGTTGATCAGTTTCCTAAAGGACAGATTCTGATTACCGGAGGCGGCGCCCACAATGTGTTCCTGATTGAACTGTTCAGCGAAAAAACCAAGCATAAAACGATTATTCCTTCAGCACAGATAATCGATTTCAAGGAAGCCATCATCTTCGCATTTCTCGGAGTTCTCAGGCTACGTAATGAAACCAACTGCCTCCGGTCGGTTACCGGATCGCATCACGATCATTCCGGAGGAGTGATTTATCTTCCCTGAAATCAAACAATCTTGCGGCACTTGAATAATGTCATGGATTTATATTTTCCGGAAGTCTACCTTTCCGGAGAAACTAAAACATGATCCCATGAAATTCGATCCCGCCTCTAACGTCCAGCATTTGAAACAATTTGGTGAATTTGGAGATGTAAATCCTTCGATAACCGATTCATCCACTTATACCTTTTTGCATGCCGACGACATGGAAGAAACCTTTCTGGGACATACTGAAGGCTGTTTTCTATATTCACGCCACTGGAATCCAACCAACAAATACTTGGCTGATGCTTTGGCGGCTATGGAAGATACCGAGTCAGCCTGGATTACTGCATCAGGAATGGCAGCCATTACCTGCGCCATTCTTCAGGTTTGCAGTGCCGGCGATCACATCGTAACCAGTGTGACGACCTATGGCGGAACCTACGCTTTCCTGAAAAATTACCTTCCGAAATTCAATATCGAAGTCAGCTTTGTGGACATCACTCATCTGGAACAAGTTGAGGCAGCCATAAAGTCGAATACCAAAGTAATCTATACCGAAAGTGTGACCAATCCATTGCTACAGGTTTCGGATATTCCCAAACTGGCAGAAATGGCTCATCGTCACCAAACTTTGCTGATGGTTGACAACACCTTCACTCCGATGATTATGTCGCCGGCCAGGATGGGCGCTGACATTGTGGTGTACAGCATGACCAAGTTTATCAACGGAAAAAACGACTGCGTGGCCGGCGCTATTTGCGGAACCAAACAATTTATAGAAGATCTGTCGAATGTGAACAATGGAACCGCGATGCTGCTTGGGCCGGTACTCGATCCGCTCCGATCTTCTTCCATTCTCAAAAACCTTCATACCTTACATTTAAGAATTAAACAGCACAGCAAAAACGCGCTGTTTCTGGCAGAGGAATTATCAAAGGCTGGCCTGAAGCTTTCTTATCCTGGCCTTGAGAATCACCCTCAACATGTACTTCACCAGCAAATTATGAACGAAGATTTCGGCTATGGCGGAATGCTGGCTATCGATTTTGGAACGGTTGCCAAAGCCAATCAGGTGATGCAGAAAATGCAACAGGCTGATGTAGGTTATCTGGCCGTCAGTCTGGGTTATTTTAAAACACTTTTCAGTTGCTCAGGAAAAAGCACTTCGTCCGAAATTCCTGATTCGGTGCAGCATGAAATGGGCTTATCGCAGGGACTGGTGCGGTTTTCAGTGGGAATTGACAACAACATTGAAGTCAGCCTGAAGGCTATTTTGGAAATCTGTCGCGAAGAAGGGGTGATTGGGTAGAAGGGTTGTCAACGTTGTAATTGTTGTGGTGGTTCTGGTTAACTCCGGAGGAGTGAAATATTTATAGAAATGTATTGATCAAGAAAAATCCGTCCGATTAATATTGAAACTCAAAGTGGACATCATCTTGCGGACGGAAAAGCATGAATGTTTAAATGAGATTAAAACTGACTTATTAGACATAGAAGATCAAATTTCCATACCCGAAAAAGTACTATATTTGCCGCCTGTAAATTAAAACCTTCAAAAATGAAAGCATACGTTTTTCCAGGACAGGGCGCACAATACCCCGGAATGGGCAAAGATTTGTACGAAAATTCGCCTTTGGCCAAAGAACTTTTCGAGAAAGCCAACGAAATTTTAGGATTCCGGATTACTGACCTCATGTTCGATGGAACTGATGAAGATCTGAAACAAACCAAAGTCACACAACCAGCTATCTTTTTGCACTCGGTATTGCTTGCAAAAACATTGGAAAAATTTCAGCCTGAAATGGTTGCCGGTCACTCTTTGGGTGAATTTTCGGCACTGGTTGCCAATGGAGCCTTGAGTTTTGAAGATGGTTTGCGACTGGTTTCGAAACGTGCACAGGCCATGCAAAAAGCCTGCGAAGCTGAACCTTCAACCATGGCTGCCATTGTTGGACTGGATGATGAAATAGTTGAAGAAGTTTGCGCTTCGATTGATGAAATCGTTGTTCCTGCTAACTACAACTGCCCGGGTCAACTGGTGATTTCAGGCTCTTTCGCCGGAATCGATAAAGCCTGCGAAGCAATGACAGCACGCGGTGCCAAACGTGCATTGAAACTTTCAGTTGGAGGTGCTTTCCACTCACCACTCATGGAACCTGCCCGCGAAGAACTGGCTGCTGCAATCGAAGCCACGCCATTCTCCGTTCCGGTTTGTCCGATTTACCAGAATGTGAATGCTGCCCCAACTTCTGATCCGGCAGTAATCAAACTAAATCTGATTGCCCAGCTAACAGCTCCGGTCAGATGGACCCAAACCGCCAAAAACATGATTGAAGGTGGTGCAACTTTATTCACTGAAATTGGTCCTGGAAAAGTACTTCAGGGATTGATTAAAAAAGTGGATAGGAATGCCGAAGTTGCAGGTGTGCAAAGCTTTGAATAGATATAAGAAATAAAGTCAATAGACATTAGAAAAAAATAAAGACTGCTGGCTGTGAGGCTGGCAGTTTTTGTTTGTCTTAGTGCATTCCCAAAATTAATGAGGGCTTCACTTCAAATGAAACCCTCATTAATCAGTTCATTGATTACTGAGATTTTCCGCTTTAAATTCAGCCAAAATTTGCCAATGATCGAAAGCCAATTCAGGAAGATGGTTAAGCGGAAACCACTGTGCTTTGGCTGCATCATCACCGGCACTGGCTGATAATTCTTGGTCAGTAAAAGCATAAAAAAGAACGGAGATGGTTCGATGCCGCGGATCGCGGTTAACGGCACCATAGGCACGAAACTGCTTCAGCTCCCCTACCCTGATTCCGGTTTCTTCCTCCAGTTCACGCTGGCAGGCTGTTTCCAATTCTTCATCCAATTCAACAAATCCTCCCGGAAGTGCCCATTTCCCTTTGAACGGTTCGCGACCGCGTTCAATCAATAAAACCGATTGTTGATTACTGATCAGTATTGCATCAACGGTTACTGCTGGTCGGGGATATGGATAGGTATACATATTTGAAACATAAATTTGGCAGAGACGCACGGCAGTGCGTCTCTAAAGATTGACTAATCTTTAATAATCCTTTTCATTACCCGCATTTGGTGGGTGTAACGTTTGGTTTCAAGGTTGTAAATTCCGAATTGATCAACATTGTCAATCCGGACTTTTCCTGATGCATGAATGATTTTATTCTTTTCCCAGATTATTCCTACATGGATAATACGGCCTTCGTCATTATCAAAAAAAGCGAGGTCACCAGGTTTGGTTTCCTCAATAAAACTTAGCGCTTTGCCGCAATGTACCTGTTGACCGGCATCGCGGGGAATAGCGTATCCAGCCATTTTATATATAATCTGGGTTAAACCTGAACAGTCGATTCCCAATGGCGAACGGCCACCCCACAAATAGGGGGCATTAAAATATTTCAAAGCCTGATCGATCATAACCTTCCGGACATTGGCTGGTTTTTTATACGTAAAATTTCCGGTATGCTCAAAAACTTCCTGTTGAATTGAAAATTCTTTCAGATACGGACGCCAGCAGGGAAGCGTACTTCCGGCAACAATCATCATGGTTTGTTCGGCATTTACCGGAATAATATTAAATATATCGGTGGTAACGGCAAAAGGGGAATGATCAATCTTCTGATACGTCTTCTCCATCAATGGAGTAATCATTTTCATATCAATCCAACCATCGTAACCATCAAATGCCAGTTTTACATGCGCCCATCCAAGCATGATTTCATTCACAACAAAATGCTCGCCATAAAGAATCTGGGTAATCATCTCACTTTGTTCCGAAGGCTCCCTGCGCACAGGAATAATACTTAAACCTGAAATACCATAGTTCATAATCGATGGATTTATCGGATAAATTTGCGCGAACGGCATTCAATTCCGCTGGTTTATTGCTTCGACTGCCCGTAACTTCGAAGATTTTACTAATTTTAATTTATCAAAGATAAAACTTCAGAGTTACTTTCTAAATTGCAGAGGTTTTCAAAATCCAGAACTTATGAAAAAGTTATTAACCCGACTAAATAAATCTTATCATCTATTTTATCTAACCACGGTATTTATTGCCGGAATTGGTTTAATCTTTCTGGTTTTTCCCGGGGAAAGCCGCTTTCGGTTCGAGTTTCAGAAAGGAAGTCCATGGAGACACGAAACCTTAATAGCTCCATTCAATTTCGCCATTTTAAAAACCGATGCTGAAATTAAAATTGAAAATGACTCCACACTAAAAACCTATGTTCCCTATTTCACCTTAGATACCCTGATTGAAAACTCCAAGGTTGGGGTTTTTACGCTGGAACTTTCAAAACTTGCAGACAAAAATCCGTCAGTGAAAGCATGCGAAAGCATTCATGATTTGCCTGGAATTTTAAGGAATATTTATAATTCAGGCATACTTTCTCAACCATTAAATTCATACAAGGAATTGGAAGAAAAGTCGGAAATTATAAAAATCAGAGGAAATAAAGCAGAAAGACTACCAGTGATCCGATTAAATTCAATCAAGTCGGCCTACCAGGAACTGAATGATACGGTTCGGAAAATAACCGGAAAGTATTATCCTGAAATCATTCAAAAAATAAATCTCAGTGACTACATTGCTGGAAATCTGGATTTTGACGAAAAGATCAACCGGGATGAAAAAAAACAATTGTTAGACAAGCTTTCAGCGACCAAAGGTATGGTACAGGCTGGTGAACGAATTATTTTCCAGGGGGATCTGGTCGGTCAGGAAAAATTTATGATTTTGGAATCGCTCAAACAGGCTTACGAAACCAAACGGGGTGACAATATTCAATATTTGCTGGTCATTGCCGGTCGCCTGATCATTATCACCTCGCTTATTGTACTGATGTTTCTCTACTTGCTTTTCTACCGGCGGGAACTTTTCGACCACAAGCGCAATCTGTCATTTATTATCATGATGATTGTTCTGATGGTTTTCATGGCGGCTTTTGCAACCAAGATGAAACTGATAAACATTTATATGGTGCCCATGGCCATATTGCCCATTTTAATCCGAATTTTCTATGATTCGCGTACCGCTATTTTTTCGCTGGTTGTTACCACTTTAATCATCGGATATTTTGCCCCGAATAGTTACGAATACATTATTTTACAGATCGTTGCAGGAATTATCGCCGTTTTCACTTTAAACAAGCTCCACAAGAGGTCGCACCTGGTCATTTCGGCGTTTGCTGTATTTCTGAGTTATTCGGTGGTTTATATAGCAATGGCTATGGTTCAGGAAGGCAGCCTCGAAAACATCAACTGGGAAGCTCTTGAATGGTTCGGAATCAGTAGTTTTCTGATATTCATTACCTATCCTCTGATCGATATCTTTGAACGGATTTTCGGTTTTGTTTCAGATGTTACCCTGATTGAACTCTCGAATACCAACCAGCCACTGCTCCGGAAACTGGCAGAGGAAGCGCCCGGAACCTTCCAGCATTCCCTTCAGGTAGCCAACCTTGCCGAAGCAGTCATTCAGCGCATTGGCGGAAATCCCTATCTGGTGTATGCCGGAGCATTGTACCACGACATTGGAAAGACTTATAAATCGGATTATTTTATAGAAAATCAGGTAGTTGGCATGAATCCACACGATGCCCTTGACTATTTGAAGAGTGCAGAAATAATTATTGATCATGTAACAAACGGAGTTCAGCTTGCCAGAAAATACAAATTGCCTGAAGTCCTGATTTCGTTCATCACCACGCATCACGGCACCACGCAATCCAACTATTTTTACAAGAAGTATCAAATAGAAAATCCGGGTATTGAAGTGGATACAACCTTGTTTTCATATCCCGGACCTTTGCCACACAACAAGGAAATGGCAGTTTTGATGCTTACCGATGGCATTGAAGCAACAGCTCATAGTTTAAAGGAAAAATCGGCTGCAACTTTCAGAGAGATGATTGACTATCTGGTTGATCAAAAAATCAAGTCAAACCAGCTGATTGATGCTGATCTGACCTTGCGCGAAATCACCATTCTGAAAAGCACTTTGCTCGAAAAACTGGTCAGTATCTACCATATCAGGATTGAGTACCCGAAATGAAGTACTTGTTTCGTGTTGCGGGATACGAGATAGCTGTTCCTGATTGATAGATGGTTTAAGGGATTGAATTTTCAAATCTTCAAATTAATTAATCTTCAAATTCCATAAGCTTTCAGGATTTGAAAAAAGAATAATAAAAGCGGAACGAAGACATCAGCAAAGGAATTCCCATAGTGATATAAATGAGTGAAAGATATTCCGGCGAAACCGCTCCGGTTATACGAAGCATTATTCCTGAAGAAATCATGATTCCCATCATCAGGTAACTCTTCCAGTTAAAAAATGAGAAGATACACGGCCGTTCAATCGACAGATTAAGAATCCGGGCCACATGTTTTCCTGATATTTTGGAAAATAACAGATTGAAGAACAGAGTACCTCCGAGAATACAAACGATAATCCGGATAACTAAAAAATGTGGATAGGCCATTATATATGAATATCCACGGTATTCGAGCATACCACCGGCAAAAGTCCAAACCAATGCAGCGATGAAGAGCAGATAATGTTTCGAAATACGTGGAGTCAGAGATTCAAAACGCATATCAGGATTTTAGGCTACAAAGAAATGAAATATTTTTATCCGGATAAAGGAACTCGCCAGATTCCTGAACACTCGATCAGGTAATTAGGACATACGAACTAAAACCAAATACATCCTCGTTTCTGAGCTCCATTTAAAATATGAATTGCCAAGGTTGTTTTTTGATGAATTTTCATGATTTTTTCAGACAATCGACTTCAATTCTTAAATAAAATCTTGATATTTGTTATACTTTAATACATAAAAAATACATATCCCCTTAAATCATTACGCCATGTTTAAAATCCAGACCTTAAACAAAATTGATCCGGAAGGATTGAAGATTTTCCCGCTCGACAAGTACGAAATTGCCAGTGAGTTTGCCAGTCCTGATGCAATAATTGTTCGCAGTCAGGCCATGCACGACATGGAATTACCTGCCGGTTTGCTTTCGATTGCCCGCGCTGGTGCAGGAGTAAATAACATACCGATCGAAAAATGTACCGAAAAAGGAATTGTTGTTTACAACACTCCTGGCGCCAATGCCCATGGAGTAAAGGAAATAGTAATTGCCGGAATGTTACTGGCTTCGCGCGATATCGCCGGATCAATTGAATGGGCTAAAACTTTAAAAGGGAAAGCTGCTGAAGTTCCTGCTTTGGTGGAAAAAGGTAAAACCAATTTTGGTGGCACCGAAATTCGCGGAAAAACATTGGCCGTGATTGGATTAGGTGCCATTGGCGTTTTGGTTGCCAATGCTGCCCAGGCACTCGGCATGAATGTGCTTGGTTATGATCCCTATATTTCAGTCAATTTTGCATGGAAACTCAGCCGGAATGTGAAGAAAGCTGAAGGAATGGAATCTCTGCTTTCCAATGCTGATTTTGTAACCATTCACATTCCACAGATGCCTGAAACCAAGGGTTTCATCAACAAAGACAAACTGAAAATGATGAAAAACGGGGTGAAAATTCTGAACTTTGCACGTGGTGGTCTGGTAAATAATCAGGATATATTAGAGGCACTTGAATCCGGAAAAGTGGCCAAATATGTAACCGATTTTCCTGAAGATGAATTGATTAATGTAAAAAATATCATTGCCATTCCTCATCTTGGAGCATCTACCGAAGAGTCGGAAACTAATTGTGCGATCATGGCAGTGAATCAAACCATCGAATACCTGGAAAATGGAAATATCATTAATTCAGTTAATTTTCCGGATACTGAAATGGAACGAAACGGCGGAACCCGCATCGTAGTTGCCAATAAAAATGTTCCGAAGATGGTTAGCCAGATTTCGGCACTATTGGCTCACGAAGGTCTGAATATTTCGAATATGCTGAATAAAAATAAAGCTGAAATAGCTTATAACATCATTGATATCGACGGTTCAGTTCCTTCAGCAGTAAAAGATTTGATCTCTGCCATTGAAGGAGTTATTATGGTTAGGATTTTGCCTCCCAAATAATAAGTTTCCATTAAACTGTAAATTATTACCCGGTAAAAACATGGCGTAATTGCTATCTTTGCCGGGTAATTTTTATGAATGCAACAGTCTGTTTAATTAAACGCGAAGACGCAAAGGCGCAAAACATTGGATTTCCAATTAATATTTCTTAGCGATTTAGCGGCTTCGCGTTTAATTTTTTTTTGGAGACAATTAGGTATATCTTTTTTAATCAAACTG
Source organism: uncultured Prolixibacteraceae bacterium (assembly GCA_903865775.1). GTDB lineage: Bacteria > Bacteroidota > Bacteroidia > Bacteroidales > Prolixibacteraceae > Aquipluma. Next base: position 20,973 of record CAIPKZ010000120.1, on the reverse strand, counting down.
AAAATAAAATTTCTATCAAATAACAATGGAAAAAAATCTCGTAACGAAAGCTGCCGATAATGTAAGAATTCTCTCGGCGTCGATGGTTGAAAAAGCCAAATCAGGCCATCCGGGTGGTGCCATGGGTGGTGCCGATTTTGTAACTGTATTGTATTCAGAATTCCTGAATTACGACCCTAGTGATATGACATGGATCAACCGCGACCGGTTCTTCCTCGATCCAGGCCATATGTCTCCAATGTTGTATTCAATCCTGTCGATGACCGGAAATTACACCATGGAAGAACTTTCAAATTTTCGTCAATGGGGAAGCCCAACACCTGGACATCCTGAAGTTGAGCCTGCACGCGGTGTTGAAAACACATCAGGTCCACTTGGACAAGGACACGTAATGGCCATTGGTGCAGCTATTTCTGAACGTTTTATGGTTGAGCGTTTTGGTGAATGGATGGCTCATAAAACTTACACATTTATTTCCGACGGTGGTGTTCAGGAAGAAATTTCGCAAGGTGGCGGGCGTATTGCCGGTTTCCTCGGACTGAACAACCTGATCATGTTCTACGATTCGAACGACATCCAGCTTTCGACTGAAACTAAAGATGTTACTGCCGAAGATACCGCAAAAAAATACGAAGCCTGGGGATGGAAAGTAGTTACCATCGATGGTAACAATGCTGACGCTATCCGTGCGGCATTGAAAGATGCTCAGTCTGAAAAAGAAAAACCAACCCTGATAATTGGTAAAACCATCATGGGAAAAGGCGCTTTGAAAGAAGACGGATCGAGCTACGAACGCCGCTGCGAAACACACGGAATGCCTTTGGGAGAAGCTGGTGCTTCGTACGACAAATCAATCCTGAATCTGGGTGGTGATCCAAAGAACCCATTCGTTATTTTTGACGATGTTCAGACACTATTTGATGCACGTAAAGCTGAACTGATTGCAGCAGCAACTCAGAAAAAAGCCGCTCAGCAAGCTTGGGAAAAAGCAAATCCTGAGTTGGCAGCTAAGCTTGCTAAATTCTTCAGCAAATCAGCTCCTGAATTTGATTTCAGTAAAATTGTTCAAAAAGCTGGTTCGGCTACACGCGCTGCCGGAAGTACCGTTTTGGCGGCTTTCGCCGGTGAAGTTGAAAACATGGTTGTTTCTTCAGCCGACCTTTCAAACTCAGATAAAACCGACGGCTTCCTGAAGAAAACAAAAGCTTTCACCAAAGGTGATTTCTCCGGTTCATTCTTCCAGGCTGGCGTTTGCGAGTTGACTATGGCTTGTATCATGAATGGCATGGCGCTGCATGGTGGTATTATTCCGGTTTGCGGAACATTCTTTGTGTTCTCCGATTACATGAAACCAGCGGTTCGTATGGCTGCACTGATGCAATTGCCTGTGAAATATGTTTGGACTCACGATGCTTTCCGCGTTGGTGAAGACGGACCAACTCACCAGCCAGTTGAACAGGAAGCTCAAATTCGCCTGATGGAAAAACTGAAAAACCACCATGGCAAAAACTCAACTTTGGTGCTTCGCCCTGCCGATGCAGAAGAAGCTACCGTTGCGTGGAAATTGGCTCTTGAAAATATTGATACACCAACTGCGCTGATTTTATCACGCCAGAATATCAAAAATCTCCCATCAAAAGGCGACCGTTACGCTGAAGCGCAGCAAGCTGCTAAAGGCGCCTATATTGTTACCGATTCGGAAGGGACTCCAGATGTGATTCTTTTGGCTAGTGGTTCTGAAGTGGCTACTTTGGTTGAAGGACAGATATTACTTGAAAAAGAAGGCATCAAATGCCGTATTGTTTCAGTTCCTTCAGAAGGTTTATTCCGCAGCCAAAGCAAAGAATATCAACAAAGTGTATTGCCATCCGGAATTAAAAAATTCGGCATGACTGCCGGTTTGCCTGTTAACCTGGAAGGACTTGTTGCTTGTGAAGGAAAAGTATTCGGTCTTGAATCATTCGGATTCTCTGCTCCATATACTGTTCTGGATGAAAAACTTGGTTTTACCGCTCAAAACGTTTACAACCAGGTAAAAGAAATCTTAGCCTAATTCATTTGATTCTCCTATTGACGGGGTGACTTGAAGTCACCCCGTCAAATAAAAAATAAAATAAGGCAGCCCGATTGGAGCTGCCTTATTCGTTTATATTTGAGATGTCATGCTGAACTTGTTTCAGCATCCTTGTATTATTTGAGACCCTGAAATAAGCCTTTGACGTGAGCTCAGTCGAACGTTCAGGGTGACTTGACTTCGAAGTTTTATTTCCTTATCACTTCCAGTGCTTTACCTTCATAAGTTACCGTTGTATCAGCATTTCGGCTTAAATCGAAAGCTACAGGTTTATCTTTGCTAACCCAAACAATGTTGAATGTACGTGATTTTAACATGCCGTCAAACGATCCGGTTGCGTCGTCAATAGTCAGTTTTCCCGATTGCTCATTGTATTTAAACTGAATGGTATTGAACGCGCCTTTTTCGTAATTGTAGTTTACGCCTTCGTCTTCATACAAAGTAAATTCGGCATTTTCCCCGGTGTAAACATACAAGGTAATTACATCAGCTTGTTTCTCTCCGGTGTACTGAATTTCAGGACCGAAAGGAACAATCGAACCTTCTTTCACGAACAATGGCATCCGTTCGTAAGGTGCGTCAACATTAAGTTTTTGTCCACCTTCGGTATATTTTCCGGAGTACAAATCGTACCAGCCATTGGCTGCAGGGAAATATACTTCGCGGTTGCGGGCTTTGTACTGATAAACCGGAGCAACCATTAATGACGGGCCAAACATATACTGATCGCTAATGTTGTTTACCTGAGTATCGCCATTAAAATCCATTACCAGCGCACGCATGATGGTATAATCTTCGAAATGTGTTTTTCCGGCCAGCGAATAAATATATGGCTTCAAACGGTAACGTAACTTATTCACATAAACCATGCTTTTGTATGCCGGATGACTTTCCGGAGCCATGTTGTACACTTCGCGGTAAGGAAACTGGCCATGACTGCGGAACAACGGACAGAATGCCCCAAACTGGTACCAGCGTGAATTGAGTTCGCGCCATTCGTTCAAATCTTCCGAACCTTCCTTGGCCTGTTCGTACCGTTTCTCAACACAGAAACCGCCAATATCCATCGTCCAGTAGGGAATTCCGGAGATAGCGAAGTTCAAGCCAGCTGAAATCTGGGCTTTCATATCTTCCCAACGGGTACCGATGTCGCCACTCCAGGTAGCGGTTGAGTAACGCTGCAACCCGGCAAAACCTGAACGGGTCAAGAGGAATACGCGTTTATTGGGATCTTCACCGCGTTGCCCGTTGTAAATGGCTTCGGCATTCATCAGTGCATAAGCGTTGAAATATTTAGTCGATGGTCCGAGCGCGGTTGGAGTCATCAGATCTTTGCGGTATTCGATGCTGGCATTCGAGAGAATATCCGGTTCCGAAGCGTCCATCCACCAGGCATCGAATCCTTTACTGTAAATGTGTTCTTTCATTTGGTTCCAGAACAATTTGCGGGCATCTGGATTGTAAGCATCGTAAAACGAACCAATGTAACCTTTGCCAATCCAGTCGCGAATGCTGTCTTTTACAGCCCGTTGATACATCCAACCTTTGCTGTCGAATTCTTTGTAATGATCAGTGTTGTGGTAAAATTTTGGCCACACCGAAATCATGATATGCGCATTCATGTCGTGTACTTTCTGAACCATTCCAGCAGGATCGGGGAAACGGGCAGGATCAAAATCGTGCGAACCCCATTCAGTTGTAGGCCAGTAGCTCCAATCGAGGACTATATTATCAAGTGGAATCTGGCGTTTGCGGTATTCCTGAACAACAGATATCAGTTCATCAGCCGTTTTGTACCGCTCGCGGCTCTGCCAGTAACCCATCGCCCATTTCGGCATGATCGGCGCTTTTCCAGTCACCGTGCGGTAACCGCTGATTACTTCATCCAGGTTATTGCCTTTTATAAAATAATAGTCGATCTGATCTCCCATTTCGGACGAAAGCGACAAAGCCTCCTGATCTGCTTTTGGCCGCGGACTCAACGCTTTCAGGCTAATATACGAAACACCGCCATCCGGTTTCCATTCCAGACGAATTGAATATTTTTTGCCCTGTTCCAGATTCTTTGTGAATTTGTAAGTATTCGGATTCCAGGCTGTGCGCCAGCGTTCAGGAACAACCAATTCATTATCGATATAAACTTTGGTGTATCCGGCATAATACAGTTTGAAATGAAATTCGCCTGATTCCTTGGGCTCAATCTGGCCTTTCCAAACGATGGTCGAATTGTTGAACTGGAATCCTTCCGGAAACTTTTTGATGGTGGTCAGGTTTTCGTAGTCGATGGTTGATTCGTTGCGGTTGACAAACACTTGATTGGTATCAGAGTTTGTATAATATATTCCGGATAAACCACCCTCCTCGCCTTTCGCATTGTAGAGTTTGAACAAGTCCACTTCCGAATAATCGCGTGGATCGCCAAATTTGGTTACCGAATAATTGTCCCACAAAAGTCCGTAGTTTTTATTCGACACCACAAATGGAACCGAAACTTTCGTATTGTACTGATACAAAATTTCGTTGCGCCCTTTGTAATTAAACTCGTCCGACTGATGTTGCCCCAAGCCGTAAAATGCTTCATCATCCGGAGACTCGAACACCTGTGAAAAACTATAACCGGTAGTTCCATCAACAGTAACCGGTGTAAACGACTGGCCATTATTTCGTGCCTGAAGAATTTTTAGATTATTCTCGTCGTAAAAAACCACTGCTCCGGAAGTTTTAGAAACTTTGGCTTTCAATTTGGCCGTCGATAAAATCAGGCTATCATTCTGCTCAACGACATTGAAAGTAGTTGGAACAGCAGCATTATCCACAACACACAAGCTTTTTGCAGTTGAAACCTGATTTCCAGGAGTAGCTATCATACGGATAATCCGGTCGCTGATCACCTGAAGGTTGATGGTTTTGGCACCGTTTTGAGCTTTCGATTTCGGATGAATTAACACTCCGTTTTCAGTTTTCTCCCAAACTTGCTGCGAACAGGCTGCGAGAGAAATTAGTAAAAATAATGGAATCCATAGTTTTTGCATGGTAGAGCTGGTTTATTCGGGTTGATATTTTATACTGTAAAAATAACAAAAAGCCAGAATATAAAGCCGCTTTCATTGAAGCCATATAAATTTCATGACTTATTAATATCCGGTGTTTACTTCCTTTTTATTTGGCATCAATCCAGACTTCCATTTCTCCGGGGCCGCGATTCGCCCATGAATAATAGGGAATGGCAGTAAAATTAACTGTTGTTAGTTTTGCTGTAGCATCCAAACTTTTAGCTTCACCTTTTAACAGAACTACACCACCCAATATTTCAGGATGATATTCTGATTTCAATGCAGCCTGATCCGACAAAATGAGGTTCAGCACATGTTTGTCTTTATAATCGGGCCATTCGGCACAATAGACCACCGGACCACGCATTAATGCAAGCTTATTTTGATTAGCCACAACTTTTTCGTTGGCTTCAACCCGGCGAATTTCCATTGGCAGCGAAAATACAACTTCATCTCCTTTTTTCCATTTGTTGCTGATAACTGCATATCCATTTTCAATCTGATAATCAACTGCTTTCCCATTCACCTCCAGCGCAAATTTCTGTTCTGTTGCAGTTGAAAAACGGTACAAACTGCCTGGTATTGGCTTGTCTGCCAACCATCCAGGAATTCTCAGTACCAGTTCAAACGACTTTGGATTTTCAGGATTGATACGGAATTTCACATCGCCATCCCATGGGTAATTGGAGGTTTGCTCAATGTCCAGCTTTTCGCCACCCATCGTCACCTGAACTTTGCTTTGAATAAACAGGTTAACATACAGGCGCGAATCAGTTTGTCCATATATGTAACCCGGAACAGAAGGGATGAACCTGCAAACATTGCTGGGACAGCAGGCACAGCCGAACCATTCGCTGCGCGAATGTTCACCGTTTGATTCGAGTGGATTTGGATAGAAAAAATGGTCGGCACCTTGAGAAATACCTGAAATCATTCCGTTGTATAGAATTTGTTCAAGCACATCGAAATATTTTGAGTCTCCATGCAGGAGAAAAAGCCGGTAATTCCAGAAAATCTCCCCGATTGAAGCGCAGGTCTCGTTGTAGGCTGACCTATTTGGCAAATCATATTTTGGTCCGAAACCCTCATGGCCGGCTTGCGCACCAATTCCTCCGGTAATATAAAGTTTGTAATTAACCAGATCGTCCCAAATGCGACCGAGGGCCTGAACGTAATTTTTTTCGCCGGTTAATGCAGCCACATCAGCCATTCCGGAGTATAAATAGGTAGCCCGCACGGCATGTCCAACGGCTTCAGTCTGATCGATAACCGGAATATGATCCTGTGAATATTCACCCCGTGAATGAGGTGAATGGTGTCCACGACTGTCGATGAAGAATTTGGCCAGATCGAGGTATTCCTTTTTTCCGGTTGTGCGGTACATTTTTACCAGTCCCATTTCAACCACCTGATGACCGGGCGACCGCATCATTTTTCCAGGTCCAAAAGTCCTGACTAAAAGATCGGCATTTTTGACCGCAATATCGAGAAACGATTTTTTGCCTGTTGCCTGAGAATGTGCCACAGCCGCTTCGAACATATGTCCGCTGTTATATAATTCATGACTCAGGTCCGACTCCATTTCCCAGCGTTCGGTACCCGACCATGCATGTGGATGAGCGGGATCAATCGTTCGGTTTGTGTATAAATAGCCATCAGGTTCCTGAGCCTTTCCGATGTATTCTATCAAGGTGTCGATTCGGGCATCCAATACCGGATCAGGAGTTGTTTGCAGGGAAAAGCTTGCACCTTCAATAATTTTATAAATATCACTATCATCAAAAGGATATTCTGTGCAGAATTTTCCTTTTTTCAAACCACCGGCCACTTTGAAATTATCGACCCGGCCAGTGATATAGCATTGTTTTATGGCGATCGGGATGGTCACCTCATGATTTAACTTGATGCGTGGAGCCCAAAATTCATCAGTCACTTTAACCGAAGTAAAAGGAACCGGTCGAATTGGATAATCGTTTGTAACTGGCAAGTTTTGTGCCGGACAAATCAGCGATCCGGCCAGTAAAATCAAGGCAAAAGCTGTTGATTGCAGGAGGTTCATTTTGTGCGATTTAGTTCAGGTTTCTTTGAATAAAAAACTGTAAGCTCAAAAATAACAAAATAGGTGTTCATATCACACTTTAAATAAAATCCGGATTTTAACTTTCAACCCATAAACTCGAAAATCCCTATTTCAATCCTGACCAATCGGGATTTTCAGATTTTTAAAACTTCTGAACGTAGAAATATTTGGAATATCAGTTCCCTTCGCTATATTTAACTTGCTTAAAATACCTGAATAATCAATACTGACTTTAAAACCTTTGAGTCTATTTAAACTGAATAAATTCGTTTATTGTTTCAGCACCCACATACAATCACACTTGTAAAACAAGTTCTTGTATGACATTTCGAGTCTGGAAATGATAGCAAAAACCATAGTATTTGTATCTTTAGGCATCCGTTTAATGATAATTTATTTTCTTTACAACACGTTCAGAATTGTCATTTCGGAAGAAACCAAGAGTTCAAATTTATCGCAAGATCAATTGAAATTCGCAACATACATTAAAATGTTATCATTTTAAAAACTTCTAAAAAAGCTGATCATGTTAAAACGAAGAGATGTTCAAGCCATTGTAAAAGGAGACAAGCGAGTTGTAAACGGCTGGGTCATGTATGACTGGGCAAATTCAGTATATCAACTGACCATAGCCTCGGCCATTTTCCCAATTTATTACAATACCATTACCCGTACTGGGAACAATTTCACCGTTTCGTTTTTTGGCGCACATGTCACAAATACAGTTCTATACTCCTGGGCAATTGCCACGGCTTATCTGTTGGTCGCAATGATGTCTCCATTATTTTCCTCAATGGCAGACTATACAGGAAGGCGGAAAGCTTTTATGAGGGTATTTACCTTGATTGGAGCAATCGGATGCGGCGCCTTATTTTTCTTCGACAGGAATCATCTCGAACTGGGAGTAATTGCCTTTGGACTGGGAACTCTGGGTTATGGCGGAAGTATTGTATTCTATAATTCATTTCTGCCGGTTATTGCTGAACCTGAAGACCAGGACCGCATCAGTGCCCGGGGATATTCCATGGGCTATCTGGGTGGAGTTGTTTTATTACTGTTTAATCTTCTAATGATTATGAAGCCGGGACTGTTTGGTATTGCTGCAGATAGCTCATTGCCCGCCCGTATCTCGTTTCTATCCGTATTTGTCTGGTGGATTGGATTTTCACAAATTACTTTCAGCAGGTTACCCAAATATACTTTCCGGAAACGAATAAAAAGAGATTCGGTGCTGACTAATGGATATAAGGAATTGCAAATTGTTTTCAATCAAATTCGAAAATCGTACAAACTAAGTTTGTATTTGGCAGGCTTTTTCTTTCTGATGATGGGTGTACTAACAACCATGTTTATGGCGGCTACTTTCGGCGAAAAAGAAATCGGACTCAAAGAAGATGTGCTGATACCAACCATACTTGGAATACAATTGGTTGGAATGCTGGGGGCCTGGATGTTTGCCCGGATATCCGAAAAAATCGGGAATCTGCGAGCATTGATGATAACTATCGTTTGCTGGACAATTACTTGCATTGGGGCCTATTACATTAACACCGCTCTGCATTTTCTGGGAGCAGCATTTGCCATCGGCATTGTGATGGGCGGTTCACAATCGCTGGCGCGCAGCACTTATTCAAAAATGCTTCCTGCCGATACAACCGACCATACTTCATTTTTTAGTTTTTACGATGTCATGGAGAAACTGGCAACCGTTGCAGGTACCTTTAGTTTTGGAGTCATCGAAGCAGTTACTGGCAGCATGCGTTATTCGGTACTCGCCATTACAGTTTTCTTTATGATCAGCTTCTTTTTCATATTTGCCTTATACTTGAGAATACTCTATGAGGCCAGGGTGAAAATGGCAATTCAATAGGAAATTTCACTGCTGCTTAAACCATTACCAAATATTGCATGCCTGACATTCCGGAATATTAATCAATCAATTTCAAAGATCAGGAATTTGATTTTCTACTGAATTGAAATCAATCCTTCAAACGATAAACCATCAAAGCATCATTGTGCCGGACGAAAAGTTTTCCGTCTGCAATTACAGGATGAGCCCAATGCTGGTCTTTTCCTAGAGGAATTTTAAACTTACTGATGATTCGAAATTGTTCCGGAGTACCTTCTGCAAGAGCCATTTCCCCATCTTTTTCGGCATAGCAATAGAAAAGTCCGTCGGAATAAATCACCGGTCCGCCACCAAGATCTTTAGCAATGTATTTAGTTTGTCCGGTTTTGGCATCGATGCAAAACCATTTAGGTTGCAAGTAAGCGCCACCGTATAGATAACCGTCCTTCAGGATAAAACCACCCGACAGGTTAATGAACTCCTTGTTTCGCCAGGCAATTTCGGCCTTTTTACCATCAGGCGAAAGTTGTAGCATCACCAGTCCTGAACTATCTTTTCGCGAAGCACTTGAAATGAAAAGCTTTCCATCCGCATAAACCGGCGTGTTTGCATGAATTTTATTATCCTGAAACTGGTGAATTCTCCAGTACATTTCTCCATTATCGGCATCCAAACCGATGATAGAACTTGCCGTCAGGTTTACGAATAAACGATGACCGTTGTGATTGATCAGAATAGGTGAACAATAGGTAGCCTGTTCTTTAAATGCAGGCGAAGACCAGTTTATCTTTCCGGTGAAACGGTTCAGAGCCAACATATTATTCTCTTTTCCCCCAGGAGTACAGTACAGCTTATCGCCATCAATTAACAACGATTCAGAAAATCCAAATTGTACTGAATCAGCTTTTAAATCCTTAAAAAAATCAACACTCCAAACCTCATCTCCGTCATTGGTTTTCAGGCAATAGACTTTACCGTTACCGCTTTCAAAATAAATAAGTTCGTCAACGATCGTTGGAGTTGAACGTGCTCCCGGGAAAATTCCGGTCCAATCTTTTCCATAATTTTTCTTCCAAAGTAATTTTCCTTTTAGGTCGAAGGCAAATAAATATCCTTCAGAATTGAGCGTATCGGGAATACCTGCAACGAAAACTTTTCCATCGGCAACGGCCACACTCCCCTGCCCGATTCCCAGTCCTTCAAACGACCAAAGCAACTCAGGACCATCGGCAGGCCATTGTTTGAGCAAATTTGTTTCAGGATAAATTCCATTCCGGTTTGGGCCGCGCCACTGCGATTGAGCAGTTGCCAATACTGAAATACAGAAAGCAGCCAGCCAAACGGCAAAAAAGAAAATTTTATTCACAATCGATTCCTCCAGTGATGTTAATTTCATTTATCCGTAACGCCAGATGTCAATTCATTACAAATAATGGCTGACAAATTAAAAACCTCATATACTGGCCTGTCATTCTCCTTTAATATTAAGGTCGCTTTATGGAATCATGGGTTCATTATTCATGAGGTTTAGATTTTGCTTCCATTAAGTTGTTATCCGAAAGAAATAAAAAAAGGTTGAAATAATTTAGGTAACCAACTTACTTCACTCAAAGCCAATCAACGGCAATAAACGACCGTTGCCCGCCATTTTTCCGCTTATCGACAGAAAAATGGAATAGATATACCACGTTTATATAGTATATTTACAAACATAAATCGTTCTGATTTCTAACCTTAAAACAAAACACATGTTCCTAATTTTCATTGGTATTGCTGTAATCGTAATCGGTTTCGTGGCTGCAAGTAACGAATCTCCTGCCAAGGCATACAGCGGTATGATCCGGTTGGTCGGATTATTGGTTTTACTTGTTGGTGCAGGATTATCCTCGGTTAAACAGATTGAACCCGGCGATGTTGGTGTTCAGAAACTATTTGGGAAAGTAAACAAGAGCATTCTTGAAAGTGGCCTGAATGTAATCAATCCATTGGTGGAAGTTGTAACTTTTGATGTGCGGACTCAGAATTACACCATGTCGGCCGTGCGTGATGAAGGAGACAAAGCTGGCGACGATGCCATCCGGGTACTTTCGGCTGACGGACTTGAAGTAGTCATTGATCTGACTGTGCTTTACCGGGTATTACCTAATGAGGCCCCGAGAATTTTGAGTGAAATCGGGACTGATTACCGGAATACCATTGTTCGTCCGATTTGCAGAACAAAAATCAGGGATAATGCAGTGTATTATGATGCCATAGCTTTATTCTCATCCAAACGCGATGAATTTCAGGCAAGGATATTTAAAACCATAGAAAGTGATTTTAAAGGAAGAGGCCTTGTTCTGGAACAACTTCTGGTTCGAAATATTACTCTTCCTGAATCGGTAAAAACTACGATCGAATCGAAGATAAACGCAGAACAGGAAGCCCAGAAAATGACTTTTGTACTTCAGAAGGAGAAACAGGAAGCCGAACGCAAAAGGGTTGAAGCCCAGGGTATCGCCGATTACCAGAAAATTCTGAGTACCGGACTGAGCGACAAGCAGCTGCAATATGAAATGATTAAAGCCATTGCAACTTCTCCGAACGCCAAACTGATTATCCTTGACAGTAAAAGGAATACACCTCTTATTCTGGACGCTAAACAGTAAAGAAATACATGTTTTTCATTCCCAAAATATTCAAAAAAAGTCCTGCAGGTTTCAGGACTTTTTTATTGAATATGGCTCTCATAAAATTTCAAAAACCATGTTCCATTTTAAAAAACCAAATAAAGTAGAATTATCACTTGCCATTATTTTCATATCTTGGCACTTTAATTTTCAGAAAATGTGGCGGACTTATTGATCTGGCTTTCATATTATCCGAATGGATAAACATTGGCTATTGTTCTAAACCTGCTTATTAAATCATGCATGGAACACAACGAATTTGTTTCAAATTTTGAACTTTCTCCTATTGCAATTGAATACCTTGATTCGAATGGCATTATACGCTATATTAATCAATCATTTATAGATTTATTTGGAATCCAAAGCATTGAAAATGTTCAGTTTTTCAATTTGTTTACCGATCCGAATTTTTCCCAATCAGCTATTGCCGACATTAAGGCTGGGAAACCAGTCAAACTCGAAATTGAAATCGACTTTGAGCTGGTAAAGAGTGATAATCTTTACCCTACATCAAGGGAAGGAAACTGCTTCCTTGAATATTACATCCATCCTAAAATCGATGAGAATAAGGAGGTTGCCGGATACATTGTTCATATCATTGAAGTTACTGAACAGAAAAAAACATTTTTATCGCTAAAGCAACAGGCCGAAGAATTACAAAAATTGAAAATCGCTAAAGATAAATTTCTCTCCATCATTGCCCATGATCTGAAAAATCCATTTAATGCTATTATTGGATTCAATGATTTAATGATCAGCAGTTTCAGCGACCTTGACGATGAAACCCTTTTACAAGGATTGTATACAATCGAAAGTGCTTCAAAGCATGCTTTTAAGTTACTTGAGAATTTGCTCATTTGGTCTCAGAACCAAAACGGGCAGCTACAATATAATCCTGAATTGCTGAATCTGAATTCCCAACTGGCCGAAACCTTAAATATGATCGAAAGCACTGCTACAATTAAAGGAATTAGCCTTGTTAACGGCATCAGGAAATCGATCAAAATTTTTGCAGATAAGAATATGATCGATTTTGTTCTGAGAAATCTTATTTTAAACGCTATAAAGTTCTCGCCAAGAGGAGAAAAAGTCAGGATAAAAGCGGTAGAAACTGATCATGAAATACAGGTTTCAGTTATAGATAATGGTGTTGGTGTTGCTCCTGTAAACCAATCAGCCATTTTCAATATCGACAAACATACCCTCACCCTCGGAACTGATAATGAACAGGGTACAGGTTTTGGTCTGATTTTGTGTAAAGACTTCATTAAGTTGCACAATGGCACTATTGGCGTTGAGAGTTCACCTGGTAAAGGAAGTATATTTACTTTTACCTTACCGGCACATCGAAAAAGCATTTAATAATTAGCTGATTATGAATTCGTGTTAAAACCTTTATAAAACACGAATGGGAACTTTCCGTTAAGAAAGCTCCCATTCACTTTCAGATCACCCGAAGGTTTTCTTTAGTGCCAGACTACGGTTATTACAACCGGGAGTTCGATTCGGCATTTTCAGCCTGCTCTCCCACCCTTATTCCTTCTGAAATTGCCTGTTACAGCAACATCTTCCAGATGTCCGCCCGATTTCTTCTTTCGAATCCATCTTCACGGACGAAGCCCCAGGTTAGCCATTTCAAACATTTCTTTCGATCTGTCTTCGATGAAAAGTTTCCGATTATCCGAGGATTATCTTCCGCTTCGGCCAATTATCGGGAACCGAGGTTCCTGACAATCTTTCACCTTCCTGAATCAACTTTTTAAAGAACCTTTGACAGCTAATTTTTTAGGTTGATGAACCTTGAAAGCAAGCTTTCTGTCCCAACTTCAGCTCTTCTAAAATGCGGCTCCGAGGACCCGGATGATCAGGATTCCAGTTCGGTTAAAAACTTTTCTCCTTCTCCATTTCTTCAGAGCAGTTTTTTATCGCTCGTCTGATGAAATAAAGATACTCCATCAGAAGCATATCTGCCAAGTATTTTTCAAGGTTTAAACCAACTCAGTATTATTCATTGATATGAACAATTGTTTATATCAATTTTTTATGAATATCAGAGGGATTCAGAGAATATCAAACGATGATTTTTCGAAGTTATTAACAAAATATCCTTACCTGAAAAGACTATAAAATCAGCCGTATTCATGTAAAAACAGATAAAAACCACTCAAAAATTATCTGTAAAAACAAATCAGGATGTCAGATTTTACTGGCTTCAGAAGAAACTAATGAAAAGTAAGATATTCAGGAAGGTTACGATGGCTCCAACCAGAAGCATGATTACGGTGGTAGATTTGGCATTGACATACTTTCCCATCACTTTTTGAGAGGAAGTCAGGTAAATCTGCAAAAAGATTGTAAAAGGAAGTTGAATGCTCAAAATCATCTGCGAAATGATTAGCGCTTTAAACGGGTTATTGATAACAAAAATTAGTGCCAAAGCAGTAATCAGCGACAAAGCGATTCCCAGCCGGCTGTGGTTATCTTTTATGTCATAAGGTTCACTGAATAAACCCGAAAAAATACTTCCACCAGCCATCCCTGATGTAATGGAACTGGCAATTCCGGCGAAGAGTAAGGCAATGGCGAAAACAACTCCGGCATGATTTCCAAGAAGCGGTCCCAACATCGACTGTGCCTGCTGCAGTTCATCAACTTTTGCACCAGTTGAATGAAATGTTGCCGCAGCCAGAATGATCATTGCACTATTGATCGCCCAACCGATCAACATCGAAACCAGGGTATCAACGAATTCATAATCAAGCTGCTTTTTTATGACTTCATCATTTTCCAGGTTCCACTGCCGGCTCTGAATAATCTCGGAGTGCAAAAAAAGGTTGTGTGGCATGACCACAGCACCCAAAACACTCATAACGATCAGGATTGAACCTTCAGGAATTGATGGCACAACCCAGGAAATTCCTGCCTGCATCCAATCAATGTGAACCAGGCTAAGCTCATAGAGAAAAGAAAGGCCAATAATTGAAACAAAAGCGATGATTATTTTTTCGATGAGGGCATATGAATTGGTAAACAACATGATACCCACAAAAATAACTACAATAACAGCTGCAACAGGAATCGGGATTCCGAAAAGCATTTGTAAAGCGATTGCACCTCCAAGAATTTCGGCCAGCGATGTGGAAACCGAAGCCACCATGGCTGATCCAAGAATGGTGCGGGAAACCCAGGGTGGAGTGTGCATTGTGGCTGCTTCGGATAAGCATAAACCTGTGGCAATACCCAAATGTGCCACATTATGCTGGAGAATAATAAGCATGATGGTCGATAATGTGACCATCCAAAGCAAGGTAAAGCCAAAATCGGCACCGGCGGCTATGTTCGAGGCCCAATTCCCCGGATCAATGAAACCAACCGTTACCAACAAACCAGGACCAATATATTTGAGAATTTTTAATGCCCCAAATGTTGGTTTATGATTTTTGTTATCAATATTTTTAATGAAGGAAAGCATGGTATTGTCTCAATTAAAAACCAAAAGTGTAGAACATAGACAATCTAAACAGACAAAATGTTGACAGCCTAAGGCTTTCTATCGGGAATCAGAACTTCCACGGTTTGGTTTTCCACCTGAAGAATAATTTCTTTTCCCCTGAGGGCGACCGCCTTTTCGTTGTGGACGGACTTTATAAACCGGTCCTTCTCCTATTTCCGGAGGTACCGGAATTTTTAAGACTTCCATTTCGATGAGCTTTTCAATACGGTCGAATTTCTCCATATCCTGCTCGTTAATAAAGCTGATGGCAATACCTGTTTTATCGGCACGGGCAGTTCTACCGACACGGTGGACGTAATCTTCAGCAGAACCGGGAACATCGAAATTGATGATCAGGTTAATATCCTTGATATCAATTCCACGGCTTAACACATCGGTTGCCACCAAAATGCGGGTTCTCCTGGATCTAAAACGCATCAACACATCTTCACGCTCCTTTTGTTCCAGATCAGATGAAATTCCTTCCACCGAATTTCCAGCTTTTCTCAGGCTTTTTACAATATCGGTAACCTTTCGCTTGGTCGAACTAAATACCAAAATGCTATCCAGATCAGGTTTATTGGTTATCAGACTGTTGATTACAGGAATTTTCTGATTCTCGTGTACAACGTATGCAGCCTGTAAAACACCTTCGGCAGGTTTTGAAATTGCGGTACTGAATTCTACCGGATTCTTCAGCATTTTAGATGCCAGCTCCCTTATTTTTTGCGGCATGGTAGCCGAAAACATCAAGGTTTGCCGTTCATCCGGAACATAACTCAAAATACGCATCAGGTCATCATAAAAACCAATATCCAGCATCCGGTCTGCTTCATCCAGAACCAAATGTTTAATCTTATCAAATTGAACATACCCCAAATTCAAATGTGAAATCAATTTTCCTGGAGTAGCTACGATGATGTTGGTGCCTTTTGTCAGTGCCTTGCTCTCGGCATCCCAGTCAGAACCATCGCGACCACCATAAACAGTTACCGAATTGATATTCAGGAAATAGGCAAATCCTTGTATTTGCTGATTGATTTGTATGGCAAGTTCACGGGTAGGAACTATTACCAGCGTACTTAAATCGTGATTGTCTTCTGCAGCCAAATGGTCAAGTATAGGCAACATGAATGCTGCGGTTTTTCCGGTACCCGTTTGTGCGCAAGCCATGATATCATGTCCGTCCAATATTGCAGGAATTGTAAGCTCTTGTATTTCAGAAGCTTTTTCGTATCCCATGTACGAAATGGCTTCCAGTATTTTATCGTCTAATCCAAATTCATCAAATCTCATAAGTGCCTGTCTGTATTTATTTATTGCCTGCCCCGAATCTCACTTCCTAATATAACAATTGCCGATTTCAACTGTTTCGATCAATATAATAATTGATGAAATCGAAGTTGAAATCCTTCAGTAATTGATTTCGACTTCTAACAAGATTCGCAAAAGTACTAAAACTTTGTCAACTAAATCTTTTGAAATGCTGTTAATGAACTTATTATCTGAATAAACGCAAGCAGGAAAAAACATCCGTCATATATTGCATTTATTTTAAATATTCCTTCGGGAAAAAGGATTGATATTTGTATTTTTGTGCCGTTAAAAATCAAGCTGATATCACCAGAAATTAAAAACAGGTTCTATGGGAAGGGCGTACGAATACCGAAAAGCATCGAAAGAAAAACGTTGGGATAAAATGTCTCGTATATTTCCAAAATTAGGCAAAGCGATAACTGTTGCTGCCCGCGAAGGAGTTCCGGATCCCGATATGAATTCCAAGCTTCGCACCGCAATTCAAAACGCGAAGGCTCAGAATATGCCAAAAGACAACATTGATGCTGCCATCAAAAGAGCTGCAGGTAAAGATGCTGTGAATTTCATTGAAATCAATTATGAAGGCAAAGGTCCTCATGGAGTTTTGATTTTTACGGAATGTGCCACAGACAATCCTACCCGCACCGTAGCCAATGTTAAAATGCATTTCAACAAAGCAAATGGTATTATTGTACCCACCGGTTCGCTCGAGTTCATGTTTTCGCGTAAAGCGGTATTCGAATTCATTAAGAAAGACGGGATGAATATTGAAGATCTGGAATTGGAACTCATTGACGCAGGATTGGAAGAAATTGAGGAAAATGAAGGAATCATCTATTGTTATGCCGACTACACCAATTTCGGATTAATGTCGGTTGCACTCGAAAATCTGAAAATTGAAGTCACAAAAGCAGACTTGCAACGAATTCCGAATTCTCCGGTTGAATTTACTGAAGAACAACTTGTTGACATTGAAAAACTGATCGATAAACTGGAGGATGACGACGATATACAATCGGTTTTCCACAATATCGCCTGATTCATCTCAGACTAAGCAATGAGCAAACGCGAACTCCGGAAATACCTAAAAGATTTAACCAAAGAACAGTTGGAAGATCAAATCGTTGATGTTTACAACCGTTTTAAAGAAGTCAAGGAATATTACGATTTTGCGTTTAATCCAAGGGAAAACGAGTTGATGGAACAATGCAGGTTTCAAATCAGCAAAGAGTACTATCCGGTTACAAGTCGTAAAGCTAAAATGAGAAGGTCGGTTGCACAGAAATGGATTAAAAAGCTTATTTTGCTTGATGCTGACGCTTCGTTACTCGCCGATGTGATGCTTTTCAATATCGAGATTGCCCAGACATTTTCCGGTGAACACATAATTCGACAGGAATCCTTCTTCACCAGTATGTACAAATCTTTCGAGGAAGCATTGCGATTTTTTTCGGAAAAAGGGATAGTTACTGAGTTTAAAGGAAGAATCGAAAAAATTGCAGGTGATGCATGTGATCAGCAGTGGCCAAACCGTCAGGCCTTTGAAGATCTTGCTGACATGTACATTCAGTAAGTAAAACGTTGAAATACAATACGAATTACGAGTTAACTTCCCATCGAAACAGCCAAACCAGAACTAATTCTTTTCCACATATTTAAGTAAGTCAACAATAGATTTCTGATCATCGTATTCCACCTCGTGTTTCTTTGTATAAGCTTTCAATACATTTTCTTTTCCAATTAACAGTTTAGACAACTGACGTATAGACAAAAACTTATTCAACTTCCCATCTACATCTATCCAGTAATTAACTGACGATTGCGTTTGTAATCCTTCCGGCAATTTCATTTCATAAGCCCGTCCTCCGGCAAAATATCTGGAAAAGGTAGTAATAGCAGAAGTTTGGGAAGTACCTCCATAGCCAGCAGGTTTACCTGGGTCTATTAATTTGCATTTATTGACAGCATACAGCAAATACTTCGATTTATAAATGAGTTCGAAAAAGATATTCTCCTTCGGAATAAATTTTCGGTCAAGAATATAAACAGTATCAATCAATTCCAGTTGACCAAGAGCCAGTTTCGTTCCTCTGGTATCAAAAATCATTTCTTCCGTCAGCGAGTTGTAGTTTAAGTCAGCTTCATTCCGAATTCCAGTTTTCATCAAAACAACGCCTTTGGTGAATTCCGGGAAAAGATAATGAGTTACTTCCGGCGATTTTATTTGACCAAAACAAAATGAAAGGTTGAAGCAGATCAATACCAGGATAAATATTTGTTTTCTGAAAGTAATTCTTATCATTTTTTTGATTGAACGGATTGACATTTATTAAACTTATCAAAGTTAGAATATCTTTTAATTAATTTCTTCTGAACCATGAGCCAGTATTAAGAATTTTTATAGTTTTGCACACACAAAATCAATGCCCAGATGGTGAAATTGGTAGACACGCCAGCTTGAGGGGCTGGTGCTCGCAAGGGTGTGCAAGTTCGAGTCTTGTTCTGGGCACTTTCAGGAAAATTAAAACCGCTGAATATCAACATATTCAGCGGTTTTTTTGTTAAATTCATACCACTTTTCATACCACATCGGATATTTATTTATTTATTTTGCATAAAAAATCCCACATCTGATTAACAGTCATGGGTTAAATTATACGAGTAATATTTACTTATTTTGACAGCAGCTTAAAGCTGCCACCACCTTTCTTGAAGTTTGGGACAATGGGATATAACAGGGTCATGGTAAAGCTTCGGTTATCAGAATATTCCCTGAATAATTAGACAGGGTTTACCTTTTAACCCACCAATAATTTCATGTAGCTAATATTTCAACTTTGCCTGATCATGTTCTTTAAAAGCATTACAAGCTTCCAAATGTTTTTCCATCAGATCCATATCGTCACCTTTTACGGTTGTGCTGAAATTCTGAGCACGTTGTAACATTCTTATATAAGCAGATGGGTCTTGTTGTCGGTTTAATCTTCTTAATACTCCTATATAGTCGTTACGGTAAACTGTGGGTATGATGATTTTGGATTGCCCTTTAGCTACCAATTCTGCATTCATCATTACCCTGGCTATTCGCCCGTTGCCATCCAAAAACGGATGCACTTCACTAATCATGAACATGATGTATGCTGCTTTGGCAAAAGGATGCGCTAGTGCCTGGTAAAAATCAAATCCTTTAATGAGGGTGCCTTTTACCAATGTATGATCAACAAAAAAGGTTTCACCCGCCCGGTTATTTTTATCTTTAAACTGTCCGGGGTTTTTGGATAATCTTGCACCCATTAGAACCTGATGACGGTAAAGAAGTATTTCCAACATCTGATCAGGGCTAGTCGGCACAATACCCATTTCCATCCTGTTGCTTACAAGCTTGTAGGTTCCCAGCACATCATGTGAATCTTCATCGCGTGAAGGCATTGGAGTATTTGTTTCAATGATGCGTCTGGCATCCTCCAGTTCAAACTCAGTCCCCTCAATATAATTGGAAAAGTAAGCTTCAAAAAAGGCAAAATTCCTGAAAGATTGGTTGCTGATGTTTTGTTCCGGTAGGTCTACAAATTCCTGCTGCTTCAATTCAACAAATAGTTTTTCAAATAATGGTAATCTGGCCGGGTCGTAAGGACTGCCAAATGCCCTTGCCACCGCCAGTGGCGAGGATAATATTTTTGACGGATGTGAGGTTAGCAGGGCGCTAATGAGTTTGTTTAATTTTTCAAACTCTTTTTCCATACGCAGTATTGCTGAAACTTCTCTTGCCCTATCCCTCAATTCATTCAACCCTGCTTCTCCTTTTACCCGAATAACTTTCTCCAACCGGTCTTCAATTTCGGGCGGAGTCAATGTTTTTGATTCGGGACCAGATTGACGGCTCACCTGTAGGTTTTCCAGCAATGCCCTTTCTAATTGTGAACAGTAGAGGTCACCAGAAAAAGGATTATCGCCTTCTATCTTGGCAGGGCCTTCCATAAATCGAATTGTAATACCAGGCAGACTTATTCTTTTAGTGTAAGTGTATGTGAGGAAAATATGCCCTCCTGATGTGGGTTGGAACTCCAGTGCCGACCGATGACTTAGCAAGGACCCAGGGTACAACTTTCCCAAAATGGCAAAGAGGTTCCTTCGGACGATTGTTTCCGGCGTATCCGAAAAATTGGGGGTATAGATACGTGATGATATCTTCCTTAATTTCCCAGCTTTCTCCAACCTGGAAATTTGATTGCTTAACTTTGGATCGCTGGAAGAGAAGATGACCTCCTGAAGATGTATAGGTAAAATGTTTTCCATTAAAAGTAGTTTGAAAAACAAAATTACAGAATATTTTCCACTAATACGATGTCAGTGGAAAATATTTTCCAACATAGATTAAACTAAAAATTTTTGATGATCAAATATTTTCCAGCATAATGCAAGGAAAAAATGAAAACAG
>CAIPKZ010000119.1 GCA_903865775.1 uncultured Prolixibacteraceae bacterium | reverse complement strand
GTCGCCCGGAACCGAAGTTCGTCTTCGCTATGCGTATTTTATTACGTGTACCGATGTGGTGAAAGATGCCAGCGGCGAAATCACCGAAATACATTGCACCTACGACCCGGCTTCACGCGGGGGAAATTCGCCCGACGGACGCAAGGTAAAATCAACTATTCACTGGGTTTCTGCCACCGAAAATGTGGAAGCCGAAGTCCGGCTGTACGACCGCCTATTCTCTGATGAAGAGCCTGACGGACACAAAGACATTGACTTTAAGGAATTCATGAATCATGATTCGCTTCAGGTTTTATCCAAATGCTACATTGAACCATTCGTTAAGGATGCAAAAGTACTGGACCATTTTCAGTTCGAACGACTGGGCTATTTCAATATCGACTCAGATTCGACTCCGGAAAAACTCGTATTCAACCGTACCGTTCAGTTGAAAGATACCTGGACCAAAGTACAGCAGAAATAGTTAAAAGAAAAAGTTATTTGTTCCTCATTGTGATGGAATACATCGCATAAGCGAATAACTTGGAAAAGAGAAGGGGCTTGGGGTTCAGCCCAGTATGGGCGAAATATTGGTAGCCCAGGGCAAACGACGAAGGAGTGTCGCCCTGGGATGGAATGGGCAAATAGAAAACCGTCCGGCGAAAATGATTCTCAAGGAATTAACCTTCTTCCGGACAAAACAGCATTTGCCTTCAAAAAATATTTACAGAATAGAGAATCTGCGTTTGGCTTAAATTGATTTTCATGAATACAAATTGCAAACTACACGAATGAAACAATGGTGTTATTTTGTTAGCATTTTGAGTGCTTTGTTTTTCTGGAATTGTTCGAAGGATAAAACACCTGTTCCTAAAACACCTGTGGATGATTATCAATTGGTGTGGAGCGATGAATTCAGCACCAATGGTTTACCTGACCTTAGCAAATGGAGTTTTGATATCGGTGGTGGTGGCTGGGGAAACAATGAAGCACAGTATTATACCGGTTCCCGTTTGAAAAATGCGGAAGTAAAAGATGGGTATTTGAACATTAATGCCATTAAAGAAGATTTTGAAGGCAAAAAATACACCTCGGCACGCCTCGTTACAAAGGCAAAAGGTGACTGGCTGTATGGAAAATT
Organism: uncultured Prolixibacteraceae bacterium; assembly: GCA_903865775.1. GTDB lineage: Bacteria > Bacteroidota > Bacteroidia > Bacteroidales > Prolixibacteraceae > Aquipluma. Next base: position 2,716 of record CAIPKZ010000119.1, on the reverse strand, counting down.
TGAGATTAGGGCCAAACTGCCCGAAGGAAAAGGAATGTGGCCGGCCATCTGGATGTTGCCTACCGACTGGGAATATGGCGGATGGCCCGTTAGCGGAGAAATCGACATCATGGAGAATTTAGGATACATTCCGTATTTTATTGCAGCCACTGTTCAAACCCAAGCTTACAACTTCATTAAGAGTTCATACAAACAGAATATCATAGCAATTTTCGATTGTTATACCGGATTTCATACCTACTCTCTCGAATGGGATTCGAATGAATTACGGATTTATGCTGACTCAAAGCTTTACCATACATTCAAAAATGAAGGAACAGGCATCGAGGTCTGGCCATTCGACAAGCGTTTTCACCTTTTGCTCAATGTGGCTGTTGGTGGCACATTTGGCGGTGCCCAGGGTATCGACGACAGCATTTTCCCTCAATCCATGGTGATTGATTACGTTCGGGTTTATCAGAAGAAATAAGGTTTTCTGAAAGCGGATTTACTTTTTCAGCTCCCAGCTGACACCTTCTTTGCCATCCTTGATGTCGAATCCGATAGCAGCCAGTTCGTTACGAATTTTGTCGGAAGTTGCCCAATCTTTGTTCGCTTTGGCTTCAGCCCGCAGTTTCATCAGCAAATCTACCACTTCGGATAAAACTTCGCTGGTTCCGGATTCTAACTGATTTTCAGCTTTGAATCCAAAAATATCAAAAACGAATGCGTGAAACAGTCTGTTCAAGGCATCGCGGTCATCTGCTGAGATGGTTGATTTTCCATCGGCTACCGAATTGATCAGTTTCACTCCTTCGAATAAACCGGCAATCGCAATCGGGCTGTTTAAGTCGTCGCTCATGGCCGCAAAACAGTTGGCAGCAATTTCAGAAACAGGAATGGTTGAAGATTCGGAAACAGGCAATGAATTAATTTTAGAAACCGCTTTCATCAGGCGTTCCAATCCTTTTTCGGATGCCTGAAGTGCTTCGTTCGAGAAATCGAGCGTACTGCGATAGTGGGCCTGAAGCATGAAAAAACGGATGGTCATGGGTGAATAGGCTTTTTCGAGCAGCGGATGGTTTCCGCTGAAAAATTCTTCGAGCGAAATGGCATTTCCGAGCGATTTACCCATTTTCTGACCGTTCAGGGTAATCATGTTGTTGTGCATCCAGTATCGGACGGCAGGTTTTCCGTGTGCCGCGAGCGACTGCGCCATTTCGGCTTCGTGGTGCGGGAAAGTCAAATCCATTCCTCCACCATGAATATCAAAGGTTTCGCCAAGGTATTTGCAACTCATGGCTGTACATTCAATATGCCATCCGGGAAAACCTTCGCTCCATGGCGAAGGCCAGTGCATGAGGTGTTCAGGTTGTGCCTTTTTCCAGATGGCGAAATCAAGTCCGGAGCGTTTTTCACTCTGACCATCGAGTGTCCGGGTATTGCTGATCAGGTCCTCAATCTTTCGGCCTGAAAGTTTTCCGTATTCATTTTCAGAGGCAAATTTCTCCACGTCAAAATACACCGATCCATTGCTTTCGTAGGCATATCCTGAGGCCAGTATTTTCTTCACTTCCTCAATCTGTTCGATGATATGACCCGAAGCACGTGGTTCGATGCTGGGTGAATCCAGGTTGAGCAAAGCCATTGCCTGATGGTACATGTTGGTGTATTTCTGCACCACTTCCATCGGTTCCAATTCATCCAGCTTGGCTTGTTTGGCGATTTTATCCTCACCTTCATCGGCGTCGGCAACCAGATGACCCACGTCGGTGATGTTGCGGACATACCGGACCTGGTAGCCAATTTGTTTCAGGTAACGAAAAAGTAAGTCGAAAGTAATGGCAGAACGGGCATGACCCAAATGTGGCGGTCCGTAAACTGTTGGTCCGCAAACATACAATCCCACCTTGCCGGCAGCCAGCGGTTCAAAAACTTCCTTCTTCCGGGTAAGCGTGTTGTAGATTTGTATTTCCTGAATCATGATCATTGAATTTTGATGCAGCAAATGTAAAAAATATTGATGAAACCCGGGGTGAAGTATTTCGCGGGTTTATGCGGTTCAGAATTTAAGTTCAAATTACGGCTGGTCGATTATGAATTTGTCATCATTTCGGAGAATTCAGATCAAATCTTCAGAGGTTGAAATCCAAAATATTTCGCCCCGATGGGCATTGCTGTTAAGTTAGCGAATTTCTTTGTGCTACCTTGAGTCTTAGTGACTTTGTGGCAAGAAAAAATAGCCAGTAAGACACAAAGACTCAAAGTTTGCAATTAGGGAAAACACATCCCTACAAGAATATGAGGCGATCCTTTGTAGCATAAACAATCTCGCGACTTTTTCTTAGCAGCAGCGCTGCGTTCTATTTGTAGCGAATCAAATGAGATTCTTGTGGGGAATACGGGAGAACAGGTCAAGATGAGCTCATAAAACCATCTATTCAACTTATTAAACCTTAGTAACTGGTCAGGAATCCCCTGAACCCAACCTTATTTACCTTTTAAATGCAAATAAGGTTGGGGTCTAGTGTTTGTACTATGTCACTAAGGTTTCAGGACAAAATGTTAGATTTTCTATAAAAACAAAATATGTCCTTTGCAATTAGGGAAAACACATCCCATCCCTACAAGAATATGAGGCGATCCTTTGTAGCATAAACAATCTCGCGACTTTTAGCAGCAGCGCTGCGTTCTATTTGTAGCGAATCAAATGAGATTCTTGTGGGGAATACGGGAG
>CAIPKZ010000118.1 GCA_903865775.1 uncultured Prolixibacteraceae bacterium | reverse complement strand
GCCTATCATAAACAGGAAGTTGTTCACAGGGATTACATCGTATGCATTAATGAACGGGAAACTTGCGATCATATTGTTGGTGATAGCCAATGGATCTGCAGAATTGTATATTTTCAATCCAGCATCGCCATCGCAGACAAAAAGAAGGTCATCATCAATTCCCAACCCTTGCGGACCAAACATTGGATAAGATTTAAGCAGTTCAAATTTAGAATAACCATTGCTCATCCGGATGACATCCAACTGATTCACGGTTCCACGACAGGTTGTTCCGCCTTTCAGTGTCACAAAAGCCAGATCGCCTTTGATTACAACCGGATCGCAGGCCGTAATATGTGAGAAAGTTGCGATTTGGGATGGCCTTTCCGGAACTTCCAGTGATTGCACGATCATACCATTTTGCGTTCCTAAAAACATGTGATTGTCGGTTATATAAATGGTTTCAACATTCCAACCCAACATCGTAGTATTTAGCAAAGTGGCATCAGAAGCCGAATTCAGCTTTAAAGTGTACAAATTATACGGATCGACTGTATAAAGCATATTTTTATATAATGCGAAGCGAGCCATACTTCCGCCAACTCCGTAGGTCGTTCCTGATGTTCCAGTATTCCCTGTCACTCCGCCGCCCGATGCATAAGCCTTATCCATGGTCATGTTTTCATAACGGTAATAAATCGGATAATACCGTTGTTCGATTTCCTGCCGGACACTTTTTACTTCCCATCCAGTAACGATACCTTTGTTCTCATCGAGTTTAGCCAACGGATATTTGGTGTCGTAAACCGGCAAGGTATAAGGAAAAATCTTCTGAACACGGCCAACTTCTTTTATTGCTGAAAAACTGGATACATCGATCGAAACCAGGTCAATATAGCTGTCTGCATATAGAATATTGTCCTTGATTGCGATATCGACATTTCCGGGAATTTCAATAAAACCTTTGTTCTGAGGGTTTTTCGGGTCGCTCACATCAAATACATGCACACCTTCCATTTTTTCGTTGATGAAAATGTACTGATCCTTGAAATAAATTTTTCCGGGATTATTCATTTCGCGTGCAGCAGTCATTTTAACAGCAGAACGCAAATCAGTGTAACTCAGGTAAACCGGCGAATTGGCCATAAAAGTTTCGTAAACCTTGTCGGTACAAGAACTGGCAAGTGTCATCAGAAACACCAAAATGAAGTATATTTTTTTTGTCTGTATCATGTCTTGATTTAATTAAAGATAACTCCGATTTTAAGTGAAAGACGCGAATAGTTTTCTTCAAGCTTGTAGTCATTGTCGCCTGAATAGTTCAGTTGATGATATCGGTAACCAAAAGAGAAGAACCATCCAAAGTTCTCAGATGTAAACCGCTGAAAACCAATCGAAGGATTAATAACGATTCCGCCTTCGGTTTTGAGTTTTCCACTGGCTTGAGTCTGACCGCCAGGATAATAATCAGAATAAGGAGGATAGTAATTCGTATAATTCTGATTGTTACTATCTTCGAGTGGAACCATGTATCCGAACTGCAAATTGGCAAACGGTGTGAATCGGGTATTTCTGAATTTATACTGAATCTGTGCAAAAGCCGGCATATAGGTTTCTTCCAGAAACTCTGCGCCAAGGCCAGCTCCAACGTAAAGTTTATCGAGTACCCGGAAGTTTACCGAAGTCATAAACGAGAATGGTGCTTTTTGAGCATTTCCCGAATTTCCAACCAACACACCCATCGAAGAGTCGAAGAAATAGTTTTTGAGCGGACCGACATCAGGTTTGGTTTTTAATGCTCTTGAAACGCTGTCAACCTCGGAAGGCTGAAATACCCACAAGTTTCCGGCTGAATTGATTTTCACGGTTGCAAGGTCGTAGGTTAGGAGTTGCCCCCGGATTACCGCACCGGTTTTCAGGTAAACGACATCTTTCTTGCTTTTCTGGCCAAAAGCAGGAACCAGCAAGATCAGAGCAATTAATAGATTCAGGATTTTTTTCATTGGATTTTGGGTTAATATTAGTTGATGGCAGTATTCTGAAAAGAAGATGGTTTGACTAAACAAAAGGTTGCTTGTGGTTGTCAGAATTACTGGTTTGAATTTCAGTGTTGTCGCCGTCATTCGTGGTCAATGGTTGTCACTGATTGTAAACTCAGGCTGTGCCAAAACAATGAATGACAATTAAATGACATGAAACAACTGACTACCAATGACTACGCTATAGATAGCCTTATACTAATGTAAAGAAAATTGAGAATTAATGTTTCGTCTTTATAATTGTGCATGCTCTGACAGTAGGAGAAAAATGTATCATTACTGCTCAACCAATTTTCACGACTCACTGAAAAATTCCGGATAATCAAGACTGTTGTATTAAGTCTAAAAAAAATCAATGAAATTGGTTTATCAGTCCCAACGCCATTTTTCTATCGGCATGTCATCTTCATTTACATACTAAGAAGAAAGATTTTAACCGTAAAAATAATCCGGGTGTTTTATATCCTGTCAAAGGATATTCTTGATAAAATAACATAGAGTGATTACTGATTTTTTTAACACAATCGGCGAGCTTTATTCATGTCAATCCATAAAATAAACTTGATGCATCAAATCAACTTATGGACAACTATGCACCACATCAGGGCAAAGACGAATTTCTTCAGCAGCCGATATCTGCGATAAGCTTTAAGCCAAATCGTTCATCGATTTTAAGTTTAAACTCTATTTAAATCTCAAGAAAATTTTCTAAATTGATTGATTTGACCTATAATTTTTGGATTTGTCTTAATTCAAAAGGTCTAAATCTATTAGTTTTGCTGTTGTTTTAACATATTAAACTAAAAATTTACTACTATGAGAAAATTTGTACTATTACTTTTTGCTTTTGGTATGACAACATACCTATTTGGACAAATCCCTCAGATTCAAAATGGCGGAGGAACACTAAAAGAGGTAGGTTCTAAACTGGTAATTGGCAATTCCAGAACCGGTGCTGGTGGTGAAGGAAAACGCCTGATGGTCATGGGCCAGGATCTCATGTTCATTGGCGGAGATGCAGCCTTTGGTCAAGAGGTTTATATGTATCGGGGATCTACAGGCACAGAAGAGCTACTATTGGATATCAATCCTGGAGCAGCTTCTTCAAATCCCAACAATTTCGTAAAGGCCTTAGACGGCAGAATTTATTTCGCTGCTAAAACAGAAGACGCCGGAAATGAATTATGGGTTACTGACGGAACCACTGCAGGCACTAAAATGGTAATGGACCTAAATCCGACTCCTGCTGAAGGTTCAGATCCAAGTGTTATGGCCGCTTTTAAGAATGGAATTATTTACGCAGCTAAAGATGCTATTGCAGCTGCTGAAGGACGTTCTGCTTTATTCTATTCTGATGGGAAAACGATTACTGTCCTCAAGCGTGGTATTACAATTCAAAATTCAGGAGAGTCAAGAAATCGCTACATGCAAACTTCACCCAATGGCCTGAAGGCTTTCTTTGTGGCTGATGATGGTACGCATGGTAAAGAACTGTGGTTCTCCGATGGAACTCCTGAAGGGACTCATATGGTACTTGATATTGGCTTCTTCAAAAGGGACGATGATCCTTCAAAAACAATTGACACACGCTATGAGCATCAGCTTATGGTGAATAATGAGCAGTGCGTCTTTCGGGCCTATACACCGGCATGGTGGGTAGGTTTAGATGGTAAGTATAAATGGATTAATAATGAATGTTGGGTATCCGATGGGACTGCTTTAGGAACTTACTGCCTTGGTGATTATTTTAAAAGTACTGATCCAGGTGATGCTACAAGAACGGGGCATTCAACCGCAAATTATTTTCAGATTTGTGATGGTAAAGTTCTCATGAGGATTACCAATGAGAAGGGATGTGACCTTGGAGGTACGAATCTTATTCCTGAATTATTTGATGACAAGGGTGTTTCTATACCGGGAACAGGTATCCAGATGTTAGCAAAAGGAAATGGACCAGATGCTAATGGTAATCCGGGGAATTCATGGTTCCAGTGTGCCGATACATGGGATAGTCTTTATGTATCATCTTTGAATTATGAAGTTGGAGTATCACCGGATATTAACAATGTGGATGCAACCGGGAAACAGGTTGTAGCAGGCAGAGAACTGGTAATTTATGATCCAAGAAAAGACACCTTGTTTTTGGTAGCAGATTATTATGGACCAACCGATGGTTTGTGCGTTAACAATGATGGCAATCCTTGGCCTGCTCACGCCAACCGGAGACTTTATTTCCCGGGAAGAGCCGAAGCCGGAAGTGCTGATGACAATATGTTTTATATTGAAGCTCTGGCAGATGATCCATCTCACAAACCAAAAGTTCTGTTTAGCGGTGAAGGTTCAGTTACTGTTTATTACCACATCAATTACAATGAAAAACTGGCCGTAGTAACACGTTCAGCTGGTAATGAAGCAGGACAACCGGATATTGTCCATCTGTATATTTATGATGACGGACTGGATAAAACACATGCAATAACAGCAAATGGTGATGCACGTGACATTCCTGTTTACAAAGGACCCGGATCTATTAACCGCGGCCTCCCTACTGCAATTCTGAAAAATTCTATGATCAATGACATCAAGATTTTCCCGAACCCGGCAAAAAAATCTGTCATTATTTCAATGGCTCAGGATAGGGCAGAAATGAAGATCTTTAGCATAAATGGTCAAATGGTCTGGGACGGTGTAATGTTCAATAACAGAAGTTTGGATGTTTCGAACCTCAAGGCTGGTTTGTATGTGCTGAAAATCAAAACCGATAAGGGTATTACGTCAGCTAAGCTGGAGATAGCTCAATAACTTATCAATATTCTATTCAAAAATCAGCCAGCAAATTTTCTGGCTGATTTTTGTAGAAATTTTTGTTTTGTCTGGGTTAGACTAAAAATAACAAAGTGACATGCTACAAAAAATAAAAAAAATATCTGTTGTTCGGTTCCTAATGCCTGCAATTATAATCTTATTCTTTAATTTTCAGGTATTTGCACAGTTGAAAATTTCGGGTAAGGTCATCGATGGAGAGACAGGGGAACCACTTATTGGTGCAACAATAATCATTGTAGGAACTTTTACAGGAATAGCTACAAATGTTGAAGGGCAATACAGCCTTTCAGGAATTAGTAATGGTTCCGTTCTGAAAGTATCATACATTGGCTATTTGGATCAGGAGATCGCTGTAAAGAACCAAACAACAATCGATATCAGTTTACTACCCGACCGTATTCAGCTTGATGAGGTGGTTGCGGTTGGATATGGCACAATGAAAAAGAGTGACTTGTCGGGAGCTGTCTCCAGCGTTGATGCTAAGGAAATGACCAAGATGGTGGTGCCCAATGTAGCACAAGCCTTGCAGGGAAGAGCATCCGGAGTATTGGTGACGGCAAACTCAGGTGCTCCGGGATCCGGATATGAGATCTATATCAGGGGTACAGGAACAATCAATAATACAAGTCCCCTTTATGTAGTCGATGGCGTAATTGTTGAAAGCATCAGTCATATTCCGCCGGAAAATATAAAGACGATGGAGGCACTAAAAGATGCCGGAGCTGCTGCTATCTATGGTTCAAGAGCAGCTAATGGTGTAATCCTGATCACCACAAAATCGGGAATTGAGGGACCGGCAGTTGTAAATTTTAACGTATCCTACTCATGGCAGGATTACTGCAAAGTCCCGAAAATGATGGATGCGAAAGACTACCTTCTGGTTGAGGCATTGAATTCAAGAAGTGGCCAAAGGGTAAATGAAACCTATGATGCATATCAGAATACTTCCACACCTGAGGATATGTGGCTTGAATTATATCATGTCGATCATCCCAAAGGAATTTTCAACAATTGGTTAGATTTAGTTTCCAGGGATAAGGGTATAGGAATGCAAAAATATAATCTTTCAGTTAGCGGTGGCAGCAGTACAATCAACTATTTTGTAAGTGGAAACTTTTACGATCAGAAAGGATTGGTTATTAAGAGCGGCTACAACGATAAAAGCTTTCTGGCAGATCTAAATTTCAAATTAAATAAGAGACTGAGTCTGAGAACAAATATTAACTACTCGAATACTCAAAGAGATAATGTTCCTGAAGCGACTTTCAGATACGCTCTTGGATGGGCTCCGGTTTCACCGCTTTACAACATTAATTATGGATACCTTGAACCCAATACACCCCTTACTATCATTACTCAGAATACCAATGTTGTAGATAATAATTTATTGTCGCTCAACCTTCAATTGAACTATCAAATTTCAGATGCCATCAAATTTGAGATGCGGGCAATCTCATTAAGAACTGATGGAGCAATGACTACTTATTCAGAACCAGGTGAACCATACGAATATACACTATCCACCGGAAGTGCAACCACAATTACTAAAAACAGGGATTATTCCAAAAAATTCCAGTTGGAAAACATTCTGAGTTACGATAAAGTATTCAACAAACATTCAATCAATGCTGTAGGGGTTGTATCGTACGAAAACTATTATGCCGAAGGATTAAATACAAGTATTGGAGCTACTTTGGCCAATAATGCAAATACAGCCTATCCAAGTTCCGGTTTTCAGGGACAAGTTCTTTCCGGAAATGCCAGGGAATGGACTGGAATGGGTCTGGTTACCAGATTGGGGTATGTATATGATGACCGGTATTTAATGCAGTTAAACTTCCGTGCTGATGCTTCCTCAAAATTTGTCACCAACAGATGGGGATACTTTCCATCCATATCATTAGCATGGCGTTTGTCAAAAGAAGATTTTCTGAATCTTCCAACATGGATCAACCAGCTTAAGCTCCGCGGAAGTGCAGGCCAGTTGGGCAATAACCGGATTGATGAATATTCAGCATATACCTTTCTAAAGAACGAAAATATGGGTTATGTATTTGGCAATCAAAACAAGAATTTGTTTGTGGATGCATGGGCCCCAAAAAGTATTGGGAATCCATATATACGCTGGGAGACCACAAAAACGTATAATTTGGCAACAGATATTGGTTTGTTCAACTCCCTCCTTATTAATCTGGAATATTTCTGGAAATATACATCTGACATGCTGGTGAAAGTACCAGTGGTTCCTTCCACCAGTTTTAATATTAGCGATGCTCCTTACAGAAATGCAGGGGAAGTGCTGAACCGGGGAATTGAATTGACAATTAATTACAAGAATCGCATTGGTCAAATTCAATATGACCTGAATACTAATTTTAGCTATATTCAGAATGAGATCACGAAACTTGGAGCGTTTGATACACCCATTTACGGGAATTCAGATGGGGATTACTTCAGGATTAAGAACCAGGTTGGTCATCCAATTGGTGAGTTTTATGGATTTTTAATTTCAAAAGAACGGCTTAACGAAGATGGCAACTTTGTTTTTCAGGATGTGAATGGTGATGGCAAAATTACTGAGTCTGACAGGGTTCCTTTAGGCAATCCTCAGCCTAAATATTTTGCCGGACTCAATCTGAACCTTGAATATCGTGGATTTGATTTTTCAGCCTTCCTGCAGGGAGTATTTAAAGTGAATGTATGGAACAGTATGGCACATGATATATATTCCTATGAAACCAGTTATAAAAATATGGCAGCAGGTATATGGGATCAGATCTTTATTTCTGAAAGGCTATATGATAATATCAATCCAGACCTGATCACATGGTATCCTGAAGATCCCAAAAGAAGCACAGCTACTATTCCGGTAATTGCAGGAAATCTTGCAGGAGAAAGCGGAGGAAACGAGAGAAATTTCAGACCTTCTGATTTTTATGTGGAGGATGCATCCTATTTAAGGATAAAAAATATTCAACTTGGATATACATTCCCATCTGCAATAACAAATCGTGCAAAAATCAATAAATTAAGGATTTATATCAGCGCTATGAATCTATTTACCTTTACTAATTATTCAGGACTGGATCCCGAGATCGGCACTGATCCTGGTGGTAACAGGGGATTCGATAACGCCAACTATCCTCAGGCCAGAACAATTACAGCTGGAGCTAATGTAACTTTTTAATATTGAGAATATGAAAAAATATATCTATATCGTTGCACTGCTTTTTCTTTCACCGAGTTGTGAAAAAGTCTTTGACAAGATGCCCCAGGGAAATCCGACTACGGATGAATTTTACAAGAATTTAACTGAAATGTCTCTGGGAGTGAATGCAATATATGATATTCTTGGGACTGATTTTTGGCAACAAAATCATGCGCGCATCGGATCAGGAGCTTCAGATGAAATGACCCATCAAACTGCTAAACTAACTCCAGCCGGTGAGGTCGTCACCTATAAATCCACTCCGCAAAATCAGCTTATTGTAGATTATTGGCAAACGAGTTATAAGGCGATATTTCGTACAAATATGGTTATAGCCAATGCCGAAAAGGTAGTTATTTATGACCAGGTTGCCGGAACCAGAGAACAGTTTCATGATTTACTTGGACAAGCAAAGTTTTTACGAGCCTTTTTTTATTTTAACCTGGCAAGGACTTTCGGGGGCGTACCCATTAAACCTGAAGCTTTTAGTATTGATGCAAACGGGAATGACAATTTTATACAACCCAGAAGCAATATTAATGAGGTATATAAATACATCGAGAAAGATCTTCGGATGGCATCTGTATTGCTTTATTCAAGCAACAGGGGAGATCAATCCAGAAATGGCATAGTAACGCGTGGAGCAGCCATTAGTTTACTTGCTAAAGTAATTGCATACCAGGCAAAACCAGGAGTAAATGATCCCAGATGGCACGAAGTACTGAAATTTACAGACCACCTGGTGAATTCGTCAGTACTCACACTATCGGATATATTGAACCTAAAACAAGCCTTTGATGGAGAAAGTCTTCCAGATATAACAGCGCAATTATATTATTCCGAATCTTCCCTAACTGAATCACTCAAATTTTACAATGAGTATAATTTTTCACTTTCACCATCCTACGATCTGATGTTTCATGCGGAAGGAGAAAATACACCTGAATGGATTTTTTACGTAAATCACATTGCTAATCCAACGACCTCTTTCTCATATGGTTCGAATGGTACATATCCCGGGGGACTGACAGATCTCCAGCCTAACAAATATTATCACGATTTGAGCCTTTCAACCAACGATCCTCGTTTGTTATCATCCATAGCAGGGCCCGGAAGAGTTGTTTATGAGGGCACAGGGTTTCCCTCTACACCGTTGGGCGGAAATGCGGACCCAGCCAAGACAATGAATTTAAAATGGGATAATTATCGAAATGAGGAACCCCAAAAAGATAGTGAGAGAAACTTCGGAATATTGAGATACGGAGAAATGATACTTTGGCATGCTGAAGCATTAAATGAAACAGGTGATCCAAGGCAAGCAATTGATGAGATAAATAAATTGAGGGTCAGAGCCAGACTCATACCACTGACCCGGTTGGTTGGCTTATCCAATACAATTAAGAATGTACCATATGGAACTTATCTGCAGGTAAGGAATGCCATCTGGACAGAAAGACAGTATGAATTGCATTTTGAGTTTGATCGCTTTTTCGATTTGCAACGGACCGGCCAAATGAAGGAACAGATACTCAAGAAAAACAAGAGTACGACATCTGATTATCAGGTAAATTACATCGATGAAATAAATAAATTGTTCCCTATTCCTCAATGGGAAATAGATATCTCCAATGGAGCAGTGGTTCAGAATACCGGTTATTAAACTAAAATTTATTCATTAAGAATGATAGTTGGAGTGAAAAAATCATAAGTCAAAATCGAAAGAAAATGAAAATACAATTTATCCAAATTCTGCTGGTCATAGGCATATTATCAATCAGCTCCTGTAAAAAAGAGATTGCTGAATATTATATTCAACCTAAATCAGCCTTTTCTTTAAGTACTGAAGATCTGTTTGTTAACCAACATTTTACTGTTTATAATGAATCGAAAGGACAGCAGTTCGTTTTATTCAGTGGTTCGGAAAACTCAAATTATGACAGCATTAAAACCTCGGGTGCATTCGGAATTCACCCCGATGGTGAGAATAAATTCACACTCTCCTATACCAAGGGGGGACGGTACACAATTACACTTGTCTCCTCAGGAATTAAAGTGAATGAACGGGAAACCGTGGTCGATATCATGCAAAAAGAAATTGTTGTAAAAGATGCCGGAAAATCCATCGTAAGAGCATGGTTTCCTGACCTATACTTCCTTCAGATGTTCGACAGGAAAAATGCATATAGTTTGCAGTTGATTTCTCCCGAGGTCAAAATGAACGGGAAATATTTATCAGTTGAAATGCAATCTACATTTAATCCGATGATCTTAAGCTCCTCAACATACGCACCTATTGGTGGTCCTCAGAATTTGAGAGCCAAATCTGTCATTGAGCTCAATACAAGTTACTTTGATATTCAGATTGAAGGAAAACATTACGAAAACAGAACCTCAGCAGTGGATTATTCTAATGGGGTGGATATGTTTGTTCCCAAGAAAGTAACTGTCAACTCTGTTAGTGATGGGGCAAATGAATATGAACTTTGTTTCCTTCAGATACCTCAGTTTAAAACTTTTAAACTGGGAGATTACAGTGGCACAGTATTGGGTGAACTGACTGACCATAAATTATTCTATATCGACATAAAAGTTCCGGGTGCCACGGATGTTACTAAAATGGCTGCTGTATTTGAAACATTTCAGCAGGGAGAGACGGTTTCCTCGCATGGACAACCTTTGAAATCAGGAGATATTTTACACCTCACTGCAGATGCGTTGAACAACAAGCTTTATTCAGACACATTAGATCTCTATTTTGCCCAGCCAGGTTATGAAAAAATATTCAATATCCATTCGAAAACAATTATTACAGTAAAAAAATCGGAATAAAGTTAGACTTCTCCACAGGAAATAATCTATTCTTACTAATCTGACATACTCTGCGAAGGACTCATTATTAGAACTGAAGGTCATCTAAAGATTGTAGAATAATGTTTATTGCTGCTGGTCATCAAAATAAAGTATGCAGAACCATTTTGATGTAGTCATAAAATTTGCATGTAATCTGATATTCCAAGAGTTCAGGTATGGATTTCGGTAAAGAGCCATTTATTTTATTCTATTGCAACGAACATGCTTTAGTCAACACAAACAATTTCGAAAATATTTTTCAACACCATGTGATTTCCTCAGTCAATTAATAAACAAATTACCCACTTATGAAAAACTTTATAATTTTAGTTTCTAGCAGTTTAGCTTTGATTTTAGTGATATCTGCTTTTAGTTGCGGTATTAATGAAAGCGGGACTTCAAATCTGGAGTCCAAAACAGGCAGCAATCATATTCCTTATCTGAAAAAGAAAGGTCCTGTTACTCAGCTCATGGTTGAAGAAAAGCCTTTCATGCTTATATGTGGTGAGTTGGGGAACTCCGTCTGCGGGTCTGCAGAATTCATGAGGCCAGTATGGAAGGATCTGGAAGAAAGGAATCTAAATTCAGTAATTGCCACAGTTTCGTGGGAACTTGTTGAACCGGAAGAGGGTAAATTTGATTTTTCCCTTGTTGACAGTGTGATAACTGGTGCCAGAGAGGCTAATCTGAAACTGGTTCTGATATGGTTTGCCAGTTGGAAAAATGCCGGATCTATTTATATTCCATCCTGGATGAAAACAAATTATGAAAAATATCCCCGGGCGAAGGATGAACAAGGCAAACCACTTGAGATCCTATCAACATTTGGAGAAGCTTCCATGAATGCAGATGCAAAGGCATTTACACAACTCATGCGTCACATTAAACAAGTTGACAGTGAGGATCAAACTGTGATCATGATTCAAGTTGAAAATGAAATGGGATTACGTGATCATGATGCCTTATTGCCTGAGAATAAACACAGGTTTGGAAACATGGAGGAACTTGAACTTGCAATGAAAGTCCATGTTGGTAAGCCACAGGGAAATGCAAGGAGGGATTTCAGTGAAGCAGCCAACAAAGCATTTAACGGACCAGTTCCACAGAAATTAATTGATTATATTGTCGAACATAAAAAGAATCTCTTCCCTGAACTTTTAAAAGTATGGTCTGAAAATGGGTTCAAAACATCCGGAACATGGGAGGAAGTATTTGGAAAAAGCAAATATGTGACTGAACCGAAAGACTGGTTATTTTATTCGTATTACACTGAAGAACTCTTCATGGCATGGAATTATGCCAGCTATACAGGAAAAGTTGCTGCAGCCGGGAAACAGGAATACCCCCTTCCGATGTACGTAAATGCGTGGCTTAAACAAAGAAAAACGTTTTTACCTGGGAGATTTCCTTCTGGAGGTCCATTACCTGAGGTGCTTGACATATGGAGAGCTGCAGCGCCTTCTATAGACTTTATTTCTCCTGATATTTATATAAATGAGTTTCGTTGGTGTTGCAAGGAATACACCAGAAATGGCAATCCTTTATTTATACCGGAAACCGGCGGCGGAATTTATGGTGCTGCAAGATCCCTTTTTGTTTTCGGAGAACATGATGCCATTGGTTTTGCTCCGTTTGGTATTGATGGTGGACGGTATGACAAAAACGATCCATTGATTGAAAGCTATAGTGTGTTAAAAAAAAATGGCTCCCATTATCCTTGAAAACCAAGGCAAAGGAACCATGAGGGGAATTCTGATTGATGAAGGCGTACCAGTATGCCGTATTGAGCTCGGAGATTATATTATTGAATCAAATGATATGGAATCTGGTAGGCCTGGGATTGCCGGTGGCCTGATCATACAAACCGGGCCTCAGGAATTCATTTGTGCCGGAAGAGGGCTTAATGTACTATTTATCCCTAAAGATAAAACCATGAGTATAGCTGTTGAAGCAGTAGATGAAGGTACTTTTGAAAACGGGAAATGGGTATATAAAAGAAGGCTTAATGGTGACGAAACTCATTCAAGCACACGGTTTGGTACGGGTTTGATGCTCCCTTCATCAAAGGTAAGTATTCAGAAAATTAAACTATACCGATATAAATAAAAACAGAATTTATACAACTATAAAAATCAACTGAAAATTTCAGCTTCCACCTTTATAATTATCTTTATTCTTATTAAAACTCGAATATGAAAGCTTTAGTTCTGGAACGTTACAATGAATTGGTCTATAAAGAAGTGGATGATCCCCGTATTTCAGCAAATGAAGTACTTGTAAAAGTTAAAGCCTGTGGAATATGCGGATCGGATGTTCATGGTTTGGACGGAAGTACAGGAAGAAGGCAACCGCCAATTATAATGGGGCATGAAGCTTCCGGTGAAATCGTTTCTGTTGGAAGTTCTGTTAAAAACTGGAAAACAGCTGACAGGGTAACTTTTGATTCCACCGTTTACAATCTGAATGACTGGTATACTCTTGAGGGATTCTACAACCTGAGTGACAATCGTGAGGTCATGGGAGTCTCGGCCGATGATTTTAGACGTCATGGTGCATTTGCCGAATATGTGGCAGTTCCTGAACACATTCTTTATAAAATTCCGGATAAAGTATCCTTTGAAGAAGCTGCTATGGTCGAACCTGTTGCGGTTGCTCTTCATGCAGTCAGAAAGGCAAATCCCCAACTGGCCGAAAGCTGCGTTGTTGTCGGAGCCGGAATGATCGGAATTTTTTTGGTCAAATTACTTTCAAACTCAGGTCTTGCCAATCTTATTGCAATCGATTTAAACGAGAAAAAAAGAGAACAGGCTGCGTCTGCAGGGGCGAATTTCACATTTGACCCAAATGATAAAAATCTGCTCCAGGAAATTCTGAATAAAACAAAAAACAGGGGTGCTGATTTTTCGATAGAAGCTGTAGGAATAACAAATACAGTTGACGTTGCTCTGCAAGTACTCAGAAAGGGAGGACGGACTGTTTTGGTTGGAAACATCTCCAAATCCATCGATTTTCCTCTGCAAAGAGTGGTTACCCGCGAATTGACTGTTTTAAGCAGTTGTGCAATCAGGGGAGAATATGAAGCTGTGCTCAATCTTATTGAACAGGGAACGGTAAGTGTTCGTGACCAGATTTCTGAGATAGTTCCTCTTTCAGAAGGAGCCAAATGGTTCGATCGGCTCCGACAGAAAAACAATGGCCTGAATAAAGTAATACTTGTTCCTTAATTCCCTCCAATGAAAAAAACAAAATTAAACATCGCCATCGCAGGATGCGGTAAAGTTGCGCATCTTCATGCAAAAGCAATTCAGCAGATTGAAAATGTCAGCTTAAAAGCAGCCTGGAGCAGAAGTCAGGAGTCTGTCCTGAAATTTTCTGAACAATATGGCATCAAACCTTATCAGGATATTTCCCGAATGGTGACAGAGAATGAAATTGATATTGTCATTGTATGTACACCTCATCCCTTTCATCTTGAGCCGACTGTTTCTGCTGCGCTGGCAGGTGCTCATGTTCTGGTTGAAAAACCTCTCGCCTCAACTCTGGAAGATTGTGACCTGATGATCGATGCATGCAGAAAAAGCAATGTGAAATTGGGCGTTATTTCCCAACGGCGATGGTATGAGCCGGTCCGTCGTGTTAAAGAAGCTATTGATTCAGGTAAAATTGATATTCCGGTATTTGGATCAATCAATATGTTAGGATGGCGCGACAAGAACTATTACGATTCGGATGAATGGAGAGGCACATGGGACATGGAAGGTGGCGGCGTTTTGGTTAATCAGGCTCCGCACCAGCTTGATATTCTACTCTGGTACATGGGAGAGGTAGATGAGGTTATTGGCTGCTGGAACAATTTAAATCATCCTTACATAGAAGTGGAGGATACTGCTTTGGCAATTATCCGTTTTAAAAGCGGGGCGATGGGAAATATCATTGTCAGTAATTCTCAGAAACCCGGCATCTACGGCAAAGTTCAGGTCCATGGTAAGAATGGCGCATCGGTTGGAGTTCAGACAGACAGCGGTGCCATGTTTATTGCAGGAATGACTGGAATTACAGAACCACCAGAAAACGATATCTGGAGCATTCCCGGAGAAGAAAATCTGCCAGATATATGGAAAGAAGAAGATAAAAGTTTTTTTTCAGGTATTGATCCCACCGTCTATTTTATGAAATGTCAGATTGAAGATTTCAGGGATGCAATTCTTGAAAACAGGGAACCCATGGTAAATGGTAATTTCGGAAGGAAAACGGTAGAATTGTTTAGTGCAATTTATCGTTCACAAAGAGACCACAAATGGATAAAATTCCCTTTGATGCCCGAACCAGGAAGGAATGATATGGACGGCAGAAAAACGGAGACATGCTGATTAATTACCGCAAAAGTTACTATTTCACCACAGGCAATTCGCGATAAGATTCTTTAAGAGGCCGTTCTGACAAAACTTGATCCTTCTGTTGATACTCTTTGCTTGAATAAATAACCTTTAGAAGTCAACTAAGCATACCCAAAACCTAACACCATGTTGAAAAAACAAATCATTGCAGGAATATGGATCATTACATTGGGACTTTCAACAGTTTCAGCTCAGGAGAAAAAATACTTTCCGGGCGCTGATGAAAAGACGCCATCACGTTCACAGTATTTTTCGTGGATTAACAACACCAACGAAGGTGCAACCGAAAAGCAGACACTCATTAACCTCAGTTTCTACCAGTGGCTGAAAGATGAGTACGGCATGGTACTCGACATTTACGCTTTCGACGCCGGTGCAATAGATGGTAAAAATTTTTATGGAAGCATGCAGTCCGACCGTTTCAAAAAACAGTTTCCATCGGGATTTAATCCGATTGCTCAAAAAGCAGCTTTATCGGGAACACGACTCGGAATCTGGGGTGGACCTGATGGTTTTGGAAATACTCCCGAAGAGGAAAAGGCACGGATTGAAACGATGGTGAGCCTGTGCCGCGATTTCAAATGGGAATTGTTTAAAATGGATGGCGTTTGCGGTCAACTCAGGCCTGAAAAATACGATGCTTTCGACCAAATGATGACGGAATGCCGGAAATTCTCCCCCGACCTGATTCTTCTCAACCACAGGCTCAACCTTGGTCCCGGTATAAAACATTCGACTACTTTTTTATTAGGCGGCGCCGAAACCTACATCGATGTGCACATGGCCAATACCGTCACAGCTCCACATCACCGGGCAACCGCGCTGGCCCGCGAATTGCCTCCAAATCTTACACGCCTGACCGAAGATCACGGCGTTTGCCTTTCGTCCTGTCTCGATTATTGGGAGGATGATTTGATTCTTCAGGCATTTAACCGCAACCTGATTCTGGCTCCCGAAATCTATGGAAATCCCTGGTTGCTGAGAGATGACGAATTTGCGAAGCTCGCCCGGATTTTCAATCTTCATAAACAGTACCGCAGCATCATGGTGAATGGATTTGCTTTGCCTGAAGACCAATATGGGGAAAACGCTGTTTCGCGCGGCGATAGTAAGACCCGACTCATCACTCTGCACAACCTGAACTGGAATCCGGTAAATTACACCATCAAACTCGATGAATCATCTGGCTTGAAAAAATGCCGGAAAGTGCTGGTGAAAACTTATCATCCGACTGAGAAAGTGATTGGCACATTCAATTGGGGCGCAGCTGTTCCCATTGCGGTACTTCCTTTTCGCTCTTGCCTGTTGAAAGTGACCGACGCTTCAACAGACAAGGAATTCAGCCTTGAAGGTGCCGATTATCAAATCAGGAACAATTCAGCCGGGAAACCCATGCAAATTGAAATCCTTGGAATGCCCGGAACCGAGAAGTCCATCCGTATTTCGGAAAATCATTCAGGATACAAAACCGCATTGATCGATGGGGAAAATGTACCTGAATTGCTAAACGGCAAAACCCTGAAAATCAATTTTAAGGGCGAGCTGATCAAAGACAATTACCACCGGAAAATGGCCGATATGACGGCCTGTGAAGTGCCTGCCGATGCTGAAGCCATTTACGAATCAACCTGTTTTGCCGCCGACAACAATTCGCTCGAAGCCCGCGAACTAAAGCGCAGTGGAGAAACCACTATTCCACAGGTAAAAGCCGCCCGCGACGCTTTCTTCAATCAGGAAATATTTGTGAACCGCGAAACCTGGGATAAATATCTTTTCGATGGAAATCCGAAAACAGCATTTTCAATCGGTCTTCGCTGGAACGATTTTACTCATGGGAAAAATGCTTTCAGGATTGATTTTGGCGGGCTGATTGAACTGGATTCGCTGGTACTTTATTCGCCAGATGAATTTTCGCTTCAGCCGCTAAAATCGGGCGAAGGAGAATATGCACGTGTTTCTTCCGACCTGAAGAAATGGTCAAGAATTCCGTTTAATGTCGAAATCCGAACCGTTATCACATTGAAAAATCAGGGAAATGTCCGCTATTTTATCACAAATCTATCGCCCTTGCGGCTTTCCGAAGCTGAAGGCTATAAGAATGGAAAAACCGTTGACCGAAGTCTGTGGAGCGCATCCAATCTTTTTGGGACCTATGTTAAGTCGCATTGGGATGCAAATCAGGTTTTTTCAGCCCAAAAGTCCTGGAGTTGTAAATTGAAACTCACAGAAATTCCCTCAGGTAGTTACCTGTGCATCGCGGTAAACGGCGAGCATGGTATTGAAGGCGCCTTTGCGGGAGTGAAAATTGATGGAAAGTATTTTGGCTGTCCCGACCGTGCCCCATCGTTCAGCAGCAATACTTGGGAATATGCTGTACATACTTCATCAAATAATTACACGTATTACCTTCCTCTGACCAAAGATATGGCTGGCAAGGAAATCGAAGCTTTCGTTCTGGGATTCAACGCCAATAAGGCTGATTTGCATCCAGAAGTCTACGTCACAGCCTATCCTATTCCTTTTGAGAAGAAAATTCTTGTATTAAAATAAGCGAACAATCTTAAAAAAATCTACTTCTGCGTTTTCCGGAATGAGTACAAAGCTGAAATTACATCCTTTAAGTCTGGTATTGATATCCGGATACGAACTGATAGCCAGAGAAAAAGGAATTATTGTTGATTAATTTTTCAAGAGCATAAATCACAGGCATAAAAAACCTAAACTGATGAGACATTTTATTACCATTCTTTGCGTGTTTTTCTTCGCTGGCAACGTATTCAGCATGCTGCCTGCCCATCTGAAAACCGATCACCAATCGACTCCACCTGGCTTTGATAATCCTACTCCGGAGTTTAGCTGGATTTTACAATCGGAAGAAAGAGTAGCGGTCCAAACCGCCTATGAGATTTGGGTTAGCGATGATCAGAAAAATCCGGATGCCGGAAACTGCTGGCAATCAGGCAAAATTCCGGGTAACAAAACTTTCGGAATCCGGTATGCCGGAAAACCTTTGAAATTGTATCCAGCTATTTATCGCTCACAAAGAGACCACAAATGGATAAAATTTCCGTCACTTCCCGAAACCGGAAAGAAGGATATGGATGGCAGAAAAACGGAGACATGCTGAATAGGTAAATCGACTTTTAGCATATCAATTGGCGAAATGAAAATCAGTAATAGCACAGGATATATTCTGACCTGAGTTTCCTCTGAGAACAAACAACTATTTAATTTATAAATACTATTATTATCGAATGAAATTAAAAATCCCTGACCTCTCGAACCTATTCATTTTACTCACCATTTTGGTTGCCTGGTATCTTACTGCTACAGTAATACAACCGATGCTTCATTATCAACTTCAGCAAACTGCTTTTATGACAGGCATTGAATTCTTCAGGAATTTCACTGCTTATCCGGGTGGAGTTTCTGATTACCTGGCTGAATATCTATCACAGTTTTTTATTTTCAATTCAGTTGGCAGCCTGCTGATTGTTGCAGTAGCTTCAATTCAAGGGATTATTGCCCTGTCAATTGTAAAACGTCTGGCAGGCGGAACCAACTATCGGTACATCATTTTTGCTGTAATACTGCTGTTTGGTGTCATTGTTCTTTGCAATTACCGATACCCTTACTATGCCAGCATAAGACTATTGCTTGCCTATATTTTTACATGGGGATTTTGCTCTTTGAACAGTAAATATCCCAGGTTCAGTACCTCCTTCTGGTTGGTGTTTGCAAGCCTTCTTTTTTATCTTGCCGGTGGACCAGCACTGTTTGTTTACACACTGGCTACCGGAATTATCTTCATGATTACAAATAAACAGCGCATCTGGCTGTTGGCAGTTCCGGCATTCATGATTTTTGCCGGAGTAGTTCCTTATTTAGGATTTAAATACTTCTTTCAGATAACACTCAGGAATATCTACCATATAACCTTGGTAAAACCACCTGATTCCCTGATTTACAATCCTGAAGTTCAACTATATGCATACTACTTAGTTTTACCAATCATTCTATTAATCGTTCTTTTCTTTTTGAAGTTTCCGAAAACGGAACAGAATCACAAATTCAAAAAGGGAAAAGATGTAGGGAAAGTTAGCTTATTAAAAAATGTTCGGTTTATCGTTTCATCTCAGGTAATAATTTTTAGCATCCTGGC
The DNA here is from genome assembly GCA_903865775.1 of uncultured Prolixibacteraceae bacterium. Lineage (GTDB taxonomy): Bacteria > Bacteroidota > Bacteroidia > Bacteroidales > Prolixibacteraceae > Aquipluma. The sequence goes on along the minus strand of CAIPKZ010000118.1, from coordinate 6,699 downwards.
TGGCTTGCTGTTTATTAAATCTTACGATCCTAATAATAAGAATCTGATATCCATTGAATATTACGCGGAACATGAGCAATGGACCGAAATCCAGAAAATCGCAAAGAAAATCAACACATACGATTTCCGGATAAATTTTCAGGTCAACCGGGCTTATTCACATTTGGGGCAACTTCCTGAACGGATGTTCAGTTACCCTCAGTTACTTGGCTCACGGGGATTGTTTATTGAACCCGCCTTGATGTTTGGAAGCTCCATTATGCCAACCAGCGATTTGTATTTTGATCTGGGATTTATGGGCGAATCACAGCGTTGGGCTTTTGAGGCTCAAACCCTTTTGCCTAACAGTCCACGCATTCTAAAACGTCTGGTGATGATCAATCTGGTTAACCGGAAGTACAATCTGGCTGAAACGTTTTTGACCGCACTGAATAAAAACATACTCTGCCGCGACTGGGTCAGAAAATATGAGAAATATGTTTCAGATACAACCTTGGCCGCTGCCGATCTGATGATCGCTGAAAAACGTCGGTTCACTCCTAAAAAGGAAATTGTAAATCTTGGAAATTTAGATCGGCTCAAGCTTTTGTTAGAAACGAACAAAGATAACCGTATGGCTTACGATTATCTGATCACCTTCTGTATTCTTGATTCACAATACGATGAATTTACAGATTACCTTCAGGATTATACGCATTACAACTTAAAAAGCTTACCAAAGTCCTGGGAAGAAACTCTTGCGTTCTATATTCTGAAAAACAGAACCAGACCAAGATATGTTACACCCGAGACTATTTCAAAAAATTGCATGCAACAGATATCAGATTTCAACACGACACTTAAGAGCTTCAACAATAATCTGGCAGAAGCCAAAAGCACTCTTTATCAGAATTTTGGAGATACCTATTGGTACTATATGTTGTATTTAAGACCTGAAGTTACAAATATCCTAAAAAATAAAACGGAAGTCCGATGATAAATAAAAGTCTCTATATAATGATCCTGTTATTCGCATGCCTGGTCATTTCATGTCAATCGAAAATTGATAATTTCAAGGAAGTGGAACGATTTCCTCAAATCTTTCCTGATTACAGCGATATTTTAATTCCACCAAATATCGCTCCTCTAAATTTCAGCATTAAGGAACCGGGGACTGAATTTGAAGCCCGAATTTATGTCAATAAAGATAAACAGATTGTTAAAAGAAGCATTAATTCATCCATTCGGATAGACATTGACCAATGGCACGAACTTCTTCTGAAAGGAATGGGATCAAAACTATTTGTTGAGATCTTTGTGAAAGGGAATGACGGTAACTGGCAGAAATTTAAGACTATTACCAATGAAATTGCCAAGGAGAATATCGACAATCATTTAGCCTATCGATTAATCAATACGGGTTATGCACTTTGGAATTCCATGGGGATTTACCAGCGCAACCTCGAAAATTTTGATGAAGATCCCATTCTTGAAAATAAGTCGATTGAGTTTGGCTGTGTCAACTGTCATTCGTTTTGTAAAAATGATCCGAATACGATGATGATTCATACCCGTGCCATTCACGGAGGCACCATCATCAGTCAAGATAACAAACTAACAAAGGTCAATACCAAGAACAAATACACACTTAATTCAGGTGCATACCCTTGCTGGCACCCCGATGGAAAACACATTGCTTATTCAGTGAATGACATTACCCAGCATTTTGGTTCCGGAGAAACCCGAATAGAAGTTTCTGACGGAAGTTCGGACTTAGTGGTTTACGATATTGAAAAAAATACAATTACAACATCGCCAAAGGTGTCAACAGCGAGTCGGGAAAACCTGCCATTGTGGTCGCCTGACGGAAAATACATCTATTTTATCAGCGCACCACCGGTTGTCAATCTGGTCGACCGAATCAGGGCAAAATATGATTTAATGCGTATTGCTTTCGATGTAAATACGAATGTCTGGGGCAAAGTTGATACGGTATTGTCAAGCAAAACTATTGGAAAAAGCATCAGTTTTCCGAAAATTTCGCCCAATGGGAAATTCCTGATGTTTTGTACCAGCGATGATGGATATTTCACAATACATCACGCAGCAACAGATTTATACCTTTTGAATTTACAAAGTGGAAATTATCAGAAAATGGAAATAAACAGTCCGGAATCAGACAGTTATCATTGCTTTTCGAGCACCGGCCATTGGTTTGTTTTCAGCAGTAAAAGAATTGACGGATTATTTACCCGTCCGTTTTTCTCTTATTTAGACGACGAAGGAAAAGCTTCAAAGCCCTTTGTTCTGCCTCAGGAAGACCCTAAGTTTTATTTAAGCTATCTTAAAAATTATAACATTCCTGAGTTAATTACCGGAAAAGTTACTGTTTCACCACAGGCGATTCGCGATAAGGTTCTCGAAGAGGCCGTTCTGACAAAACTTGATCCTGCTGTTGATACTCTTTATATGAAAGAACATCTGGCAAAACCAAAAACTGAGCATTCAGCATCGACAACTCATTAAGCAACTGGTCTGAGAATTAAAAGAATAGTTCATTCTATTAGCGATGACGGTTTCAAAAACACTAAGAAGGATTTTCAAGCGGATAAAAAACTAAAGTGAAATTTACAACATTACAGCATAATCCTGATTAACAAGCTACTGCTGTATTCATGATCGTTTGTATGAGTATACTATTCAATTTGACCGAAATACAGAACTCTGACTAAAAACCAAAGAATTATAACTTCAACTTATGACTGCAAATATCTTGCTCGGTATTTTGATCATTGCTGCTGGTGCGTTTTCTTCGGGTAGTTTCATTATTCCATTTGATAAAGTGACCAAATGGAAATGGGAAAATTCGTGGCTAACTTTTAGCTTTTTTGCCTATCTTATTGTGCCTTTGATTATTTGCCTGATGGTTGCGCCGAATTTCATGGAGATATATAAGAAAATCCCATCAAGTAATTTGTTGCTTATTTTCATTCTGGGTGCTGTTTATGGATTGGCAAACTTGACATTTGGATTATCGTTACGATACTTAGGCGTGGCCCTGGGTTTCTGTATTTCGTTGGGTTTGATGATGGTAATCGGAACTCTTTTACCTCCCATGATCGATGGACGAATGAGTAAAATGTTTGAAGGAAACGGCGGTGTCCTGCTCATTTCCGGACTTATCGTATCGTGCATTGGTATCGGCTTAACCGCTTATGCCGGTATTTTAAAAAGCCGCAAACTCGAAACTCTGAAAGGCGAAAAGGCCAATGCTGATTTCAATTTACGCAAAGGACTTTTTGCAGCCTTGTTTGTAGGTATTACAGGTTCGTCGATGTCGCTTGGTTTTGAACAAGGTAAAATGATTGCCGTTGAGACTGTTAAATCAGGCACACCCGAACTGTTTGCCAAATGCCCTGTTTTTGTGCTCTTTTTTGCAGGTTCGTTGCTTTCGACCTTGATTTGGTGTATCTACCTGGGCATCAAAAACAACTCGTTGGGCGATTATTACAAAGGCGAATCGAAAACATTGATTACTAATTATATCCTGTGTGCTTTTGCCAGCTTTTTATGGTTTATCAACTACATTTTCTTCGGAATGGGGACCAGCAAACTGGGCGAATTTACGTTTGTTGCCTGGGGAATTCTGATGTCGCTGACCATTGTTTGTGCAACCGTTTGGGGATTTTTCCGCGGAGAGTGGAAAGGGATTGAATTAAAAATCAGAGGATTAGTTTGGTTGGGTTTGGCAGTGTTGATTACAGCATCGTTTTTGATTGGCATGAGCGGATAGGAATAACCATGCAACGGATTGCAAGTTCCATGTTAACGTGTTGTTATTTAACTCGAAACCCGGAACTCGAAACAAATAAAATAACAAAATATGACTTCAAGAGAACGAATTTTAGCTGCAATCAATCATCAGAAACCTGATCGCGTTCCAATTGACTTGAGTGCAACGCCAAGTTCAGGAATCTCGGCCATTGCCTATGGCAATCTGGTGAAACACATTGGCCGACCCGATTTACCGGTACAGATTTACGACGTTGTTCAGCAACTGGCCCAGCCCGACATGTCGGTTTTGGATATGTTTGGTGTCGATGTGCTGGATATTGGCCGCACGTTTAACGATCAGCCTTCGGATTGGAGTCCAATAACAATGGCTAATGGCGGAGCTGCTTTTTATCCAAAAGGATTTCAACCAACCCGAATGCCAGATGGTTCCTTTCAAACTTATGACGACGACGGTAAACGGATGCTCTCCCGAATGCCAATCGGAGCAACCTTCTTTGATCAGACCTATTTCCCGTATGTCGATGGATTCCCTGATTCGTACGAAAATCTGGATGCTGAAATGGGCCGGATCATGTGGGCGCGCGATGCACACAGCCCCTGGGACCATGCCGGTGAGTCAGGCTTTTGGCAGAAACTACGCGAAAATACATTGAAACTTCGTGCCAGTACAGACAAAGCATTGCTTGTGGTTTGTGGCTGTAATCTTTTTGAATGGGGAACCTTTCTTCGCCGGATGGACAACTTCCTGATGGATTTAATGTGCGATCCTGACAATGTGGAAAAGCTGCTCGATCAACTCATGATTCGCCATCTGGCCACGCTCGAAAAAGTGTGCAATGCGGTGGGCGACATTGTCGATATTATCCGTTTTGGCGACGACCTGGGCATGAGTTCCGGTCCTTTTATGGATGTTGATACCTATAAAACATTGTTTAAACCGCGGCATAAAATACTATGCGACTATGTGAAGACACATAGTAAAATGCACACGTATATTCATTCATGTGGCTCTATTTCGCTGCTGATGCCCGACCTGATTGAGGCGGGTATTGAAATTTTCAACCCGGTTCAGACCAATTGCTGGAATATGGCTCCTGACTTCCTGAAAAAGGAATTCGGACAGGATTGTACGTTCTGGGGCGGAGGAATTGAAACTGTGGGAACCCTCAATATGGGTAATCCTCAGCAGATTCGGGATCAGGTTTTTGAGCGTCTTGAAATCTTCTCGAAGGGTGGCGGATTTGTGTTTAATACCGTGCACAATATTTTGCCCGACGTTCCACCTGAGAATATTGTGGCCATGTACGATGCAGTGAAAGAATTCAATCTTCAGTAAAAACAACAGTTATGACAAGATTTAACTTTAAGCTCACACTAATGATGGTTTGCCTCTCATTATTTGCAGCAGCAGCCAAACCTCAAAAAACACTTCCCGAGTTGCAGAAGGAATTAATGAATTTGCGATTTGGTATGTTTATTCATCTTAGCCCAGCTACTTTTTTAAATAATCCGGAAAGGCTGCAACCCGATCATGCTCCACCGCATCAAGGAAAAGACGGAATATTGGGAAATGCCGACGACATCAGTCCTGCACTTTTTAATCCCGCGAAACTGGATTGCGGACAATGGGCGGATGCTGCCATCAGTGCCGGCATGAAGTTCGGCGTTTTGACAACCAAACACCATGACGGCTTTTGCCTGTGGCCAAGCAAATATTCAGATTACACCGTAGCGCAGGGGTTCAAACGCGATGTGGTGCGCGAATTCACCGATGCCTTCCACAAACGGGGCCTCAAGGTTGGCCTGTATTATTCCATTCGTGATCGTACGGTGGGTATTGCAGACAAGCAACATGGTGGTGTTTCTCCCCAACAGGTGCAATTGATCAAGAATCAACTGACTGAATTACTGACCAATTATGGCCCGATCCTTTATATTGTATTCGATGCCTGGGGAAATACCTGGCATGAAAGTCCGACATTTAAGGACATATCCTACGCAGAAATTTATGACCACATTAAATCAATTCAACCGAATTGTCTGGTCTTAAATCATTCCACGCAAATCGAAGTGTGCGATGTCCTCCAAATCGAGCTAAGTGCGCAAATAAAGCTTCCTGATGGGGCCGATTTACCGGCTGTGGGAGGCAATACCCTTCAAAAGAATTGGTTCTGGACCTCTGAATGTCCTACAGCACCGCTTAAATCGGTTCATTGGGTGGTTGATCAAAATCTCATTCCTTTTAATAAGCGCAATGCAGTTTTTCAGCTGAACTGCGCCCCTAATCGCGATGGCTTAATGGATGAAAATATCATTAATCGTCTGACCGAGATTGGCAAAACATGGACTCCGCCACCGCCTTTAAATCACATTCCCGATTCGTGGAAAAACTGGCCGGTACCAACTTTAAAATCGAATAAATAAATCTAACATAGAAGATATGAAACGTTTTGGACAAATCATCGGGGTTGACCCACAGAGTTTTGAGCGGTACAAGGAATATCATGCTGCGGTGTGGCCCGAAATTTTGAAAATGATCACGACCTGTAACATCAGGAACTATTCCATTTTTCACAAAGATGGATTGCTGTTTGCCTACATGGAATATACGGGTGAAGATTTTGCCGCAGATATGGCTAAAATGGCTGCCGACCCAAAAACTCAGGAATGGTGGGATATCATGATGCCGATGCAAAGACCTGTCGAAAATCGTGCTGAAGGCGAATGGTGGGCCAACATGGAGGAAGTTTTCCATCTGGATTAAATGAATAGAATCAGGAGTTATGCGAATTAAAAGTTGAAAATATGAGTAATGGAAGCTTCTGCTAATTGGCCAAAGACATAACCCATCAATCCTGGCTGACGCACCCGTTTTTCTCTTAATTTAGACGACGAAGTTTCGCCACAAGCGATTCGCGATAAGGT
>CAIPKZ010000117.1 GCA_903865775.1 uncultured Prolixibacteraceae bacterium | reverse complement strand
TGCATAAAAAAAGCCCCAAAGAACAAATCTCCGGAGCTTTGTATGAATTTAGTATATAAAACTAATCCTGTAGTTTAGCGCTTAAAAATTCGCGGTTCAATCGTGCAATGTTCGAAAGAGAAATGTTCTTCGGGCATTCTACTTCGCAGGCGCCGGTGTTGGTGCAGTTTCCGAAGCCCAGTTCATCCATTTTGGCAACCATCGCTTTGGCACGGCGGGCACCTTCAACTCGCCCTTGTGGCAACATAGCCAAATGGCTCACTTTAGCGGAAACAAACAACATGGCTGAACCATTTTTGCAAGCTGCAACACAAGCGCCGCAGCCAATACAAGAGGCTGAATCCATGGCTTCATCGGCATCCACTTTCGGGATCGCGATGGCATTGGCATCGGGAACTCCGCCAGTATTTACTGAAACATAACCACCGGCAGCGATAATTTTATCGAAGGCACGGCGATCGACAATCAAATCTTTGATGACAGGGAAAGCAGCAGAACGCCAGGGTTCGATGGTAATGGTCTGCCCATCCTTGAATTTGCGCATATGCAACTGGCAGGTAGTTACGTCATCATCTGGTCCGTGAGGACGGCCATTGATGTACAATGAGCACATTCCGCAGATTCCTTCGCGGCAATCGTGATCGAATGCCACCGGAACTTTGTTTTCTCCGATGAGCTGCTCGTTCACCATATCGATCATTTCGAGGAATGAACTGCCGGTTGAAACGTTATCCAATTTGTAGGTTTCGAAACGGCCTTTCTCTTTCGGACCATTCTGACGCCAAACCTTAAGCGTAATATTGATTGATTTTTCCATGATTGATGTCTTTTTTTTAGGCCTTTACTTGTAATTACGCTGAACCATTTTTACACTTTCGTAAACCAATTCTTCTTTCTGAAGTGCTGGCTCCGCATCTTTGCCTTTATATTCCCAGCAGGAAACATAGGCAAACAGATCATCTTTACGAAGTGCTTCTCCTTCCGGAGTCTGGTATTCTTCTCGGAAATGTCCACCGCAGGATTCTTCCCGGTTCAGTGCATCGCGGGCCATCAGGTCACCAATTTCGATGAAATCGGCCAGTCTGCTGGCTTTTTCAAGCTCGACATTCATTCCATTCATATCTCCTGGAATTCGAACATTACTCCAGAATTCTTTTTTAAGGGCAGCAATTTTTTCGATGGCATTTTGCAGACCTTCCTTGTTCCGGCCCATTCCGACAAAATCCCACATCACCAACCCAAGTTCCTTGTGCAGGTTGTCAACCGAACGTTTTCCCTTGATGCTCATCAGTTTTTCGAAACGCTCTTTCACTGCTTTTTCAGCATCAGTAAACTCAGGTTCGTTGGTTGTCATTCGTTTTACCGCGATATCATCAGCCAGGTAATTCTGAATGGTGTATGGCAATACGAAATAACCATCGGCTAAACCCTGCATCAAAGCCGAAGCTCCCAGGCGGTTTGCACCGTGATCGGAGAAGTTGGCTTCACCGCAGCAGAACAGGCCGGTAATGTTCGTTTGCAATTCGTAATCGACCCAAAGTCCGCCCATGGTGTAATGGATGGCCGGATAAATCATCATTGGTGTTTCGTATGGATTTTCATCAACGATTTTGTTATACATCTGGAAAAGGTTGCCATAACGCTCTTCAATGGTATGTTGTCCCAGACGTGCGATTGACGATTTGAAATCGAGGTAAACAGCCAATCCGGTTGCTCCGACACCGTAACCGGCATCGCAACGTTCTTTGGCAGCGCGTGAAGCAACATCACGAGGAACGAGATTCCCAAATGCAGGGTAACGGCGTTCGAGGTAATAATCGCGGTCTTCTTCAGCAATTTGGGTTGGTTTCATTTTTCCGGCCCGGATCGCTTCGGCATCTTCCTTCTTTCCCGGAACCCAGATGCGGCCATCGTTACGAAGTGATTCTGACATCAAAGTCAGTTTGCTTTGCGATTCACCGTGAACCGGAATACAGGTTGGATGGATCTGAGCGTAACATGGATTGGCAAACATGGCACCTTTGTGGTACGCTTTAATGGCTGCCGATCCGTTTGATCCCATGGCATTGGTCGAGAGGAAGAAAGTATTTCCGTAGCCACCTGTTGCCAACACCACAGCATGTCCGAAATGACGCTGCAATTCGCCGGTAACCAAATCGCGGGCAATAATACCGCGGGCTTTTCCATCGACTATAACAATATCAACCAATTCGGTACGGGTATGCAAAGTTACTGAACCTAATTCTACCTGACGCATCAACGCCTGATATGCTCCCAGCAACAACTGTTGACCGGTTTGTCCTTTGGCATAAAACGTACGGCTAACCTGGGCTCCACCGAATGAACGGTTATCGAGCAAACCACCGTATTCGCGGGCAAATGGAACGCCCTGAGCCACGCACTGGTCGATGATGTCGTTACTGACTTCGGCCAAACGATGAACGTTGGCTTCGCGGGCACGATAGTCACCTCCTTTTATTGTATCGTAAAACAGACGGAAAACAGAGTCACCGTCGTTTGGATAATTCTTTGCAGCGTTTATTCCACCCTGTGCAGCAATCGAGTGCGCACGGCGAGGTGAATCCTGAATGGTAAAGCTTTTAACATTGAACCCCATTTCGCCTAAAGAAGCAGCCGCAGATGCTCCGGCCAGTCCGGTGCCAATAATGATGATATCAAGCTTACGTTTATTGGAGGGATTTACCAGTTTCTGGTGATCTTTATAGTTGGTCCATTTCTGAGCCATTGGCCCTTCAGGAATCCTTGCATTTATCTTACTCATGTTTCAGTTATTAAGAAAATTAGAAAAACAGGTATTGAGCCAAAGCGATCACAGCGAAACCACCACCAATAAGAATGGCAACAGTGTTGCTGATGCATTTCAAACGCGGCATCCATTTGGTATTGTTCCATCCAATGGTCTGGAAACCTGACCAAAAACCATGTGAAAGGTGAAAAGCAAGAGCAACCGAACCAATTACGTATAGAATAACAGAGGCAAGGTTCTTAAACTCGAGGTTTACCAGCGAATAGGCATCTTCACCCTTGGCCATGTTCCCCAAAAAAGGAAATTCGACCTCAGCAGCTTCCCATGCAATAAATCCCTTCATTTTCATATAGAAATTCAGAATGTGCACTGCAAGAAACGAAGCAATAACAATTCCCAGCACCAGCATATTCTGAGATGCAAATTCAACACCAGTGGTTTTTTTACCCGAAGCATAAGCTTGCGGACCACGTGCCTTCATGTTCTGGAAAGTCAGAATCAGGGAATAAACAATGTGCACGATAAATCCCAAAGCCAGCATGGGCTCAATGATTTTAATCAATGGGTTGGTTCCCATGAAATGTACTCCGGCATTAAACATCTGACCTTTTTCGAATCCAAACACACCGTCAAGCAGCAAGAATGAATTCAGGAATAAATGCACCAGGAGAAACATAATCAGGAACAAACCTGAAACGCTCATCAGGAGTTTCCGTCCAATAGAGGCAGTCAGTAAATTGCTCATAGAATTACAGATTTTATTTTTATACAGATCTTTTTTTATTCGTCTCGCAAAAGTAGAGTTATGAGGCAATACAACCAATAGAATACCGAATAAAATAACTAATTTATAATGTTTCTTAGCAGAAACTGGCCGTTTAGATGCGGATAATTTTATGTTCTGTTAAACTTTAGCGTTTTTGACAAAGAACTACTGCCTGAAAAATATATTCGTATGCCATTGTATAGACAGCATATTTACATATTTTTGCGACAGATTATAAAATAGGAAATAGTCATCAGTCATTTGGAAATTTTCTAATGACGAAATACAAATGACTTGTTTCTGAAATGGTTTCATAGTTCAACGGATACCTGCCTGCGGTAGGCAGGGAATATCGGATTCCTAAAAAGTAGATCCAGGTTCGATGAAATATATTGTATATGCAATAAAGAGTCAGGTTGATGGAAGGATTTATGTAGGTTTTTCCTCCGATGTTGAAAAAAGGCTTAAAGAACATAATTCCGGCAAAACAAAATCTACGAAAGGATTTTGTCCATGGTTTATGATATTTAAAGAAGAAATTCCTGATAGAATAGAAGCAAGACAAAAGGAGAAATATTACAAATCAGGTATTGGAAAAGAAAAGTTAAAAAACATGGTTTCATAGTTCAACGGATAGAATAGCGGTTTCCTAAACCGTAGATCCGGGTTCGATTCCCGGTGAGACTACAAAACTGATATTTATTGAAATTTAAAAACACCTGAAACCCTTGTAAAATAAGGGTTTTTTTATTTTCTATATTTCATAAAGTAAAATGAAATAACAAAAAAGCAAGAAAAAACCGACCCCCTGACCGACCCCCGATTTATTTTTATTACATTTGATCAGTCTTAATTCTAAAGGTGTTTCAAATGGCTGCAAAGAATATTTTATTCAAATTGAAGGAAAAAACCTCTTTCAAACCGACCCCGATTAATCTTATTGTTTATTTCAACAAAACACAGTTCAAATATGCCACAGGCGAAAAACTTCTTCCGACCTACTGGAATGAGGCCACACAACGAGCGTATGTTAAAAACAACGACCCGGATTTAATGGTGAAACTTGACCCTGAAACCATACGCGATAACGAACTGGTTAATTTTAAACTCGATGAATACAGAGCAGCAACCAAAGCATATTTTGAAAATATAGGGTTTAACCGGATGGAACCGACCCCGGAAAAACTAAAGGAATTGTTTGATCAGGATTTCAGACCACAGGCAAAAGAGCCGAAAAAACCCAAAGAAACCACACTAAACAGCTATATTGAAAAGTATATCAGCGATATTGAAACAGGGAAACGATTAACCGAAAAAGGAACACGTTTTAGACCAAACACCTTTAAAAATTACAACAGTTTCAAAGCTAAGTTTGATGAATATCAAAAAGACAACCATGTAAAAATTGATTTTCAACACGTGACGATTGACTTTTATACAAAGTTTACCGGATATTTTACGAAGCAAGATTATAAACTAAATACAATCGGTAGGCATATAAAGACCCTCAAAAACCTGATGAAAACCGCAAAAGATGAAGGTTTGCACACCAATACGGAATCAGAAAGAAAGCAGTTCAAAACCTTCCGTGCTGATACCGATGAAGTTTATTTAACCGAATCCGAAATAAAACTAATTGCTGAACTTGATTTAAGCGAGATTCCCCACTTTGATAAAGTCAGAGATATTTTTTTAGTCGGGTGTTACACGGCGCAAC
>CAIPKZ010000116.1 GCA_903865775.1 uncultured Prolixibacteraceae bacterium | reverse complement strand
TTTATCGACGTGCGGGCCATAGGCATTGAAATAGTTGAGCATTGCCATTCCGCCTTTTACCAGGGCCAGGTTGTTGCGGTAACTGGTGGCAGTTCCCATCGGACTGATATCTGAAGAAACCCGCGGAAGCCATTTGTTGTATAGAACAGCGGTTGGATCATCAATCAATTCGTCATACTCATCTTCTTTCATAAACGACTTGCCCTCTTCAGGCTCGCGATACTGGAATCCATTGTTAGCCGGAACATCAATTCCGGGGATGCCATAATACGTCAGACCGATGGACTGCGTGAGACCAGTCCACACATAAACCATGTTCGAAACCACGGCGTCCCAGTCATACCCGGCAGCACATTTCCGGGCAGCGACAAAAGCCCGGTTGTAATCGTGCACCACATCCTGACAAGTCATTCCGGCATATTTGGCAGTGAATTCGGCAACGAACGGACGTATCGGAATACGGTCGGGCTTTTCGTTGCGCATGGCAGTGAGGTATCGGCTGAGGCGCTGGCGGTAAAGTTCTTCAGTAGAAAGCATGGTTGATGGTTTAGAAAGTTAGCACCTAAATATAACAACTCTTTACTGAAATAATTATCTTTAGGAGCAATATCAACCTGACTCAATCAACTTTCATGAAAAACCTGATTCTGCTCTTCTTTTTCCTTACTTTTTTTTCTTCCGGAAGTTTTTCACAGGCTTTTCATCCCCAGTTTTTTTGTTTCGAAGATGCTTTTCTGGAAGAGCACACCAATGATCCTGTTTTTCAGACTAAACTTTTGAAAGATATTGGTTTTGATGGAATCGAACTGATGGGCCTCGACCGAATGGATGAAAAACTTCTGGCGATAGATCAGCAAAGATTGAAGCTTTTCATGGTATATATCCGGATTGATCTGGAAAAGGAAGAACACTTCGATCCGCGTTTATTCGACTTTATCCGGAAGGTACAGAACAAAGGAGTGACGCTCTGGCTGCACATTCTGAGTGAAAAATTAAAGCCATCAGATCCTGCCGGCGATGAGCTTTGTGTTCCGATTATTCAGCAGATTGCTGACTTTGCTTTGGAATATGGAGTAAAAGTGGCCCTGTATCCGCATACCAATTTCTGGCTCGAAAAAGTGGACGACAGTGTTCGGCTGACCCGCAAAATTAATCGCAGGAATGTCGGCGCGGTTTTTAACCTCTGTCATTTTCTGAAAGCAGATGAAAAGAACCGGCTGGAAGAAAAGCTTGAGAATGCAATGCCATTTCTGGCTGCTGTTTCCATTAACGGAGCAGACGACGGTGCTACCGGCGAAATGGATTGGGATCGCCTGATTCAGCCACTTGGAAATGGAAGTTTTGATGTGCTGAATGTGTTGAGAATCCTGAAAGAAAATCATTTTTCAGGACCAATTGGATTGCAATGCTATGCCATCCCCGGAAAACCGGAAGAATTTCTGAAGATTTCAGCAGAAACCTGGAAACAGTACCTGAAAATACTTGAAAAATAATCCCAAAAGTCTTGGACGAGTGTAAATGTCAGACTTTATGGCTTGGGAGCTTTAGGTTTCCTTTTTGGTTTTGGAATAACAACTTCATCAGGAGTCTCTATCGCTGCGGGTTCAGCAACAACTTCCTCTTCGGGTTTTGCACCTCTGATTTTTGCTTCAAGATTATCGACAACGAAGACAGCTTTTTCTTCAAATTTGGCCCAAGCTTCTTCAACTTTGGCTTCAATCTGGTCTTTGGCTTCTTCAGCTTTTCCCTGAATTTTCTCACCAAGATCTTTTGCTTTTTCACTGGTTTCACGGGCAAATTCCCTGATGTTTTCTTTGGTCTGACCAATCACTTCATCAGCCTTTTCAGAATTTCCTTTCGTAAATTCTTTGACCTGCTCAATGCTTTGTTCCACTTTTTGGGCGCCAACAGTTTTGCTGGTAGAGAACAATCTTTTTAATGAATCTTTGAGTCCCATGATTAATTGTTTTTGGTTTGCAAACAAAGATACAATCATTTGAAAATGATAACGATTAATACTGAAAGATTTGAAAATAATAATCTTGAACCTAAGCTTTCATTAAATTTATTCGGGTATTTTTTCATAGTGAAAAACGTTTATCTTCATGCTCCGGTTTTATTTCTGAACCGACTTTAATTATCCTTTAAATCCAGTTTGCCATGTTAAATCGTCGTGAATTTATCCGGAATACCGGCCTTGTCGCCGGGGGAACAATTGTAGTTCCAACAATTATTCCTTCGTGTGCTTTTGGTGCCAATGACAAAATTAACCTGGGCATGATCGGAACCGGCGATCACGGCATTACCTGGAATCTGGCGGCCTACCTGAAACTCGACAATTGCCGTGTGATTGCAGCCTGTGATGTCGATTCGGAACGGGTCATGAAAGCCAAAAGCTTGATTGATGCCCGAAATAAAAATCAGGACTGCAAAACCTTCAGCGATTTCAGGGAATTACTTGTACGAAAAGATATTGATGCCGTGCAGATTTCAACTCCCGACCACTGGCATGTGCCGATTTCGGTGCTGTCCATTCAGGCCGGAAAAGATGTGTGCTGCGAAAAACCAACTCATACCATCGAACAAGGCCGGGTATTGTGTGATGTGGTCGCCAAACATGATCGTGTGTATCAAACCAGCCTCGAGGACCGTTCGCTTTTTCCCTACTACAGGATGGCTGAATTAGTTCGAAATGGCCGGATCGGTAAATTGCAGAAAATGGTTTGTGGATTGCCGGGTGCATACAATCAGCGTTATTCGTATGGCGATTTTAAGATACAGGCGCCGCCCAAAGGATTCGATTACGAAATGTGGCTCGGACCTGCCCCGGAAGCACCCTATTCCCCCGGACGCACCCATTGGAACTTTCGATGGATTTTCGACTATTCAGGAGGCAGTATAACCGATTGGGGAGCCCACATTCTGGATACCGCCCAGCGTGCCAATGGGACCGAAAAATCTGGGCCGGTTTCGGTGGAAGGAACTGGTATTTTCGGCGAAGGCTTGTATAACACGGCTCACACTTTTCACCTGAGCTACACCTACGAAAATGGTGTGATCATGGAAGTTCACTCCGAAAAAGTAGAAATTGTTTGTTACGGAACCGATGGATGGTTA
>CAIPKZ010000115.1 GCA_903865775.1 uncultured Prolixibacteraceae bacterium | reverse complement strand
GATAATTACTCCTTTTGGCATCTTGATTACTCCTGTAAAGTCGTCCAGACTCATTTGCGATCCCATGCCGAACATGATAATCTGCAAAAGCGGAACGATCAGTGTTTTAAACTGAAAACTGCCTGCTGAAGTAAAATATTGAGGATAAAACATGGCAGCAGTCACGCCGGTAAAGATCCAGATTGTATAGGACAGTCCTTTCACTGCAGTGAATCCCCGAACGCCGATGGCGAGTGATAAAAACATCGCAATGAGATAAGGACCTGCACTTTCGAGATTTCCCGTAAAAATCAGAAGGACTGTGATAATCAGAAACAGCACTGAAAATCCTAAAGCTATTTTGTATGAATTGATTTTTTTCATGAAACAAAAGTTAGTTGGCAAACAGAAAGTTTTTCAAATTTGTATTGAGTTGATTTCATTCTAAAATTGCATGAGAAACTGCCTCAAAAGAATTTTTTAAACGCAAAGTCGCAAAGCCGCTAAGGTATTTTGACATGAAATACACTTTTTTTGCGCCTTTGTGTCTTCGCGTTTAATTGGAATTTCAAGACTTTTGTGACTCTATTCTCAAACAGACCTCCAATATTTAACTCCAGATCCGGTCATGCGAACGCTTTTCGTTCCATTCTTCGGTAGGAGCAAAAAAGCTTTTGTCTTTGGCGTGCAAATGTTCTTTTACGACATCTTCATTCAATTCAATTCCCAATCCCGGAGAACTCGGTACCGGAGCAAAACCCTTTTTAATGATTGGGTTGCCGTCAGTCATTTTTACCAGACTTTCCCACCAGGGCAAATCAACCGAATGATGTTCGAGTGCTAAAAAGTTTTGGGTAGCTGCGGCACAATGAACGTTAGCCATAAACGAAACCGGTGTTCCGGCCTGATGCATAGCCATTGCAATACCGTGTTCTTCAGCGTAATCACCAATCCGTTTGGTTTCCAATAGTCCGCCGGAAGTTGCCAAATCCGGATGAATGATATCAACAGCATGGATATCAATTAAAGGCTTAAAGCCATGAAGGAGATAAATATCTTCTCCGGTAGTAGTCGGCGTTTCCAGTGCATCAGTCATCGTTTTCCATTGATCGGCATATTCCCAAGATACAATGTCTTCCAACCAGGCCAACCTGTATTTTTCAATGGCCTTTCCTAAACGAATGCCATTGTTTAAATCGAAATGCCCGTAATGATCCGTCGAGATAGGAATATCCCATCCAATATGGTCACGGGTTTCTGCCGCTATTTTAGCTAGTTCCTCCAGTCCCTTGTCCGTAATTTGAATTTGGGTGAATGGGTGTTTTGTATTTCCATAACCTGTATAATTTCGAAGATCATATTGTCCCGATGCACCATCCCAGAATTCATGATTCACCAAAGCGCCCGGAATATTCTTCAATTCATTAATCGAAAGATCCATCTTCAACCAGGTGTATCCCTGATCCTCAATTCGATATTTAATTTTTGCTACTTGGTCATCATGCGATTTACCTTCAGGTGTATCTGCATATAACCGAATTTTATCACGATACCGTCCGCCTAACAACTGCCAGGCCGGAACTCCATACGCTTTACCCACAATATCCCAAAGTGCCATTTCAACACCACAAACACCACCAGCCTGGCGTCCCATACCGCCAAACTGCTTAATGATTTTAAAAATCATTTCCACATTACAAGGATTAAGCCCCAAAATGCGGCTTTTCAGCATCAGTGCATAACGCACATCAGCGCCATCACGAACTTCGCCGAGTCCATAAATTCCCTGATTGGTATCGATCCGGATAATGGCCGTTTGTCCAAGAACTGATGTCATGGCATAACGCATATCGGTGATCTTTAATTCTGAGGGACTGGAAGCTCTGGATACGCTTGCTGTTGTTTGTGCTATGGTATCCTCTATAGATAAATGCATTAAACCACCCAAAGCCAAACCGCCCATAGCGGTTTTCTTCAGGAAATTACGACGGTTATTGGTAGTAGCCGGATTCGCAATTTCAGCTTTTACAGCTTCCTTTTCAACACTTTCGAGTTTTCTATTTTGATCAGCGATTTGCTGGATTACACTTTTCATGATTTATTGAGTTTAGTGGTTAATTTTGAAATAAGTCCTTTAGGCAATTAGGCATTAGGAAAAAGAAATGAGAAAAAGGGAAAAGTTGTTTTCATATTTCCTGATTTCTTTTTCCATATGACTATAATTTAGTAATTCCTTTCTTTCAGGTAATTGTCCAGTTCAGCTTTTGTCATCGGTAATTTCCCCGGGTAATTATTCAGCCAGTTCAGGAAATCCTTCTTGATTTCTTCACTCCATTCACTGTCAATTTCTCCGGCCAGATATTTCTTTTCACGAAGGCGTTGGTGCCCAAATTCGTCGCGAAGTGCTGTTACTTCAGAAGTCAGAACCAAATCTTCGACCAGATAAGCAGGAATAAAAATGACTCCGTATTTTTTCGCCAGAACAATATCGCCCGGCAAAACGGTAGCACGTCCAACACGAATCGGTGCATTGATTGAAGTG
>CAIPKZ010000114.1 GCA_903865775.1 uncultured Prolixibacteraceae bacterium | reverse complement strand
CTTTTCGCTTTTTCAGTTCATCCAATGAACGGTTGATCACAATCTTTTTTAACCAGGCGCCAAAACTAACTTTGCCTTCATAGGTATCTATTTTGGTAAAAGCTTTTAAAAAGGCTTCCTGCATCACATCTTCGGCTTCAACAGCATTGCCAATCAAGCGCAGACAAACACTGTACATGGGTTTATAATACAGTTTGTAAAGCTCAAATTGTGCCTTAATGTCACCTTTCCGGCACCGGTCAATCACTTCCTGATAAATATTTTGGTACTGTGCTTCCAACTATTTCGATTGTTTACTGTTCCAAAGACGAATGCATATCTACGAATGTTGCACGGGTGTTAAAAATATTCTTCTTTTAAGGATTTAAAATACGAAAAAGATGGCGCATAATCATGAACATACGGCCAGAAATCTGGCAATTACCGTGGTATTAAATGGAATTATCACCATTGGGCAGTTTGCAGGTGGACTGATTTCAGGAAGTTTGGCATTGATATCCGACGCTTTGCACAATCTCAGCGATGTAATTTCGGTTATTCTGGCATATCTGGCTCACCGGATCGGCATGCGTCCGCAAACTCAGAAATCAACTTTTGGGTATAAACGGGCCGAGATTCTGGCCGCGTTTATTAATGCAATTTCTCTCATTGCCATTTCAGTTTATTTGCTGGTTGAAGCAGGCAAGAGGTTTCTTAATCCAAAGGAAGTTGATTATCTCTGGATGCTGGGGCTTGGAATTCTGGGATTTATCGCCAATGGACTTTCTGTATTGATTCTGCATCACAACAAAGAAGAAAACCTGAATATCAGGGCAGCCTATCTTCATCTGATTGGTGATGCATTGACCTCATTGGCAGTAATTGCGGGTGCAGTCTGTATCTGGCTTTTCAAGGTATATTGGATCGATCCGCTGGTTACTGTTTTAATCAGTGTTTATATTTTCATTCATACATTCAAAATCCTGAAGGAAAGCGTTGGAATTCTGATGCAGTTCTCTCCTCCTGAAATTGATCAAAAGGAAGTGGTTCAGGTACTTCAGGAAATTCCTGAAATCAGGAGTGTGCATCACATTCATCTGTGGCAACTTTCTGATCACCAGATTAATTTTGAAGCACATCTGGTATTGTCTGAAAATCTTCCGGTTTCGGAAACCAATATGATTACCCAAAATGCCAAACAGCTACTTAAAAGCCGTTTCAGTATTACTCATACTACTTTTCAGTATGAATTTATTTCGGGTGAGAATTGTGTTTGCTGAAATTTCTTCTCAATAATTTCTAATAGTGTAACGCATAAAATTAGTATTTTTGTAAAAAGCATTTTGATATGACAACGATACAGATTAACGAAAAGACTAAGATTGGAAAGAATGTTCTTGAAATGCTCAAGGCATTAGCGAAAGCAGAGAATGATAATTCGATCCGTTTCCTAGATGAAACCGAGTTTCTTCTGTCTTCAAAAGCCAATAAAGATGCCTTATTGCATGGGGTAAATCAGATAAAAGAAGGGGAAACTGGGAAAACAATCAAACTAACCGATCTGTGGAAATAGATTTCCTCGATAAAGCTCTTGATGACATTGATTTTTGGAAAAAATCTGGGAATGTGGCAATTCAAAACAAGATATCAAAACTACTTGAAAGCATATCCAAGACACCTTTTACCGGTATTGGAAAGCCAGAACCATTAAAGTACGAAATGAGTGGATATTGGAGTCGACGTATTTCAGACGAACATCGGTTAATTTACTGCGTAAAAAACAACCGCATCAAAGTCATTTCATTGCGTTTTCATTATTCCTGATTTTCTTCCATTCCGCCTCAATGGCCGACCAAGTAGAAGGTGAGATTGGCACAAGTGGTAAGCGAAGTTGATTTTTCACTATTCCCATCATTTCCATTAATGCTTTCACTCCTCCGGGATTTCCTTCCCTGAAAATGAGTTTCAGCATTTCGGCCAGTTGTAAATGCAAAATACCCGCCTGATGCATATCTCCAATAAGCGATTCATGAGTCAATTGACTTAGTTTTCCAGGTAAAGCATTGGCAATAACCGAAATAACTCCGATTGAACCCATGGCAATAGAAGGCAAAGTCAGGGAATCATCACCTGAAATAACTTTGAAATATGCTGGTGCATGGTTAATAATTTTGGCAAATTGGCCCAAATCACCCGAAGCTTCCTTAATTGCAACAACTTTATCTGAAAGATTGGCAATCCGAAGCGTTGTATCAGCATCCATATTGACGCCGGTCCGTCCGGGTACATTGTAAAGAATAACCGGAACCGGACTGGCTTCAACTATCATTTTAAAATGCTGAAAAAGACCTTCCTGGATTGGTTTGCTGTAATATGGTGTAACCGAAAGAATGGCATCCACACCATCAAAATTCGTATTTTGAATGGATTGAACCAAAGCATGGGTATTGTTGCCACCCATTCCCATAACAATCTTCAAACGGCCGGCATTCTTTTCGATCACAAAACGTACGATTTCCTTTTTTTCATCTTCCGAAAGGGTAGGAGTTTCAGCGGTAGTGCCCAGAGCCACCAGGTAATTAATTCCTCCCAGAATCTGATTTTCAATTAATTGTTCCAATGCCCTGTAATCAATGCTTTTATCTTCATTGAAAGGAGTGATTAATGCCACTCCGGCACCAGTAAATGGATGTGTCATTCTATTGTTGTTTTATTAATCCGTTTTAAATAGTACAAAATCTGTTCAGCCAATTGACTGCTTTCAGGTTGTTCACCGAATTCAATGTTCAAGTCGTAATAATTGACAGTATTTCCGGCATTCCCGATTTTAAATGCGGCCTCTGATAAGGCGGTTAGATAAATCTGCGGAAAGATATTGGTACCGGTCAAATCAATCAGCAAATCAAATTTTTGATGAATAAAATCTTCAGCCAATTCTGACTTTGGAATTTCGGTCCAGCAACGGGTTTGTTTGCGGGTAAAACCATTGATTTCAGACGGAACTACAGCTTTTCTCATAGGGAAATAGCATAAACCAACAGGTTTTATTCCTGCCTTTTTAAGTTCTGTTTCCACCCTGTCAAATGATTCCTTCTGATCGATCGTCCAGAGAATTCCTGCCGACTGAGCAGAATCAAGGTTGAAAACCTTCTTTTCCCGAACAACAGAATTCAATTTCGAATTCAAAATACGGTTGGCAATCTTTTGTTTTAGACTCATAATTCAGGTGCAAAAATAGCAATTCGTTTGTTTCGCCGGGTTTAAAATTGTTAAAAGTTCCGGAATGAAAGTATAAAGCTTAATAAAACAGGAATCTGTCACAATTAGTCAATCATCTTCAGAAAATCATCTTCAGAAATAATCGGGATGTTCAGCTTTTTTGCCTTTTCAAGCTTACTTGGTCCTATATTGTTGCCTGCCAGCAAATAACTGGTATTTCCTGAAATTGAACTGACATTTTTTCCGCCGTTCTGTTCAATCATTTTCTTCAGGTCATCCCGGGAGTTCTTCTCAAAAGTGCCGGAAATAATGATTGATAATCCACCTAATTTTTCGGAACGATTCGCAATGCTTGTTTCGTCAAGTTCCATTTGCAGACCTTTTTCTTTGAGGCGCTCAATTAATCTGATATTTTCAGGATTTGAAAAATAGGCCTGAACGCTTTCAGCAATCCGCCCTCCGATTTCGTCAACCGCAGTTAATTCTTCCAGACTGGCTTTTTCAATAGTTTCAATATTTATCAGGCGATGTGCCAGAATCCTGGCTACTGTTTCGCCGACAAATCGAATTCCGAGCGCGAACAGTACTTTTTCAAATGGAATTTGCCGGGATTCGCTCAGGCTGTATAGAATTCGTTCGGCAGATTTGTCACCCAACCGTTCGAGCCGGCTAATCTGTTCTTTCTGCAAATCGTAGATATCGGCAATGTTCCTGATTAAACCTTCATTGTACAGCAAATCAATAGTTTCAGAACCTAAACCATCTATATTCATGGCTTTCCGGCTTATGAAATGCTCCATTTTTCCCTTGATTTGAGGTGGACAACCATCTTCGCTGGGGCAATAATGAGCGGCTTCGCCTTCTTTTCGTACCAATATTGTTCCACATTCCGGACAGTTCCTGATGAATTGAACCGGTTGAGCCATTGGGTGTCGCGAGGCTGTATCAACGCCAACAATTTTCGGTATTATTTCACCTCCTTTTTCAACAAAAACGGTGTCTCCAAAATGCAGATCCAGATTTTTAATAATGTCTGAATTATGCAGCGTAGCACGTTTGACGGTTGTTCCGGCTAAAAGCACTGGTTCGAGGTTGGCAACAGGTGTTACCGCGCCAGTGCGGCCAACCTGGTAGGAAACCGATTGCAATATGGTGCTTAATTGTTCCGCTTTATATTTGAAAGCAATGGCCCAGCGTGGAGATTTTGCTGTTGAGCCCAGGTATTGCTGCAAACTCAGTGAATTTACCTTGATCACGATTCCATCGGTTGCGACCGGTAAATCAAATCGTTTCAGATTCCATTTCCGGATGAAATCAATGACTTCATCAATATTGGCGCACCGTTCAGTATCAGGTGAGATTTTAAACCCCCATTCTCTGGTGGCCATCATATTTTCCAAATGGCCATCGGAAGGAAGATTTTCGCCCAATAAATAATAAAAATAGGCATCTAATTTTCGCTCGGCAACTACCGATGACTTTTGCGATTTCAAGGTTCCGGAAGCCGCATTACGCACATTGGCAAACAGTTGTTCTCCTTCCTCTTCACGCTCCTGATTGATCCGGTCAAATTCGGAAAATGGCAATAAAATTTCACCCCGAATTTCAAACTCTTCAGGAAATCCTGCTCCTTTTAGTTTTAGCGGAATGCTGCGAATGGTGCGCACATTGGCGGTCACATCATCACCGAAAGTGCCGTCGCCACGGGTAATTGCCTTTTCGAGTACTCCATTTCTGTACCGCAAACTGACTGAAGTTCCGTCAAATTTCAATTCGCAGATGTATTCAAACGATTGGTCGGTCAGTTTTCGGATTTTCTGATCAAAATCGCGCAACTCTTCTTCGGAGTATGAATTGGAAAGCGATAGCATGGGATATTGATGCCTGACCTGTTCAAATTCTTTGTTCAGGTCGCTGCCAACGCGCTGGGTAGGAGAGTTTGGATCAAAAAAATCAGGATTTCCAGCTTCCAGTCTTTCGAGTTCCTTCATAAGCTGGTCAAACTCCTGATCGGTAATAACTGGCTGTGAAAGAATATAGTAGCGATAATTGTGCTCTTCCAGATTTGAACGAAGTTCAGTAATTCGCTGTTGAATATTTTCAGTAGTCATTCGGTTATAAATTTCCACTAAAATACAAAAAACTTGTTGGTATCAGGTCTTTTTTGATTGTGTAAAAGTTAAACTACTTCCAGATGTTACAAAAAAACTGACTTTCAGGCTGATATAACTTCCGAGTTAATATTCAGCCTAAAAGCCAGTTTTCCGAAGATGATTTCAGTTTGATTAATTGTCCTGATACTTTTTTTGTATGAAGAACGAAACGACCAGGGCAATCCCACCGAAAAGAAAAATCATCGAAAAGTAGGCTGGTTCTTCCTGCATACCGCCTTGATTCAGAAAGTATCCGGCCACAATGCCAATGGCAATACCAATTAGAAAAAGGCCGTATTTAATGCCCCGATGTGAATTTGGCTGAGCATTCGATTTGAACAACTCGGGATCGACACCTTTTTCGATCAATGCCATACGTTCCTTGTTCTGCGTGGTAAAAATAACATAGATGATTCCGAACACCATGGCGAAACATGCGATGGGTACTAAAATTCCTGCGTCCATAATATTAATTTTTAAGGGTTATTGTTTTCAAACTTGCTGGTATGACGCAGGGTTTTTCTTCCGGTTACAAACAATTCGAATTAATTTTTCCGGTTAATTTTGTAACCGAGTTTATAAATATACGTCTATTGGATAACGATGAACAAAACCGAGGACCTATATTACATTGAGGCAGTCAGAAAAGGGAATATTCAGGCATTTTCGGTTCTGGTTGAGAAGTACCGGAAAATGGTCTATACATTGGCTTTGAAATTGCTGAAAAGACCTGAAGATGCTGAGGAAATGGCTCAGGACACGTTCATTAAAGCATTTCAGAAACTCGATTCGTATGAAAGAAAATCAAAGTTTTCCACCTGGCTTTACAGCATTACTTACAATGCCTGTATCTCAGAATTGCGAAAACGCCGGATTGATTTTAAATCGCTCGACGATCAACGGATCTCGGATCAGGATGAAATGAAAATGCATGACTTTTACAGCGAATCGAAAAAGGAAGACCAGGAAAAATATCTGAACCTTGCACTCAGTAAGTTGCCCGAAGACGATCAGGTTTTGGTTACGCTCTATTATTACGAAGATCAATCGATGGATGAAATAAGTGAAATTACCGGACTTACAGTCAGCAATATAAAGGTTATAATATACCGGGCCAGAAAGAAAATGTACAGTTTATTGCATGAAATGTTGAACGAAGAAATATACTCACTATTATGAACAAGCTGGATAAACAATTCGAAGAAATGATGAAAGGGATCACAATTGATTCACCTTCATCCGACTTTACTCTGAAAGTCATGAGCCGTATCCAGGCAGAAGCCGCAATACAGAAACGACCGATTCTTGCAGGATATGAGCCTGTTATCAGCAAAAAAACATGGATTATTCTTTTAATCATTTTCTTTGCGCTGATGATTTATATTACTGTTGCTGGTAAGGAGACCGATTCAGCAACCAGCACAGGATTTTTTTCAACAATTCTCGGTTCAATGAATCAACTGGAAGTGAACAAAGTTTCATCGTTCTGGCAAAAAGGAATGGGGATTTTTTCTTCTATTCCAATGGTTGCTTACCTGATAGTGACGGCTTCACTGGCTCTTTTGACACTCGATGGATTTTTAAACCTGTTCAAACAGGCTGCTTCCAAAATTCAGATGAATTAAGAACTGAATTTTACGGAGCCAATCGATGAATCAGCCATTGCTGATCTTCCCAACAAAATTCAATCCGGTCGTGCAGACGATTTGAGCGGCCTTGCCAGAATTCAAAATATTCCGGACGGATTATAAAACCACCCCAGCGAGGTGGTTTTTCTATTGGGTTGTTCTGAAAATGTTCCTGATACTGCAGATAGTTTTCATCCAGAATCTGCCGGCTTTCAATCACCTTGCTTTGAGGTGAAGCCCAGGCTCCAAGCTGGCTTTCCAAAGGTCTTGACAAGAAATATATTTCGGAATCCTGATCTGAAATTCGTTCCGCATTTCCTTTGATCCGCACCTGCCGTTCAGTTTCTGCCCAGAAAAAAACAACTGAAACATGCTGATTGGCTGAAATTTGCTGTCCTTTTTTACTGTCATAATTGGTGAAAAAAATCAATCCTTCAGGTGTTATTTCCTTTAAAAGCACCACTCTCGATTCCGGATTTCCTTTTTCATCAATGGTTGACAATACCATTGCAGTCGGATCGGGGGTTTTGCCTGAAACCGCTTCGTTCAGCCATAAATTCAGTTGTTGAAAAGGATTCTTGTCAACCGTTTGCTCTGTTAATTCAAATTTCTGATAATTGGTGCGGATATCACGAAGCATACTCTGACTTTTATACTAAACCGAATGATTCGACTCCGGAATGCAACGATTCAATAACCCGTTCGAGTTTTGCTTTAATCTCAGCAGCTAATGCAGCAAGCTCTGGATTTTCAATTGCCATCATCGAAGCGACCGGATCAACTGCCGCTACTTCAATTTTATTTTTTCCTATTTCCTGCACAACGATATTGCACGGAAGCATAGTACCGATTTTGTCTTCGCATTGCAGTGCTTTGTATGCATATTCCGGATTACATGCACCCAGGATGGTATATCTTCTAAAATCAACATTCAATTTTTCCTTGAGTTTATCATGCATATTTATTTCAGATAACACCCCAAAGCCTTCAATTCCAAGGGATTCTCTGACTTCATCAATAGCCTGTTCAAAAGTAGCGTCAATTTTTTTTCTGATGTAGTATTTCATAGCTTTAAGTTTTAAATGTTTGATTTCAGCAAATTATGAACTTCCATCAGCAACTTGTTATTTTCGGTACAAACAGCACTCCGGAAGTTCTTTATAAACATTCTCCTGTGCTTTAAAGTTTTCGGTATCATGACCAACTTTTGCAATTGCTTTCTGAATCGTGTCCGAATTGGTTTTTAAATCGTCAAACTGGACCTGCAGCATCTTTGTTTCGGAACTCCATTTAGCTGAAACAACTCCGGCAACTGATTTGGCGGCAGTTTCGATCCGGTCTTTGCACATATCACAATTACCTGAAACTTTTAATTGCACTTCGGTTGTTTTACTCAGGGACTGACTTGAAGTCAGGCTCTGAGTATTTGATTCCTGATTCATCATACTGGGCTTCCCTTCCAATTGAGCGGCTGCATCGACACTGAAGGCGCCTTCAGTGACAATTTCTTCTCCATTTGCCAATCCGTTGCTCACCACATAGCTGTTTCCGAGTTGTGGCCCGAGTCCGATTTCGCGGATTTTAAATATCGGTTCATCGCCAGGTTGTTTCACGTAAACAATAGAGCGTTTGCCTGTCCAAAGTACTGCTGATCGCGGAATGACAAGCATATCTTTAAATTCATCAAGATTGGATTTTACGATTCCTGTGACAAACATTTCAGGTTTCAGTTTGGCTCCCGAATTGCTCATTTCGAGCCGTACTTTGGCTACACGGTTCACCGGATCAATCACCGGATCGATAAACATGATTTTTCCGGAAAAGGCTATGCCGGGCAAAGCCTGTACTGAAAATTCCACTTTATCACCTTTTTTAAGGAAAGGCAGATCGCTTTCGTAGGCGTCGAACAGTACCCAAACATGCGATAGATCAGAAACTTCGTAAAGCACCGATCCCTGACTGACGTAGTCGCCATTGTTGACTCGCCGTGCGGTAACAATTCCGTTGGCAGTTGATTCCACTTCCATATTGGACTGTACTTTGCCCGAATTTTCGATTTGTCCAATTTGCTTATCGGTCAACTTCCATTGCTTCAGTTTTTCTATGGCTGCTTCATAAATTTCGGGCTGCTTTTCCTTCGATTTGGCAGTTTCCAACAATTCCTGCTGCGCCGTAACCAGTTCCGGAGAATAAATAAGCGCTAAAGGCTGGCCTTTTCGTACCATCTCGCCAGTGAAGTTGACCATCAGTTTTTCAATTCTTCCGGGAATATAGGCCACTTGATTTTGGAGCAAACGCTCGTCTGCCTGAATCTTTCCAAATAAGCGCAGTTCTTTGATCGGATTTTGAGTGCTGACGATTGTGGTTAATACATTGGCAAGCTGTGCCGATTCTTTGGTAAAATGCACCGCTTCAGTATCCATTCCGGAAGTTCCGCTTTGAACGAGCTGGATCAGATCCATCGCACAAATCGGGCATTTCCCGGGTTTTTCCATCCGGATTTGCGGATGCATGGAACAGGTCCAGATTTCGGATTTTGTTTCTACTGCTTCATGATTGCGTGTATCCAATACTTTTTCCGGAGAATGAAAAACAACCCAACCTAAAAACAGGCCGATAGCGATGAGTATACTGCTCCTGAAAATTTGATTTGAAAATATCTTGTTCATAATCTGTAGTTTACTGAATTTGTGAATAAGCCATAAGGCGTTTTAGCCAGGCAATTGCCGTATTGTTATCCGAAATTGCTTCAATTTTCTTCAATTCGTAATCGAGCGTTTGTTGTCTGATACGAAGTACATCGGTTAATCCTGAACCCGAAACAGAGAAACTTTTCTGCAGAATATTCAACGATTTTTCGGCCAATTCCTGTTGGTTTTCGTAGAGTTTTATCCGTCTTCCGGCATCCTGATAAAGCTGAATGGCTTCGTAATATTCGGTCTGCAGCGAATTAGCCGTTGCCAGACAACCTTGCTGATTTGCTTTTTTCAAAAACTCGACTTCATCACGCATGGCTTTGTATTTTCTCCTGTAAATGGGCAAAGTAACCGTTGCCATGGGCATAATCATGTCTTTCCCATTCATATCAGGAGCCATCGCTAATGGATCTTTACCAATCAACGAATAATTTACTCCCAGACCAACCATTGGATAACCCATTTGAGTGACCATCGCTTTTCGTGCTTCGAGTGATTGTTCTTCGTATTTAAGCATTCCCAACATCGGACTATTGCTGAGCATGCTGTCTGAAACAGCTGAAAGACTTATTCCAAGTGAATCGGCCATGAATTGACCGGGCAAAGTGACTACAGATAATGGCTTGCGGTTCAGGTAATTATTAAAACTAGCAGCAACTGTTTGTTGTTGATTTTTCAATTGTGCAATTGTGTTCTCCAATTCACCGATCTCCATTTGAATACTATAGATATCGGCTAAGCCAGAACCACCAGTGCTTGACATCGGACTGGCCGACATCGATGAAGGCTGTGGCGACGAAGTTCCTGAATTGCCCCCCATGGTATTCATTCCTGACGAACCTTGCGCTGATACTGAATTTCCTGATGAAACCGGAGTTCCGGAAGGTGCTCCTCCGCCTGTCGAAGCGGCTTTAAATTTCACCAACGAAAGCCGTTCGAGCGAATGCAGGATTTCAAGGTTTTTCTTATTAATGAGAATAGATTGCTGAACTTTTTGTAACTCGTACCAGGTGCGCTGAACATTGTAAAATACCTGCAATTTGGTTTCGCGGAACGATTCGAATTTAGCTTTGGACATCAGGCTCATTTCATCTTTGGCATTTTTTAGCACACCAAACCAGGGGAACATCTGCATCAGGCGGATATCGGCTACCTGCTTTCCGGCTACCAGTTCCATCGGACTAAGGAAAACTCCCACATTCAGTTCCGGATCGGGCAAACTGCCCACTTGAGGAACTTTTTGCAGAGCCGCCTGATATTCGGTGAATTTCTGTTGAACGGACGGATTGTTTTTGGCTGCCAATCCCAGATAAACAGATAGAGAATCCTGTGCATGAGCTGTTCCCGTTAGAAACAGAATTATCCCTAAGATTTGTATTGTTTTTACAGTCCTGAAGGGACTGAATTTGAATAACCATGGGTGAAACCCACGGAAAGTGGCAAGCGAGTCATTCAACCCTGAAGGGGTTGAACTTAACGAGGTGTTGATATTCAACCCCTTCAGGGTTGCAAACTCGTTTGTGATCCGTAACCACCGGTTGCACCGGTGGTTATTCAAATTTAACCCTTTCAGGGTAAGAGAATTATATATTTTCATCTTGCTCTGGATTATTGATTTTTTTAACCGCACTTTCCCTCCACATCGACTGAAACATCGGAACAACAAAGACGGTCATGACCTGAATAACCATACCGCCAAACATGGGGATAGCCATCGGTATCATGATGTCGGAACCTTTTCCTGTGGATGATAAAACGGGTAGGAGAGCGATGACTGCAACAGCTGTTGTCATCATGGCTGGCCTCACACGTTTCATTCCGGCAGAAACTACCGCCTCACGAACTTCGTGGACTGTTGCCGGATGGCGGTCTTCGAACACCTGGTGAATGTAGGTTCCCATGATTACGCCGTCGTTGGTTGCTATCCCGAATAGGGCAATAAACCCAACCCAAACGGCCACACTCAGGTTAATCGGGTGTATCTGAAACATATCGCGAAGATTGATCCCTGAAACAGAGAAGTTCATAAACCAGTCCTGACCATACAACCAAAGCATGATAAAACCTCCGGCGAAAGCAACAAACACTCCTGAAAAGTGAATAAACGAAGCGGTAACCGTTCGGAACTGGAAATAGAGCAAGAGCAAAATCAGGAGCAAACTAATCGGGATAACAATCGCCAGTCTTTTGGTTGCCCGCATCTGATGTTCGTAATTTCCGGCGAATTTATACGAAACCCCGGCTGGCAAAACAAGTGAACCGGAGCTTGTTTTTTGCTGAAGAAATTTTGTGGCTTCTTCCACCACATCCACTTCAGCTTTTCCTTCGTTTTTGTCGAAAATGACATAGCCATTCAGGAAGGTATTTTCGCTGCGGATCATCTGTGCGCCGCGCGTATAGTCGATATCAGCAATTTCGCTCAACGGAATCTGCACGCCATTCATGGCCGGAATCAGTATGCGTTTGATATCGTCGGGATTGTCGCGCAATTCGCGGGCATAACGCACCCGGATCGGGAATCGTTCGCGCCCTTCGACCGATGATGAAAGCGCCATACCGCCAACGGCCACCGACAGCACTTCCTGCACGTCGCTTACACTCATTCCATAGCGCGCCATGGCTTCACGGTTCAGTTTAATTTCGAGGTAAGGCGCACCAACCGCACGGTCGTAAAACACCGACGAACCTTTGATGGACGGAACTTCTTTTAAAGCCCGTTCAAGCTGCATTCCGCCTTTTTCAATCGCATCCAAATCGGGACCATAAACTTTCAATCCCATCGGAGCGCGCATTCCGGTCGAAAGCATCACCAAACGGGTTTCAATCGGCTGTAATTTAGGTGCTGAAGTCAGTCCGGGAATATTGGTCACTTTCACGATTTCATTCCAGATGTCATTTGGCTTCTTAATTTCAGGGCGCCATTGACGGAAGTATTCTCCATTTTCATCAGGAATCAGGTTGTCGGCAGGAATTACCTTAAAGCCATCTTTCTCCTGATTGTATTTCGATCCGCTTTTCAGGTGATAACTTCCATCACTATCAACTTTGAATTGCATACGATGTCCGTTTTCATCGAGAATATATTCCGGACGATAATTGATCGTATTCTCGAACATCTGCACCGGTGCCGGATCGAGCGCCGAATTGACGCGACCCCATTTGCCAACAGCCACTTCCACTTCAGGAATGGCCGACAGTCGTTTATCCAATATTTCAACATATTCAAGGTTCTTTTGTATTCCGGAGTGCGGCATACTGGTGGGCATCAGCAAAAAAGAACCTTCGTTTAAAGAGGGCATAAATTCTTTGCCGGTTCCGGGAAACAACTTTTCAGGAGTTTGCCAGAAAGATGTTTGTCTAATGGTTTTCCAGCCCACCTTTTCTACGCCGGAAGCCAAGACTCCAAATGTTTTGTCGAACCCCTGCCAGGCCAATAACCCGAAAATCAGCGTAGCAATCGGAATAGCTAAAAATTTCCATTTGTTTTCCAAGGCCCAACGCATGATTTCCTCATAAAAATGAACCATCGACATCAGGGCCATTAGGATAACTCCGATAATGCCACTAACGAAAAGATAGTTCACAAGCGTGCTGTTGTGCGCGCCCAGCGGAAGCCACTCAATGGTGAGGTACCAGGCCGCGACCAGCACTGTAATGGCAATATTGATATAGTTCGGAAATTCCTTACGGTGTTCTGGCCAGCGGTCGTTGAGCAAATTGTTGATGCCGATTGCCACCAAAGCCAGTGCCGGCCAGGTTTGCCAGAAAATCACAAACGCAAATCCTGCCAGAATAAGGCTTCCATTCCAGATCCGACTAATCTTTCGACGATCAAAACGTATATTAAAAAGAAGATAAGTCAAGGTTGGCAGCACGACGATCCCGAGCACGAGCGCTGCAATGAGCGCGAAACTTTTAGTAAAGGCTAATGGATGAAACAATTTCCCTTCGGCAGCTTGCATGGCAAAAACGGGTAGAAAACTGACAATCGTCGTGGCAATGGAGGTAACCACGGCAGCACGGACTTCGGTTGTTGCCCGATAAATCACTGCCATCAGCTTTTTACCACGGATGCCTTTGTTTTCGGGCATTTCGAGGTGGCGCAGAATGTTCTCCACATCCACAATTCCAATGTCGACCATTACACCAATGGCAATCGCGATACCTGATAACGCAACGATATTGGCTTCGATGCCGAATAAACGCATCAAAATGAACGTCATGAGCACACCAATAGGCAATAATCCCGCGACGATCAGCGATGCCCGCATGTTCATCACCAGAATAATAATAACGATAATGCTGATCAGGATTTCGTGCGATAGTGCCGATTCGAGTGTCCCGATTGTTTCCTTGATTAATCCGGTGCGGTCGTAAAACGGCACAATTGTAACTTTCGAAACAGTTCCGTCGGGTAAAGTCTTTTGCGGCATTCCGGCTTCCAGTTCCTTTATTTTGTCCTTGACATTGTTGATCACATCCATGGGATTTGATCCGTAGCGTGCAACCACAACCACACCAACAGCTTCGGAGCCTGCTTTATCCAGACCGCCACGTCGGGTTGCCGGACCAAATGCCACATTCGCCACATCTTTAATGCGTACCGGAACATTATTCCGAACCGCAACCACCGAAATTTCAAGATCGTCCAGATTTTTAACGTAACCCAAACCACGGATAATGTATTCTACATTATTTAGCTCAATGGTTTCGGCACCAATGTCGAGATTGCTTTTGCGCACAGCATTCATCACGTCCATTGTCGAAACGTTGAAAGCTTTCAGCGCTTCAGGATTGAGATCGATCTGATACTCTTTGATGAAGCCACCGACAGAAGCCACTTCAGAAACGCCTTCCGCAGTGGTCAATCCGTATTTGACGTAAAAATCCTGAATGGTCCGTAATTCCTGCGGATCCCAGCCTCCGTTGGGTTCACCGGTTTTCGGATCACGGCCTTCGAGCGTGTACCAGTAAATTTGTCCAAGTGCCGTGGCATCAGGTCCCAAAGTGGGTTGCACACCTGAAGGCAAAGTTCCTGAGGGAAGCGAATTTAGTTTTTCGAGTATGCG
This sequence comes from uncultured Prolixibacteraceae bacterium, assembly GCA_903865775.1. Lineage (GTDB taxonomy): Bacteria > Bacteroidota > Bacteroidia > Bacteroidales > Prolixibacteraceae > Aquipluma. Next base: position 916 of record CAIPKZ010000114.1, on the reverse strand, counting down.
CGAACGACTCCAGTAAAATTCTATATTATCTTTAAAAATGATATAGATAAACGACATCCCGAACATGGAAGTGCTGCGGATTGTTTGCACACCGGGAATACCCAGCAATGCTGTGGTCAACGGATAAGTTACCTGATCCTGAATATCTTTCGGCGAACGTCCCATCCATTCGGTAGCAACAATCTGCTGATTTTCTCCAATATCCGGAATCGCATCCACGGCGATCGGATCGCGTGGAAAGAAATCGGACTTCCAGTTAAAAGGCATATATACCAATCCCAGAACCACAAATGCGATCAGGAATAGGTAGGTAATCAGCCTGTTTTCGAGAAAATATTTGACAAGTCGGTTAAACATGGCGGTAATTTTTAAATGTGTCCATTCGATAATTCGGAAATGAGAAAATTAGAAATTCCAATTCTTCCATTGTCGAATTGCCAAATTGAATAATTGTGGAATTTAAATGTGCTAATTCGATAATCCGGCAATGAAAGAATCAATGATTGTGATTCTTCCATTGTCGAATTGTCCAATCAAATAATTATCGAATTAATTACCGGTATTTGCAGCAGCTTGGCAGTTTGTTGTAAGCTACATCAGTTGCTTTGGCTTTCTCGTTGTCGTATCCGACTGCAGCGATCTTTTTGCCAATGGCATCGATACTGGTTTTTGCCGGATCGAAAGTTGCCGTCAGGGTTTTGGCATTTTTGCTCCACTCGGCTTTGCTCACGCCATCAACTTTGGTAGCTTTTTCGATGCTTGCTTTACACATGTCGCAGTTGCCCGAAACTTTGATGGTTTCAGATTTCGTAGTTATTGTCTGGGAATAAGCGCTTGAAGTGATAACGATGGCCAGAATGGCTATGATAATGATTTTTACAGTTTTCATGATATTTTGTATTTGATGTTTTTGAAT
>CAIPKZ010000113.1 GCA_903865775.1 uncultured Prolixibacteraceae bacterium | reverse complement strand
GCACAAAGGATTCCATCTTTCAAAAAAGAGATGGAATCCTTGGTTATTGGCCATGTTCTCATTTTAATTTGGGCTGAGGTTCATGGATTTTCTCCACTTTTAATTTTGAATCGGTATAGAAATCGCCGCAGTTGTCGAGCAATACTTCGCTCATCCCCGGATTTGACGGTGAAGCCGTTGCCTTCACATTGGACAATCGCAATCCGTTTACGCCCACTGCCTCGAAAGCATTGGTATAGTGTTTTTTGTCGATATTCTTTCCCCATGAAATGACCACCTGATTAAAGAATACATTGTCGGCATTTTCGATGTAAACGGCCGGAATATTGCGCGCAAAAAGTTCTTTGCCAGAGACAGTATTTGGTCGTAAATCGAGGTTGCCACCGCAGGTTTCCTCCAATTTGCTTTTCACCAGTTCCATCTGCAAATTGTTGAAGAAGATGTTTTGCAGACGTGTTTCATCCGAAGCGTATAGGTTGATGCAGTTTTCGCTTCGGCACGAAACGTTGGTAAAGTTGATGTTTTTGATTATCCCAATTGTAGGACTTTTAGGCATTCCGCGCATTGCTGTGATTTTTATCGGGTCGCCTTGTCCCCACCAGTCGCCGGTGTGCAAGCGGGTTTCGATGCGGATGTTCGTAAAATTCACATTTTGCAAAGAGCCCGAATCACCTATACTAATGTTGATACCGCGGTTCGAGTCATAAATTACGATGTTGCTGAAGTTATAGTTCGACATGTTGTTCTGATCCCAGCCTCCGATACGGATGCCGCTTGAACGCGACCGCAGCACACAGTTATCGACATTAATATTTTTTGAAGGCTTCAGGATACCTTTAAACCCCGGATCTCCATAGTGTTGTGCATATCCGGCCAAAACAATGGCATCGTCACCGCAGGAGAAATTGCAATTCGAGATGGTCACGTTGCTGCACGAAATCACGTCCAGACCATCACTGTTTGGAATCACCAGGTTATTGTCGATGCGCAGTCCGTCGCACAAAACGTCCTCACTGTGTACGATCAGAAAAGTCCAATAGGGAGCATCAATAACCTTAAAATTTTTCAAGGTGAGTTTGGTGCACTCACTAAATATGATCATCTGATGGTAGCGGTCTTTGGGATAAAACGGACCGTCGCCAACACCCGATTCCAGTTTGCGGAAATTGTCCTTTTGCCGGGTGAACTGTTTCCCGCCAATCTGTTTGGCGCTGTCGGTGTACATCATTTTCATACCCTGTCCGAAAATAGTACCGAAACCTGTAATCGATAAATTGTGTGCTTTTTCAGTGTAAAATACTCCGGCAGGCTGCTCGTTATGTTTTTGGTATTGAGTCAAATCGGTGGTGGCAATCAGCGTAGCACCGGTTTCCATGTGAAAATCAACATTAGAGGCCAAATTGAGCGTAGCGATAAGAAACTCTCCTTTGGGAACATAAACCATTCCTCCGCCGTTTGCCGCACAAGCATCAATCGCCTTCTGAATCGAAGCAGTAGTCAGCGTTTTGCCATCGGCAGCAGCACCGAAATCCAGAATATTGTATACATCGGATTTCGCATAACAGCTCAACAATGGAAAAAATAAAGAAAAAAGCAATAAGATCTTTTTCATGGATTATTTAGTTTTGGTGGTTGGTTCTTCTGTTTGACACAAATCTACAATTTTTGATTTGGTTATGTACACAAGAAAAAAAGGATTCTATCTCTTTTAAAAGATTAAATCCCTCTGTGTGTTTTTCTGCCTTCGATACGCTTCGCTACTCAGGCAGCGGCTACCATCAAAGCAACGGTGGCTGAGCTTGTCGAAGCCGGAACCTTGAACTAGTATGCTCTACCGTCTTTGCCTTCCACGTAGTTGATAAACGATGTGTTGACCACTTTGTTTCCACCCGGAGTAGGGTAGTTCCCGGTAAAATACCAGTCACCGGTATCGTTAGGGCAAGCCATATGCAGGTTTTCTATAGTCTGGTAGATGATTTCAACATCAGCAACACAATCGTCGGGCTTCAGCAGTTCAGCAATTTTAGCCGACACTTCTTCGGCCTTGAATGGCTTGTAAATTTCTTTCACGTAATTCACAATTTCTTCCTTAGGCAAGTTTTCCTGATCCTTGCATTTGCGGTAAACGTCGTCAATCAATTGCTCCTGATTGGTATCTTTTAATAATTGAATGGTTGCATTAAAGGCAATGAATTTGTCGAGAACAGCCATGTCTATTCCGTAGCAATCGGGATACCGGATTTGAGGTGCCGACGAAACCACGATAATTTTCTTGGGGTGTAGTCGATCAAGAATTTTCAGGATGCTGTTTTTCAGGGTGGTACCCCGCACGATTGAATCGTCGATGATTACAAGCGTATCCACGTTGTTGCGGATTATACCGTAAGTCACATCGTAAACGTGCGCTACCAAATCGTCGCGACTGGCATCGTCGGCTATAAAAGTGCGTAATTTAACGTCTTTGATCGCCAGCTTTTCAACGCGAGGTTCAACCGACAAAATGGTCTCCAAATCTTCGTTGGTCAAACTGCCATTTCGGGCCTTCATCTCTTTGATTTTCCAATCGACACAATATTGACGAACTCCCTGAACCAAGCCATAGAAAGCCGTTTCAGAAGTATTTGGAATGAAGGAGAAAACGGTATTTTCGATGTCGTAATTAATCGATTTCAGGATAGCAGGCGAAAGTAAACGACCCAACATTTTGCGTTCCTGGTAGATATCCTTGTCGCTTCCGCGCGAAAAATAAATGCGTTCGAACGAACACGACCGGCGGGTATGCGGCACCCGAATCATTTTACTCGAAACCGAGCCATCCTTTTTAATGATCAGGGCTTCGCCGGGTTTTACTTCATTTACGTCGTCAGCTCTTACATTCATTACCGTTTGAATCACCGGACGCTCGGAGGCAACGACCACAATTTCGTCGTCGTAATAATAAAATGCAGGGCGGATACCCCATGGATCGCGCATTACGAAGGCATCGCCATGACCGAACATTCCGGCAATGGCATACCCGCCATCCCAGTCTTTACTGGCATTTTCGAGTACTTTCTGAACGTCCAGATTTTGCTCGATGAGTGGAGAAATATTGCGGTTCGAATATCCTTCGTTTTTATAATTCCTGAAGTGCAACTGATTTTCTTCATCGAGGAAATGTCCAACTTTCTCCAATACAGTTACCGTATCAGTGTAGGCTTTCGGATGTTGACCCAAGGCAATCAGTTTTTGGAAAAGCTCGTCGGTATTGGTCAGGTTAAAATTACCGGCCAGTACCAAAGTTCTCGATTTCCAGTTGTTTTGTCGCATTACCGGATGAACAAATTCGATGCTGTTCCGACCGAAAGTACCGTAACGCAAATGCCCAAGATAAACTTCGCCCGAGAAAGGTACATTTTCATAGATCCAGCGAATATCAGCACCTTTAGGTTTATTTTTCTCTGCCTTTTTAATTCCTTTGGCAACTTTTTCGAAGATGTTTTTAATCGGATTCGGTTCAATTGAACGGTGCCGGTTGATGTATTCCTGTCCGGGATCAAGCTCCATTTTCACGTTCACCATTCCGGCTCCATCCTGTCCGCGGTTGTGTTGTTTCTCCATCAGCAGATACAACTTATTCAGGCCATATTGCCATGTTCCGTATTTTTCCTTGTAAAACTCAAGAGGTTTACGTAACCTGATCAATGCAATTCCGCACTCATGTTTAATCAATTCGCTCATTGTTCTTGGCTTTGTTCTATTCGTTCAGGAAAAAGTTCGGGAAATCGGATCATATCTTTTACAATAAAGGCATTCGGATATTTTGAAGCAATGTATGCCTTTGTTTTTAAGGCTTCACTCTTGTTGCGAAAATCGCCGATCCGCACTTTAAAATTGGGTGTTTGAAATAAAAGGTAACTTGGAATGTCAGGGAATACAAGGTTAAACTCGTTTTTTACCCTTGCTGCAATTTCGCGGGCTTTACTGTCTGAATTAAAATAAATTTCAAGACGAAAGCCTTCAAAACCGTGTTTTCGCTGGTTGATTTGTGAATGACGGATGAGTAAATCGGTAATTCGTGGGTCTTGCCTGATTTGTAGTTTTCCGAGAAGTTCCTCCATTTTTGCCGTTTGACTTGAAATGCCAGAGTTTAGTCCAAGAGTGTCTGACTGAGCCTTCACCAGCGAATTCCAAAATAAAAAGCATAAAATAAAAGTCCACAGATACCTCATGCGATCAGTTTTTGAGTTTGCAAATATATGATTTTTGTGGTAGAACTTTCAATTCGGATACATCTTCCTTTTCAGTTTTAACCTTCAGTTTCCTGAATTTTTGAGTGCCTGATTTCCTGAGTGTTCCTTGCATATGAGAAGTCAGGAAGCCGGGAAAAAGGGAAAGTGGGGAACCCTTTTACCTACTGACTGCCGTCTACAGCCTTTTTTCTGAAAATCTTGCGTATTCCTGAAAAATAGTGAAATTTGTGAGGGAAATTATTCACAAATGATATTATTTGAGGGACTCTTATTAATTAAGGTTCTTAGCATTCATCAACTTAATCATTTTTCAGAATGATTGATCAGCTGTATCGAAACAAAACTAATATGGATAATCAAAAGATCCCCCTCCTTTGGAGGGGATAGGGGAGGCTATTATGGGAAATTTAATTGACGATTTCAACAGCTACCGTACCCGGATGAACGAAAAAATTCTGGCGGCCGATAACAAAGTGATGAAGCGTATTTACAGTGTTGATACACTGACCTATCAGGAGGGCGCATTGAGTACCAAAACCAAGGAAATGCTTGGATTAGTTTCGTCAATGGTGCTTCGCTGCGACGATTGCGTAAAATATCACTTGGGAAAATGCCACGAATTGGGCGTTACGACGGATGAGGTTTTTGAGATATTTTCGGTGGCCAATCTGGTTGGAGGAACCATTGTGATTCCTCATACCCGCCGGGCTGTGGAGTATTGGGAAGAGTTGCAAAATCAGTAAATAAATTTGAAATTCCACCACTAAAAAAGTATCTTTCAGATGATTGTGAAAATACTTATATTTGGAGCATGCTAACAAAGATTGACATATTATCAAAACTGAAGGAGTTGAAGCCAGAGCTCCATAAAGATTATTCAGTCAGGGAGATAGGTCTTTTTGGATCCTTTTCTGATGGTTCAGATACAGAAGAAAGTGACATTGATATTCTTGTAGAATTGGAAAGACCAATTGGCTGGAAAATTCTGACACTTGAAATCTATCTCGAAAAGATTTTTGGGCGAAAAATTGATTTGGTTACAAAAAATGCGTTAAAAGAACAAATCAAAGAAAGCATTTTGAAGCAAGTAAATTACGCATAAGTGAAAAAAGAAAACCGGACATATTTAATGTATATTGCTGACATTCAAACTGCAATGGATCGAATTGCAGAATATATTCAAGGTTACACTTTGCCCGAATTTAAAAGAGATTACAAAACAGTTGATGCCGTAATTCGCAATTTTGAAGTAATTGGTGAAGCCGCCAAGAATTTACCTGCTGAGTTTAAAATGAAATACCCGAAGGTTCCCTGGGATGAAATGTATTTATTGAGGAATAAGGTTTCCCACGAATATTTTGGCGTAGATTATGAAATAATATGGGATGTTGCCATGAATTATCTTCCTGAAAATAAAATCCAAATTGACTCAATTCTCAACAAGGAAAAATAATGAATTTCACCTAATTTCTGAATACAATTCCGGATTCAGGAAAGGAATGAAAGCCATCTGAACGGCTGGCATGTAAAGTGATTTCCGGGTGATCGCATCGTTTGTGAGCAAACCTACGGCTCCATTTTGCTGTTTCGAGTTTTGTTTGGCAAATACAATATCATCGGCATCACCTAATTCCATTCCCTGATTTACCAGTTCTGCCACCCGGGGAGGAAGAAAAAACGAAGCAGTCCGGGCCTTTCCGGTGTTATCTCCATTGCTGATCACAATCCATGCAAAGGCCATCAATCCGGATGAGGTTTCTTCGACACCACCTTCAATTCCAATGTAAAAATTGTAGACTGGATTTTTTTGCTTTGCATTTTTCACCCTGTTCAGTGCACCCAATTTGGTTTCAGCATCGCTCATCGGTTGATCGGAAACATCGCTGCTAACCGATAAACCAATCAATTCGAATTCCTCATTCAGGAATACCGACAAACCTTCTCTTACTGCATCTAATTTGACCGGATTTTTGGAAGCCACAGCTATTTTTATCATCTCGCTACATTTCAATTTGCTGCCCAAAGTACAAAAAACATTGACTTGGATGAACTCTGGCGGATGTTTTGGGTTTAATTTCCGTACAGAAACAGAATGTGGGAACTAATTTTTTAATTTAGCAGTTCAAACAATTTATTCGTAAAATGATTATCCGTCAGGCAAAAGAAACCGATTCGGTCAGTGTTGTTGAATTTCAACTGGCTATGGCATGGGAAACTGAACAGCTTCAGCTACACGAACCAACCGTGCAAAAAGGAGTTGCAGCCGTTTTTGCCGATCCGGCGAAAGGAACTTATTATGTGGCTGAACTAAATGGCCATGTCGTTGGCTCGCTGCTTACAACCTTCGAATGGAGCGACTGGCGCAACGGAACGGTGCTTTGGATTCAGTCGGTTTATGTGCTGCCGGAATTCCGCAAACGAAGCATTTTCACCCGTCTCTATAAACACATTCAGGAATTGGTTGTTTCTAATCCTGATTTGCGTGGCATCCGTTTGTATGCCGACAAAACAAACACCTCAGCACACGACGTTTACGAACATTTGGGAATGACGGCAGAACATTACCAGATGTTTGAATGGATGAAATGAAAGTGATGCGAGATACGAGTTGCGAGTTAATAGTTCCGCTCAATCATTAACTCGTAACACGAAACACAAAACCCGCAACAGGAAATTCAATACTTTAACAATTAAGCCCTTCAATAATTTAGATCATGATCAAAAAACCTATATCGCCGGAAATTCGTCAGCAATTGATTTATGCACAGCGCGAGGAAATTACCGAGTACCACATTTACAACAAATTGGCAGATCAAACAAACGATCCGGAAAACCAGAAGGTGCTGAGACAGATTGCCAACGACGAACTGAAACATTACAAATTGTGGGCTGCCTATACAAACAAGGAAGTGTCACCAAGTCAATGGGAGGTTCGAAAATATTACTGGATATCGAAGATTTTCGGATTGACTTTTGGCTTAAAGCTAATGGAAAAAGGTGAAGAAAAAGCGCAGATCAATTACGCGCTGATCGCCACAGAAGTGCCTGAAGCTATATCGGTTGCCGAAGATGAAAACCAGCATGAAAAAGAATTACTTGGACTGATTCAGGAAGAGCATTTGAAATATATGGGTTCCATCGTTTTGGGACTGAACGACGCATTGGTTGAAATCCTTGGTACTCTGGCCGGTTTGACTTTTGCACTGCAAAATACTAAACTGGTGGCCCTGGCCGGAATTATCACCGGCATTGCAGGTGCCTTATCCATGTCGTCATCAGAATATTTGTCAAACAAAGCTGAGGGGAAAGAGGATCTGGCCATTAAATCTGCCGTGTTTACAGGCATTGCCTATGTGGTTGCAGTAGTTTTCCTGGTAGCACCTTTCCTGATTTTCACTTCAGTTTTTGTTGCTCTTCTGGCAGCCCTTTTTGATTCTATCCTGATTGTTTTCCTCTTTACGTATTATATTTCGGTGGCCAACGATCAGCCTTTCCGGAAAAGGTTTACTGAAATGGTGGTACTGAGCACGGTGGTCGGTCTGATTTCTTTTGGACTGGGTTATGTGGTAAGGATTTTGTTTGGGATTGAGGTGTAAGGAAAGGCAGCCCCCTTCCTGTTCCCCCTAAGGGGGAAAGCCTTGGGTAAAGAAGATTCGGAACATTATCATTTCATAGAAGGTGTAAAATGAATTGCAGGGCCAAAGCTAATGATTGGAAAAACCAAACTTCCTAATTCAAGTTCTTCATTCCCCTCCTTCGGAGGGGTTAGGGGAGGCTCTTTATCCAAACTCATTCAACAGGGCGAGCACCAGCAGCAGGATTTTAAATACTGCATCAGTGACTCGAAAAAGATAGCCCGCTCGTTGGTGGCTTTTGCCAATACCGACGGAGGACGATTGCTGGTTGGGGTGAAAGATAATGGGCGGATTGCAGGTGTTCGTTCGGAAGAAGAATATTACATGGTAGAGTCGGCTGCTAAAATTTATTCGAAACCGGAAGTTCCGTTTTCAGTAAAGCAACACTTGGTTGATGGGAAGACTGTTCTGGAAGTAATTATTGAATCGAGTAACGAAAAACCTCACTATGCGCGCGATGAGGAAGGTCGATGGTGGGCCTATTTCCGGAAGGATGATGAAAACAGGCTGGCTAACAAAATCATGATCGAAGTCTGGAAGCAGCAAAAAAGCATGGAAGGAATCCTGATCAATTATTCGGATGCAGAAAAATGCCTGCTCGATTACCTCGAAAACAACGAAAAAATTTCAGTCAGCAAATATTCGCGGATTGCCCACCAGAGTTACAGAAAAGCAGAACAGATCATAACCAGTTTCCGCTCGTTGAATATTTTAATCGACGTATTTGGTGATACCCGGATTGATTATGCTATTAATGAGAACTTTGACCGGGACGGATGGGAGCACAAGGCCAAAGAAAAAAATAATGCGGGCCAGATTCGTTTGTCCAGGCATCATTGATTTGTACCATGAAAGTGAAAATGTCACTGTTTTTTAACAAGATTGCATCGAAGTAGGAATGAATTTCCACTATTTTTGCCACTTGATTTTTTAAAGATAATTTAGCTGAAGCAAACCATTTTTATAAACTCGTTCATGAATTTAAAAGCAATCTTCCTTTTCATCCTGATCTTTGGGATGCAACAACTTTACAGTCAGGAAAACTATAAAACGGTCTCCAAAGTTGATTCAACCAAAACATATCCAGGCGGACCAAAATACGAAGTACCCACTTTTACCCAACAGTTTAAATCGAAAAAGCCCAAAAATGTGATCATGATGATCGGCGACGGAATGGGTGTGTCACAAATTTTTGCTGGTTTGACAGCCAATGGCGGCCATTTATTTCTCGACAACTTTAAGCAAATCGGATTTTCGAAAACTCAATCGTCAAACAACTACATTACTGACTCTGCAGCCGGAGGAACAGCCCTTTCATCCGGACAAAAAACCTATAACGGAGCAATTGGTGTAAATGCCGATTCTATTCCTATTCAGACTATTCTCGAAATGGCTGAAGAAAAGGGTTTGGCTACCGGATTGGTTTCTACCTCAGCCATTACCCATGCCACCCCGGCTTCGTACATTGCCCATCAAAAAAGCCGGGCAAGTTATGAGCAAATTGCCGCCGACTTCATGAAAACAGATATTGATGTATTTATTGGCGGAGGATACAAGCATTTTTCGCAACGTGCAGATAAACGCGATTTAATCCTGGAACTTCAGCAAAAAGGATATCAGGTATTGCGTGATATGAACGAAATTGCAAAGGTAAAATCAGGAAAACTGGCAGGCCTTATTTCAGACGAGCACAATGATGTGGCTGGAAAACGTATAATGAGCCTGCCTCTCTCGACGGAAACTGCGCTCAATATTCTCAGTCAAAATCAGAAAGGATTCTTTATCATGGTGGAAGGATCACAAATAGACTGGGGCGGTCATGGAAACAATACGATTTATCTGGTTAAAGAAATGCTCGATTTTGATCAGGCCATTGGAAAAGCTCTTGAGTTTGCAGCGAAAGATGGTGAAACATTGATCATCGTGACGGCTGACCATGAAACAGGAGGATTATCTTTGAATGGTGGCGATATGAAAACCGGCATGGTAAAAGGCGCATATACTACCAGTGAACATACTGCAGTGATGGTACCGGTATTTTCATACGGGCCCGGCGCGGAAAATTTTACCGGAATAATTGAAAATACTGAAATCGCTAAAAGAATTATGAATTTAATGGGTTTTTAGCACTATCCGGGATACATTTATAAAAAATCAGGTATTAAGTCGTTCGTTTCATGCATAGTTTTTTACTTTTAAGCCTTCTAACTTTGCTAAATCTATGAGCTATGCTGAATAATTCACTTGAGGTACTTGATCATGTCCAGCTGAATTTTACCACTTCAGGATTATTTTTTCTAAATATTGCCCTTGCATTGATCATGTTTGGAATTGCACTCGACATAAAGGTTGAGCATTTCAAGGATATCCTGAAAAAGCCAAAATCCTTTATTATGGGATTTATCAGCCAAACATTCTTATTGCCTGCATTCACTTTCATATTGGTTCTTATCCTAAACCCAACCCCTTCGGTAGCGCTGGGAATGATATTGGTTGCAGCTTGTCCTGGTGGAAATATATCTAATTTTATCAGTTCGATGGCCAAAGCAAATGTAGCGCTCTCAGTTAGCCTGACAGCAGCTTCAACCTCTGCAGCTATCTTTTTTACACCGTTTAATTTCGCACTGTGGGGGAATCTTTACATTAATTTTTACAATAAGCATAGTGCTGAAGGGCTGCTTAGACCGCTGGAAATTGATAAGTTCCAGATGTTTCAGACTGTTTTTATTTTACTTGGAATTCCGGTAATCATCGGTTTATTTGTCGCCGATCGATTCCCTAAACTGACTGAAAAGATTAAAAAGCCAATCAACCGAGGATCTCTATTCTTTTTTATTTTGATGGTAGTTGTCATGCTTTCAGCCAACTTTTCGCAATTCACCAGTTATGTGCATCTGGTATTTCTGATTGTATTGTTGCACAACGGACTGGCACTGACAACCGGATATTTCTTTGCTAAACTCATGAAATTGCCTCGTGCCGATCAACGCACCATCTCAATCGAAACCGGCATTCAGAATTCAGGATTAGCTCTGGCACTCATATTTAATCCTAAAATATTTCCTCCTGAAATGGAATTGGGAGGAATGGCCATTATTGCTGCCTGGTGGGGCATTTGGCATATTATCAGCGGTTTGACAATCGCATATGTATGGTCACGGAAACCTATAATTGCTTAACATGAAAAATTGGTCACTCGGATATGAATTGCTCAGGACTTATGTGCGTTTTGCCCTTTGGCTTTCACACAAACGAATTGTAGTAAAAGGCCGGAAGCAAATTCCTCTTGGTAAACCGATTATTTTTGCAGGTAATCATCAAAATGCTTTGATGGACTCGCTGGCCATTGTTTGTTCCAATCCAAGTCAGTCGGTATGGCTGGCCCGCGCCGATATTTTTAAGTCGAAGGTAGCCCGTCCAATCTTGAAATTTATGAAAATGGTGCCGGTTTACCGAATTCGGGATGGAAAAGACAATCTTGCCAACAATGAGCAGATTTTCGCTTCGGTTACCCGGCTTTTGGAGAACAACGACACTACTGCTCTTTTCCCCGAAGCCGCTCACTCGGGGCGCAGACAAATGCTGCCCCATAAAAAAGCAATCCCTCGAATCGCCCTCGAAGCAGAAAATAAAAATCATTTCAATCTGGGTTTACAAATCGTACCCGTTGGCATATACTACAGCCACTACTGGGATTTTAACCGGACTGTTATTGTGCAATATGGCGCACCCATTGAAGTTGACAAATACCAGAAAGAATATGTGAGTAATCCGCAAAAAGCGATGTTGGTTTTGCGGGATGAAATTCACGACCGACTTGTTCCGCTGACCATGCAGATTAACAGTATTCCCTATTATCAGGACTATGAAAACATTCGTCAGGTTGCTGGAAAATCGTAT
>CAIPKZ010000112.1 GCA_903865775.1 uncultured Prolixibacteraceae bacterium | reverse complement strand
CTAAATAGGACGAGACCCCGAAATAAATTCGGGGTGACTGGGACTTGACTATGCCAAGCATTCACGATAATAGAGTTAAAAAGAAACATAATTTATCCATTCAGGCAAACAATCCTCTGTTCAATCCTTCTATCATTTAAAGTGTTTATCCGCAAACTTCAGGTATTGCTCCCAATCGTATGCTGTCAGATGGTGTTTTCCGGAGCGGATATGATAGCCAATGGTTCCCATCACCGGAAGATTAACTTCGGGCATTTCCTTTACCGGAAGTCCTTCCAAACCGAATAATTCATAAATTGCCGAGGCATATTTTGCCGACAAGAATTCCCCGTGCGGATCGGCCCACTGATCTCCTTCAGCACTGGCAACGTATAGTGGTCGCGGAGCAATCAGAGCCAGCAGCATATGCTGATCGACAGGCAACTGTTCTTCATTGCTGTTGTATTTCAAAAAATTATCACAAAACCAATGCGGGAATGAAGTATTGATAGTCTGAACTGTTTCACCGAATATGCGCTTTGAGAGTGCTGCGCCACCACAACCCGATTCGTTTGAAATGATTATAGCAAAACGTTGATCGGTTGCACCTGCCCATAAAGCGGTTTTACCAAGCCTGGAATGACCCAAAACAGCGACTTTCTTCGAATCGACCAGCTGATCGGTCTCCAGATAATCCATGACCCGCGACAAACCCCAGGACCATGCTGCAATCGATCCCCATTCATCTTGATTTGGCTTAGTCTGGTTTCCTTTATAAAAGAAAGGCTCAATTCCATCCGAAAAATCATTTTTATCAGGATCAATATCCCCGTAATAAACGGTTACCAGACCATAACCGGCTTTGATAATTTCTTCAATTGGATAGCTATCTGAATTACTTCCTCGCGATTGTTCGGTAATCCGGTTATTAATGATTCCGATTGAAGGATTGTTTTCGACCCACGATTCGGTGAGCCTGATATTCGGATCGCTGCAAACTGTATGATTTCCGGTAAAATTCAGCGCCAGAAAAACAGGGGCTTTATTTACTGATTTAGGCAAATACATTAAAATAGTTACCTCCAGATTTTTATCATTCTTTGTGAAGAATAGTGAGATTTGTTTTCGAATGGCCAATCCATTCAGGGCATTATCCGATGTTTCCCAGACTTTAACATCTGATATTTTTAGATTTTCCGGAACTTTTCCGTAAACTTCATCCGTAAAAACCTTCAGAATTTCAGGTCGTCGTTTCGTATCCCAAACTTTTTCGGATTTAACTTTCCTTCCGTTGAAACGTGTCAGCAAATCAGGCAGTTGATATTCAGGAACCTTTGATTCGTCGTAAATAGTGGTTTCACGCTGAGCGTTAGTATTTCCTGAAATAAGGAAAGTTAGAAAGAGTATAAATACAAATTGTTTCATGGTTTAGGAATATGGTGGTTAAGACACTAAAGATAATAATCTTTTCGTCTTATTACTTTCATACTAAACTCTTAAAATATGAATTTATACTCAACGATTTAATTGGGGTAAACCATAGGTTCAATTTCATGCCTTGCCACACGGAGGGCATTTGAAGCGAGAGCTTCCAATTCATCTTCGCCAGGATAAACAAACACTTCGGAAATGAACTCAACTTTTGAACTGATATATTGGGTAAGGTATTGATTATAAGCCAAGCCTCCGGTTAGGATAATGCCATCGACTTTTCCGCTGAGTACAACAGCGGATTCACCAATCGCTTTGGCGACCTGATATCCCAGCGCTTCCTGTACTTTACGGGCTTTTTCTTCGCCATTTTTTGCACGGGTTTCAACCTCCATAGCATCATTGGTTCCCAGATAGGCGACAAAACCACCCTCTCCGATAACCATCCGGCGAATTTCTTCCTTTTCGTATTTATGACTGAAACAAAGATCAATTAGCTGCCCGGCGGGCAATGTGCCGCTTCGTTCCGGGCTGAAAGGACCTTCGCCATCCAATGCATTATTGACATCAATAACTTTTCCCTTGCAGTGAACACCCACTGAAATTCCACCTCCAAGATGCACTACGATCAGGTTCAGCATTTCATAGTTGCGACCTATTTTTTCGGCATGAAGCCGTGCAGTTGCCTTCTGATTCAGGGCATGAAAAATAGAGCGCCGCTCGAATAACGGATGCCCGCTGAACCGTGCAATTTCTTCCATTTCGTCGGTCACTACCGGATCAGCGATATATGCATGTGCGCCAGGAATTTGCAATGCAATGTAATCGGCAATTAATGGTCCAAGGTTACTTGCATGTTGTCCGTAATTACCTGAACGGGCATGTTCAAGCATCAGGTTATTGACCAGATATACTCCTGATTTCAGAGGAAGAGTCAAGCCACCCCTGCCAATAATGTATTTGATTTTATCCACGTCGAATCCTTCCTCGACCAACGAATCAATGATCAGACCTTTACGGAATTCAAACTGATCGATGATGTTGGTGTAAAGCGACAATTCTTCGATTGAATGGCGCAAAGTTTTTTTAAGCTTACATTCCCCTTCGAAATATACCGCAAACTTCGTAGAGGTTGAACCGGGATTGATGGCCAGAATTCGGATGTCGCTCATGGATAATGATTAATTACTTAACAACAGTGCAATTGCTATTGAGTTCAGTTTCGTTTGTTTGCTATCGCCACGGGAAGATAGAATGACAGGTATTTTGGCTCCCATAACTACTGCAGCCTGTTCGGCATGACACAACTTGGTATTCGTCTTATAAAAAACATTTCCGGCATCGATATTTGGAAAAAGCAAACAATCGGCATCGCCAGCCACTTCTGAACTGATATTTTTGATTTGTGCTGATTCCTTATCGATAGCCACATCGAGTGCAATAGGTCCAAAAACCACAGCAGGAAGGAATTGTCCGTTTTCAGCAGCTTTCATTATTTCAACCGCATCGGTACACGAAACCAGCGAAGGTAATACCTGCTCGGTGGGTGCAATCAAGGCAATCTTCGGACAGGCAATTCCCAAATCCAGAGCCATCTTCTTCAAATAATGTATCATGGCGATTTTCTGCGGAATTGTTGGATATGGGATAATTGCCACATCGCTAACAATCAATAATTTGTGATAATTTGGATTGTCAATTACGGAAACATGACTCAGTACACCTCCTAAAGGCAACAGACCAGCTTCCTTATTGAGGATTGCCCGCATAAATTTATCGGTGTTGATCAGGCCCTTCATGAGAATACTGTCAGGATTTTCACTTACCAACTGAACAGCAAGCTTTGCCGCTTCTTCTTCTGTTTCGGTATGTTCAATCCTGAATGAGTCAGGATTGATATGATGAATTGAGCATTGGTTCAAAATCTCGGTTCTGTTTCCGGTAATAACAGCCGAAACAAGTCCAAGCCTTACCGCATCAGCAATTGCTTCCAAAGTATGTCCATCGATGGCGTTCACAGCCACCAGTGACTTTTTCCCGAGCAAGCTGGTAAACTCAAATAAATCAGTTAATCTTTCAAGTTTCATTCACAGAATATTTATGTCGGCAAAATTACGACTTCAATCCCTATAAAAACATAACAAAGGTCAACAACAACTAAATGTTTTCATTCCGGCACAACCGATAATTTTACCAAAAATGCAAATGAGCGGGTAACTATATGTCAACCGCTCACTCTTTTCTAAAAAGTCCTTTTCTTTTTCTACTGACTTTTTCCACTTTGAACCTATCTATAACTGTTTAAAGAAATCGTTGCCTTTATCGTCGACAATGATAAATGCAGGAAAATTTTCAACTCTGATTTTGCGGATGGCTTCCATTCCGAGTTCTTCAAAATCAATCACTTCGCTCGATTTAATACTTTGTTTGGCCAGGATTGCTGCAGGGCCGCCAATGGAGCCGAGGTAAAATCCGCCGTATTTTTTGCAGGCATCAGTAACCTGCTGAGTGCGGTTTCCTTTGGCAACCATTATTTTAGAACCACCCAGGCTCATGAAAAAATCGACATACGGATCCATACGTCCGGCAGTTGTTGGGCCAAAACTTCCTGAAGCCATTCCGACAGGTGTTTTAGCAGGGCCGGCATAATAAACCGGGTACTTTTTGAAGTATTCAGGCATCGCTTGTCCGGCATCCAGCATTTCCTTCAGCCTGGCATGTGCCATATCACGGGCGACAATCAAAGTTCCTGAAAGATTCAAACGGGTTTTTGTCGGATATTTTGACAAAATTTTAAGGACGTCTTCAATCGGCTGATCAAGGTCGATATCCACAGCTGGTTGCATGTGTGGAGCAGATTCAGGAAGGAACCTTGCCGGATTGCGTTCCAGTTCTTCAAGAAAAATACCATCTTCAGTAATTTTCGCTTTGATATTTCGGTCGGCGCTGCAACTGACACCAATTCCAACCGGGCAGGAAGCTGCATGCCGTGGCAAACGAATCACTTTCACATCGTGAACAAAGTATTTTCCTCCAAACTGGGCGCCAATGGCACTTTGCTGACATAGTTTTTCAATTTTCTGTTCCCACTCCAAATCGCGGAAAGCCTGACCACCTTCATTTCCTTCGGTTGGCAGATAATCGAGGTATCCTGCGGAAGCCTTTTTTACCGTGGCCAATGTAGCTTCGGCCGATGTTCCACCGATAACAACCGCCAAATGGTATGGCGGACATGCCGATGTACCCAGATCCCCGATTTTTTCTTTGATGAATTTGGTCAGGCCTTCTTCTGTCAGCAACGATTTGGTTTGCTGGTACAGATAGGTTTTGTTTGCCGAACCTCCTCCTTTGGTGATAAATAATAATTCATATTCATTGCCTTTTTCAGCATAAATATCAATCTGTGCCGGAAGGTTTGTTCCGGTATTCTTTTCATCAAACATGGTAAACGGAACCACCTGCGAATAGCGGAGATTGCGATCCTGGTAAGTATTATATATGCCTTTCGAAAAGTATTCGGCATCGTTTACCCCGGTATAAACATCTTCGCCTTTTTTGCCCATCACAATCGCAGTTCCGGTATCCTGACAGGTTGGCAACTCTCCTTCGGCTGAAACAACCTGATTCAGCAACATCGTGTGAGCCACAAAACGATCGTTATCTGTCGCTTCGGGATCTTTCAAGATGAATGCCAGTTTTTCGAGATGAGCCGCCCGCAGATAAAAGGAAACATCAGCAAAGGCTTCTCTGGCAAGCAATTCAAGGCCTTCAGGAGCAATTTTGAGAATTTTACGACCATCAAATTCAATAGTCGAAACAAAATCTTTGGTTAACAGCCGATACTTCGTGGTATCCTTTTTAATCGGAAACGGTTTTTGATAATGGAATGTTGACATGGTATGATGTTGTAAATAAGTTTTAGAATCAGCTCAGACCTTCTCTTTTTTGGGAAACAATGCCGAAAAAACAACACTTAAAGTTAAAGTTAAAGCTATGAAATACAACGAATAGGAAGATTTATATCCGATATCATCGAGCCAGTTATGTGCCAGTAATTTAACTCCGACGAAAATCAGCAAAATGCTCACCCCGACATTCAGGAACCTGAATTTATCGACCATATTTGCCAGAAGGAAGAATAGCGAACGAAGGCCAATAATGGCGAAGATATTCGAAAAGAACACCACGTAAGGATCGAGCGAGACTGAAAATACGGCTGGGATTGAATCCAAAGCAAAAATCACATCGGTAAATTCAACCAAAACAAGCACAAGCATGAGTGGCGTAAAAAATACTTTTCCGTTTTTATTCACTGCAAACCGGTCGCCGTGATATTCCTTTGAAATATTCAGGTATTTGGAAAGAAATTTGACAATCGCATATTCATGCGGGTCCTTCTTATTCTCATCATTTTTAACCAGAATTTTAATTCCCTGAAAAATCAGAAATGCACCAAAAACATAAAGAATCCAGGCGAAACGGTGAATCAGGGCGGCACCTACAAAAATGAAAATAAACCTCAAAATAATTGCACCTAAAACCCCCCAAAACAAAACGGTTTTATAGTTTTTCAATGGAACCGAAAACCCCTGCAAAATAAGCAGTATCACAAATACATTGTCGATTGAAAGGGTCTGTTCAATGAAATATCCGGCCAGATAACTCGTAGCCATGTGGTTCCGATATTCACCTACCATTCCTTCGAAATCAGTCAATTGAAAATGAAGTTCCGGTGCATATCTGGTAACAACACCCAACAGTTCTTCCTTTGAAGTAATTCCATGAAGCAGATGTCCGTAAAACATCAGAAAAACATAAAAACCCATTGCAAGCATAAACCAAATGCTGGTCCAGCCCAATGCCTCCTTGGTTGAAACCACATGAGAATTTCGACCAACAACCAGCAAATCAATCATTAACACAAAAATGATTAACAACAAAAACCCCCCCATTAAAATAATCTCTGTCGACATATAGCTTAATTTACTTTTGTTACTCCTCCTGAAACCACAAACTTCATCACTTCGGATGGACTTAAATTGACCTGTTTTACTGACCTTTCAGGAACAAAATACAATACCCCTGAAAAAGCGTAAGAATGTGGAAAATAAACGGCAACCATTTCGTGTAATCCAAATTCTTCCAGGTTTTTCTCAGTCACAAACCCCAGTTTCCATAAATTATTTTCCTGATTCATGCAAACAATCACTGGAACATTAAATTTTTTCTCTTTACCGACAAATGCTGTAAATAAATCCTGAACTGAAGTATAAATGACGTTCAGCAATGGCATACGTTTTAATAACCTTTGAACAAACAAGGTAACTGGATTTGCTATAAATGTTTGTCCGATGATACCCAAAATTGTGAGAGCCAGAAATATGACAACAATACCAATTCCTGGAATCGAAAGATTAAAATGTTCTTTTAGTGGATCCCGAATTAATCGGTCGACAAAATCGAACATCAGAAATACAGCATATAAAGTCATAGCCAAAGGTCCTGACAACAATAAACCTTGAAGGAAATATTTAAAAAGGCGTTTCATGATTTTTTTGCGAAAGATACAACTTTTACCTTTCTGATCTGAAAATGAACAGTCAGGCTGCTTTAAATAATTGTTATATGATTTAAACAATTTGCAGGTGCAAATTGTACTTTATGCATGAAAACTATTGGAATAATATTGCTCGTCGCATGGTCACTGTTTGTAAATGCTCAGAATAAAAATACGCCAACTATAAATACGCTTATGAAATTCAATGAATTGAATGATTTTGAAAAATCAGTAATCGAAGGAAAAGGTACGGAAAGACCTTTTACCGGAATTTATTACAAGAATAACGAAGCCGGAACCTATTTGTGCAAAAAATGCAATGCCCCGCTCTACCGGTCTGCTGATAAATTTGATGCCCATTGCGGATGGCCAAGTTTTGACGACGAGATTAAAGGTGCCGTAAAAAGAACTACCGACAAAGACGGAAGCCGGACCGAAATCACCTGTGCAAAGTGCGGAGCACATTTGGGGCATGTTTTTATTGGCGAAGGTCTGACTTCAAAAAACACGCGCCATTGTGTTAATTCAATTTCCTTGAATTTTCAGCCAGAGCTCAAAAAATGAACTTTATTTCTGAGCTGTAATCAATTCAATTCCATCGATATAATATACTGGAACATACCCTTCTTTGCTTTCAGCCAGTTTCTGATTCATCTGGTTCAGTTTTTCAGCCTGGATGAGACTATCCTTATTGCCACCAACAACCGAATGCATGGCTGGAGCATCGCTTCCCAGTGCATGGCCTATATTTGCCGATTCTCCTGCCGCAGCAGATTTTTCCATTTCTGCCAAATCTTCTTCATCGAGTTGAACTTCGCGTAAAATGCCACGAACCTGAATATCACTTCCCATTTGTTCCTGCGAAAATGAACCAATTTTGCCGGCTTCGATCCGAATGCTGACATCTTCAGTACTTCCCATTACAAAACATCGTGCGCCGCTCTCCTTGCAAACATGTGTTACAGTACCTTTTACCAAGACTTCTTTCCCAACCAGGTCTTTGCCTTTTGTCTGTATCTCATCAACAGTCAATACAGCCAATTCAGCTGATTTATCATCTTTTTTCTGTTTAGATTGATTGGAACAGGAGATCAACAAGGCGAAACTTAAAAGCAACAAAAATGATTTTTTCATGGTATGAGGATTAATGATTTGTAAATCAATTGATATAAAATAAGATGATTGCCAAGGGAATCACAATTCCAATGGCGGTGAGCCAAAGTCCCCGGCCTTTCAATCCAAATTTTCCTTTCAATAAAAACAGACCTGAAATGGCTACGAATAAAAGAAAGACAGCCATGATATCTGAAATCCAGATCCAAAGCTGACCGGTTTGAGCCAGATGAATTTTGTTAATCTGAAAGAAGAATGGACGTTTTTTCAATATTTCGAGTTCAACTTTACCCTGTTCCGGATTATACATCACGGTCCCTTCCTCCACAAAAATTTTGATTTCATTGTTCCGCGTAACAAAATGTTTTTTGTAGACAGCCTGGTAATCAAACTTCTTCAGCATAGCATTTATTTCGTCCTGGCTGAATATGGTCTGGGTGGAAGATGGAAGAGTCAAATCTTCGGATACCAGCGTGTAATGTGGATTCCAGTCGGTACGATGATTCAGGGCAATACCAGAAACGGTATAAACAAATGTGATTCCCACGACCAGATAACCAAAATCACGATGAAGAGTACGTAATGATTTTCGAATATTCATCAATGCAGCGTTTTACTTTTATATTCTGAAAAAACTTTGGATTCACATGATCAAATGAACCCTTGATATATTTTCAAAGTAAAACTAATTTGGCCGAAGAAACAAGGAAAATAATTAGTATTTTCTAACAATTAAATTTAATTTGTTCCATTTCGGACAATTCGGTAAACATCTTCAAAAGTTGTTGATTCCATCAGTTCAGCACGTATTTTTGCAGCATCCTGGAAGTCACTGGTGTATATTTTATAAAACCGTTTTAATACATTCAGATTTTTATGTGCTCCCCAGTTCCGTTCAAAAACCTGCGTATGAAGCAACATTTGCGCCATTTTATCTGCTTTCGATGGAGCTGAAAAGTCAGGATTGAAAAACCAGGGATTGTGAAATATTCCACGTCCGATCATCACGCCATCAATTCCGTATTTTTCAACAAGTTCCTTTCCGTGTGCAACTGAAAGTACGTCGCCATTCCCTAAAAACCTTGTTCCGGAATGGATTCGATCCCGGATTCGTGCGCCTTTCGCTATTTCTTCCCAATCAGCCAGTCCATCGGACTGTTGCTTTTGAGTGCGCCCATGCAGAATGATTGCAGCAGGTTTAGTTTCCATCAGGTGTTCAATCCAGATTTCCGTATCATGCGATTTAATTCCGGTACGTGTTTTTACTGAAACCGGCAAATGCGTTGCTTCCATGGTAGCCAGAATGATTTCTTTTGCCAGACTGGGTTCATTAATCAATGCCGAGCAGCAGCCATTCTTCACCACATTTTTAACCGGACAGCCCATATTGATATCCAGACCATCGAATTCATATTCCTCAGTTATTTCCCGGGCAATCTTATGGAATAATTCAGGTCTTTTACCCCAAATCTGGGCAATCAGCCGGATGTTCTTTTGTTTAAGAAGTGCCTTTTCCGATTCGCTGACCAGTAAGCGCTCTCCCACCCTGATCTTTCCCTTCGGATGATTCATGCCATCAACCGAGGTAAATTCAGTATAAAGTATTTGAAGATATTCGGGAATGGCAAGTCCAGCAACAATTTCACGAAAAGATGTATCAGTAACATCTTCCATTGGCGCCAAAGCAAATATAGGTTTCTGAAGGGTTTCCCAGAAATTCACCATTTTTAAAATCCGGTTTTTTGTTCTTCTGCTGAAATTGAATCGGCAAATGTATTGTTTTTTACCAACAGGTAACTTTTACGGTAAGCTTTACTATTACCAAATTTACGTTCAGTATTTAACCTGATAAGCTTTTTTTCCGGTTCTGAAGCATTTTTAACATCACGGCAATCCGATGAACAACACTTTTCAAACTTCACGGCACATTCAGGACATTGTATGAACAGCAGGTGGCAGAGTTCATTTGCGCAATTCAGATGAACATCACAGGATTTACCACACTGATGGCAATGTGAAATTACCTCGCCGTTGACTGACTCTCCCATTCGCTCATCAAATACGAAGTTTTTACCAATAAAATTCGATTCCAGATTCAAACGTTTAATCTGACGTGCATATTCCAATATGCCTCCATGCAGTTGGTTTACATCCGAAAAACCATGATGTTTCAAATAGGCGCTTGCCTTCTCACAGCGAATTCCACCTGTACAGTACAACAAAACTTTTCGGTCTTTCTGGTCAGCAAGCATTTCCGTCACCACGGTGATTTCTTCCCTAAATGTATCGACTTCAGGTCGGATTGCCCCTTTAAAATAACCGACTTCCGATTCGTAATGATTCCTCATATCAACAACAACATGCCGATCATCTTCAACAAGCGAATGAAATTCTACAGCGCTCAAATGATTTCCAACATTGGTCACATCGAATGAATCGTCGTCCAATCCATCAGCTACCAGCTTCGGTCTGACTTTTATGGCGAGTTTATAAAACGATTTTCCATTATCCTCAATAGCATATTTGATGGGTATCTGGTCAAAAATTGGAAATTTAGCCAGTGTTTTCATGAATGCATCAAAATTTTCCTCCGGAACACTCATCTGTGCATTAATTCCTTCACGTGCAACGTAAATCCTTCCAAAACAGTTGATTGCTTCCCATTCGGAATACAATTGATCCCTGAATTCCTGAGGATTTTCAAGTATAAAATAGCGGTAAAATGAGATTGTTTTTCTGACAATGGTTTCGGCAATAAGCCGGACCTTTAAATCTTCACTGTTGATGGTGTTGTAAAGCCGCATTTGTTTTTTGCGACAAATATAATGTTTCAGAATTTAATTAGGATTATTTTATCCTTATCTACTTATCTGAACTTCTTTCATTGCAATCCGCTACCGTATGAAGTGCAAATACCTGAAAAATATCAATAGATATTATAAAACATACCTGAAAAATAGATTGACTGAAATACAGACAATTACATCCTCTAATTTCCCTGAAAAAATAGCACGTTAACAAATTATTAAAAAAACTTAAAAAAGGTTACCAAAATACTATTATATTAGCATCGCAATTCTAAGTAATTGCAACCTTTTCTCTTTTAACCAATATCTATTTTCCGATCGAACTAAACTAACATTGAACAAAGGATTATCAGACCATGATAATCCTTTTGTTTTTAACACTATTTGACCTAACTTTATATATCCAATTCCAATTATCCATTTTAAATTTAATCGAATGAAAAGAATTCTCTTAGTTACTTTAGTATTGCTGCTTTCAGGTGTTTGCAGAATGGTAAACGCACAAACAAGCAATTCATATGCTGAAATCGACATTCCGTACAAAAAAATTGTGCTGGAAAATGGATTGACTGTTTTAATCCATGAAGATCACAAAGCACCGGTAGTTGCTGTAAATATCTGGTATCATGTAGGTTCTAAAAATGAAAAGCCAGGTCGCACCGGATTTGCCCATTTATTTGAGCATCTGATGTTTAACGGGAGTGAACACTTTAACGATGATTACTTTAAAGCTCTCGATAAGATTGGAGCGACCGATTTGAACGGCACCACCAGCAACGACCGTACGAATTATTTCGAGACTGTTCCCATTTCAGCATTCGATCAGGTTTTGTGGCTCGAAAGCGACCGTATGGGATATATGGTCAATGCAATTACACAAGCTAAGCTTGATGAGCAAAGAGGTGTTGTTCAGAACGAAAAGCGTCAGGGCGAAAATGAACCTTATGGATTGGTAGAGGAATATAAAACCAGAAGTACTTTTCCTGCAGGGCATCCTTATTCATGGACAGTCATTGGTTCGATGGATGATTTAAGTGCTGCTTCGATAGATGATGTAAAAGAATGGTTCAAAACCTATTATGGCCCGAACAATGCAACTTTGGTAGTAGCAGGCGATGTCAATACTGCTGAAGCTCTTGAAAAGGTCAAGAAATATTTTGGTGGATTGCAGGCAGGTCCTCCAATTGCAAAATATCAATCGTGGCCGGCTAAACGCATTGGTAATCAGCGTGAGATAATGCAGGATCGGGTGCCTCAGGAACGGATTTATAAAGTATGGAATATTCCTGAGGATGGAACAAAAGAGAATATCTGTCTGGACATGGTAAGCGATATAATGGCATTAGGAAAAACCTCCCGATTATATAAACGATTGGTTTATAACGATCAAATAGCAACTTCGGTAAGTTGTTATATCGACAGAAGGGAAATTGGCAGTTTGTTTGAAATAACTGCTGATGTAAAACCTGGCGTAGATCTCGCAAAAGTTGAATTAGCCATTGATGAAGAGCTTGCCAAATTTATTCAGTCGGGTCCAACCGACGATGAATTGGCAATAGTAAAGACACGCAACTATGCTGGATTTGTTCGCGGTATAGAAAGAGTTGGTGGATTTGGCGGTAAATCGGATATCCTGGCCAGTAACCAAACATTTTTTGGCGATCCGGATAATTATAAAATTTGGCTGAAAAGAATGAATGAGGCAAAGCCCGCTGATTTAATTCAGGTATCAAAAGA
This sequence comes from uncultured Prolixibacteraceae bacterium, assembly GCA_903865775.1. GTDB lineage: Bacteria > Bacteroidota > Bacteroidia > Bacteroidales > Prolixibacteraceae > Aquipluma. The sequence continues at coordinate 6,022 of CAIPKZ010000112.1, read as the reverse complement.
ATGGCTCAGCGATGGCCAGTATGTTTTGGAAGTTCATCCGTTTATTGAAGCCAAAGCAGCAGTAACTGATGCTGACCGGACTAAAATTCCTGAAATGGGAACTGCTCCGGATCTTATTTTCCCTCAGTTTCAACGGATCACTTTATCGAATGGATTACCGGTTGTTTTGGCTCAGCGTTCAACCATTCCGGCAATCAGCCTGATGTTGTCGTTTGATGCAGGATATGCAGCCGACCAATTTGCAGTTCCCGGAACCGCCAAATTAGCTATGAACATGATGGATGAAGGCACAGGAACACGGAATGCCTTACAAATAAGTGAAGAGCTGGAACGTCTTGGATCAAAGCTTTCAACAGGTTCGAATCTCGACCAATCCTACCTTTCGCTTAATTCCCTGAAACAAAATTTAGATGCTTCGCTGAATATTTTTTCTGATGTCCTTCTCAATCCTACCTTTCCGCAAACTGACCTCGACCGGTTAATTAAAGAACAATTGGTTTCAATTCAGAAAGAAAAAGCACAACCAACCGGAATCGCATTTCGAATTCTTCCCAAGTACTTATATGGAGATAAACATGCATACGGAGCACCTCTGACCGGTTCTGGTTTTGAATCATCGGTAAAAGGAATTACTCGCGATCAGCTGGTTAAATTCTACCAGTCGTGGATGAAACCCAATAATGCAACATTAGTTGTTGTCGGTGATATTTCGATGGACGAGCTGAAGCCTAAACTTGAAAAACTTCTAAAAGGCTGGAAAAGCGGTTCAAGCCCAAAGAAAAGTATTTCTGAAGTAAAACTTCCGGCAAAATCGGTGATTTACATGATGGATCGTCCGGGCTCAATTCAATCACTCGTATTGGCAGGAAACCTTACGGCGCCATTCGGACAATTAAACGAAGCATCGGTTAGCGTTATGAATAGCATTATTGGAGGCGATTTTACTTCGCGCATTAACATGAATATTCGCGAAGACAAGCATTGGAGCTATGGCGCTGGTTCATTTATATACAATACAAAAGGACAACAGCCATTTATGACTTATACCCAGGTACAGACCGACAAAACGAAAGAAACAATTCAGGAAATCTATAAAGAACTGAGCAGCTATTGCAGTAAAAAACCGGCAACTTCAGAAGAGGTGCAAAAAACTCAAAAGAACCAGTTGCTTCAGATTCCCGGAAGCTACGAAACGATGGGAGCTGTGACAGGTGCAATCAATGACATCGTCCGGTATAAATTAAAAGACAATTATTACCAGGATTATGCGGCTAAAATGAAGGCATTGCAAACCAATGAAGTTCATAAAACAGCTTCTGAAGTTATTAAACCTGAACAGTTGGTATGGATTGTAGTTGGTGACCGTGCAAAAATTGAAACTTCACTGAAAGAGCTCGGTTATGATATTCAGCTGATTGACGGAGATGGCAATCTGATCAAATAGTAATTTTTAAATCACATAAAAAAGCGTCTGATCGGACGCTTTTTTTATGTGATAATTTAAGAAATATCTAAACAGGTTCAGGAATTACTGCGTTTAAATACGATTTCTTCAGTATCCAAAGCAATCAGTAATTCTTCATCGGTAGGAACAACCATGATTTTTACCTTTGAATCCGGTGTGCTGATAATTCCTTCACTACGGAAACCTTTATTTTTTTCCTGATCAAGTGAAATTCCAAGAAATTCAAGATCACTACAAACACCTTCCCTTGTTGTATAAGCATTTTCACCAATTCCTCCGGTCATAATCAGGATATCTACACCGCCCATAGCCGCAATATAGGAACCAATATATTTTTTTATTTTGTAGTTATACATTTCGAGCGCTAATGCTGCCCGTTCGTTTCCATTTTTCGAGGCAGTTTCAATTTCGCGCATATCAGACGAAATGCCTGAAATACCTAACATGCCCGCATGTTTATTGAATAAGGTACTCGCAGACCGTATACCAATATCTTCTTTTTCCATGATGTAATGAACCACACCTACATCCAGGTCCCCGCAACGGGTACCCATGATTAAACCTTCTATTGGCGTAAATCCCATGGACGTATCAAACGATTGACCGTTTTTTACCGCTGCAACCGAGGCTCCGTTGCCCAAATGGCATGAAATAATTCTCTGGGTATTGTAATCAACACCAAGCAAATCGCAGGCACGTTTGGTAACGTAGCGGTGACTTGTTCCATGAAAGCCATAGCGGCGAATGCCATATTTTTTGTACAAATCATATGGAATGCCATACATGTAAGCTTTGGGTTCCATAGTTTGATGAAATGCAGTATCGAAAACTCCAACCTGTGGAATTCCCGGAACCAATTCCTCCATTGCCCTGATACCTTTGAGGTTTGGCGGATTATGCAAAGGAGCAATATCGATGCATTTGGTTACTTCCTGCAAAACATCTTCGGTTAAAAGTACACTCGAATTAAATCGTTCACCTCCGTGTACCACGCGGTGACCAATGGCATCCAGTTCTTCCAGTCCATTCAGGCAGCCGTGTTTTTCGCTGGTTAATACCCCGAGAATGTATTCAACACCGATTTTATGGTCTAAAATTTCACCTTGAAAAACTACAACCTGGCCATCCTGACGGATATGCTGGAGATAACTGCCTTTCATACCGAGTTTTTCAATGCCACCTTTGGCAATAACCGACCGGTTGGTCATGCTAAAAAGCTGGTATTTTATGGAACTGCTTCCGCAATTTAATACAAGAATCTTCATTCTATTTCTTTTAATTCTATGATCTGTTTGATGAAAATCAGCAATTCAGGCATTCAGGAATAATTCTTTTTCCCCGTTCGTCATATTTATAGAATCCTTCCCCTGATTCTATTCCCAAATGCTTGGCGCGAACCAATCTACGGAGGTATGGATTTGGTTTATATTGTAAATCACCAAACTCATTATAGATATTATCCATCCACCGGACCACTTTATCAAGGCCCATTTTGTCGGCAACTTCAAATGGACCCATGCGCATTCCAAAACCAATTTTCATGGTCTGATCAATATCATCTATGTTCGAAATGCCTTCCATGAGTATTTCGCAAGCTTCATTCAACCAGACTACAAAAATCCGGATACTAACCAATCCGGCAGATTCCTGAACATGAACCACCTTCCGGTTAATCATTTTAATAAACTGGCATACTTTGTGAAACGACTCATCTGAAGTATATAAACTGCGGACCAGTTCAACGATCCTCGCTTCCTGTGCAGATACGAAGAAATGCAGGCTTACGCAGCGGTCGCGGTGTATGAGGTCAGAAGAAAGCTCAGTTATTATAATTGTGGTTGAATTGGTAGCAATAATACAATCCTTGTCAACGACCTCTTCGATTTTGTGAAAAATATCTTTGCGTTCCCTGATTTTTCCTCCACGGTCAACTGCACGGATGGCTTCAATTACGAAATCGCAGCCTACCAGGTTTTTATAATCCAGTGAGCCATTAATTCTGGACATGATGGCCCGTTTTTCTCCACTGGTTATTCCCCAATGTTCAATTCGCCCATCTAAAACTTTCTCAATATTTCGGTATGCATCCTGAATCTTGTCTTCCGAAACTTCAATGAAAACAACTTCAATTCCGAAGAAGCTGGCCACGCGGGCAATGTTCTGACCAACCAGACCACATCCGATGATCCCAATTTTCGAAAAAAGAGTTCTGCTAACATTCTTTTTACTCAATCCAAAATCTTCGATTGATTCGTAAATTATTTCAGCCGGCATAATTATCTGTATTGATTGTGTTTATTCAAAAAGTGCTGCAGCCTGATTGGCTGTAATTACTACCATATTCACGATATCGCTCACCGAACAACCCCTCGAAAGGTCGTTTATTGGAGCAGCCATTCCTTGTAAGATAGGGCCAACAGCTTCAGCTTTTGCCAGTCGTTGAACCAGTTTATAACCAATGTTGGCAGATTCGAGCCCCGGGAAAACCAGAATATTTGCACGGCCAGCCACTTCGCTGTTTGGTGCTTTCAGTCGGCCAACTTCCGGAACCAATGCGGCATCAAGCTGCATTTCACCGTCAATTTTCAAATCCGGATCCAATTCACGGGCAATGCGGGTAGCATTCACCATTTTGTCAACCAACGGATGCTGAGCGCTTCCCATGGTTGAGAAACTCAACATGGCCACGCGGGGTTCCATTCCTACTATCGCTTTGGCAGTTTTTGCAGTGGTAATTGCAATTTCAGCCAACTGACGTTCATCTGGATTTGGCATAACTGCACAATCGGCAAAAACAAGTATTCCATCATGTCCATATTGAGGATCGTTCACAAACATCAGAAATGCTCCTGAAACAACACTCACTCCAGGTAAAGTTTTGACGTACTGCAATGCTGGACGCAGCACATCGCCGGTTGCATTGATTGCTCCGGCAAGTTCACCGTCAGCATCGCCGTTTTTAATCATTAAACAGGCGAAATACAAAGGATCGTTCAGCAATTCGAGCGCTGCATCGTATGAAAGTCCTTTTTCCTTTCGTATTTCGACCATCAGGCTGGCGTATAATTCCCTTTTCGGATCTGTTTTCGGATTGACGATTGTCGCTCCATCGATATTCACGCCAAGTTCTACAGCAGCCTGATTAATCTCATCCGGGTTACCCAGCAGTATAATTCTTGCAAGCTTCTGGTTTAGAATTATTTCGGTGGCCCGTAAAGTTCTTGGTTCCAATCCTTCAGGTAATACAATTCTTTTCTGATATTTTTGAGCGTTCTGGTAGACACGTTTTAAAATTTCCATCGTTGGTCTAAGGTTTAAACTATCCGGTAAAATATTCGAAGCAAAAGTAAAGAAAATATGGCGAGCTTAATCCTTTCCTTTTAAAAATATACTAAAAACTGACAAAACTCATGACTGGAAAAGTCTGATATTAACGACAATTTGTTTTCTGAACAAACATGAGTTCTTAGATTATTTGAAACTTTATTTGGCTATTTTTGAAAAAACTTTTTCGAATGAAACTAACCGATCCTTTTTTTTCGCTGAAAAAATCACTTGATGGTGATGTGTTTACCGATCAGGTGCAGAAAGTGATTTATGCAACCGATGCATCGATGTACCGCGAAATTCCACAGGCTGTAACACGCCCGAAGAATAAGGAAGATATCCGCAAAATCATCCGGTTTGCCCTTCAGACTGGCACTTCAGTAATTCCTCGCGCAGGGGGAACTTCGCTGGCAGGTCAGGTAGTCGGTCCGGGAATTGTGGTTGACATTTCGAAATACCTGAATAAAATCGGAGAGCTCAATGTTACTGAACGGTGGATTGAAGTGGAACCTGGCGTTGTTTTGGCTGAGCTAAACCAGTTTCTGGCACCACAAGGCTTGCAATTTGCTCCGGAAACCTCCACTGCCAACCGGTGTTGTATAGGCGGAATGCTGGGGAACAACTCCTGTGGATTGCATTCGCTGATTTATGGCAGCACCCGCGAACATATTCTCGAAGTGGAAGGAATTCTTTCCGACGGTTCTGATGTGGTTTTAGGCGAACTTTCATCTAATGAATTTCAGGTTAAATGCTCCGGAAATCCAGAATTACTGGAAACCAAAATATACCGGAATACTCAGGAAACACTCGCCAATGAATTCAATCAGAAGGAAATAAGGAACGAATTTCCTGACCCGGAAGTAACCCGCCGAAACAGTGGTTATGCATTGGACATGTTGCTCGAAACCGATCCGTTCACTTCAAATGGCAAGCCTTTCAATTTCTGCAAAATGCTTGCAGGATCTGAAGGAACACTGATGTTTATTACCAAAATCAGGCTAAACCTGATTCCGCTTCCACCAAAATATCAGGGTTTGGTTTGTGCACATTTTAATTCGCTGGAAGATGCCCTTTACGGGAACATCGTTGCGTTGCGACATCATCCTGATGCAATTGAACTAACCGATGAGATTATCCTGAATTGTACATTGGAAAACATCGAACAGCGTAAAAACCGCTTCTTTATTGAGGGAAATCCCAAGGCAATCCTGACGATTGAGTTTTCTTCCG
>CAIPKZ010000111.1 GCA_903865775.1 uncultured Prolixibacteraceae bacterium | reverse complement strand
GCTGAATTTGAGTATACCAATATATATTATGGTGTCGGTATGTATCATTCAGACGGAACAGAACAAAAAGCATTAGATAATCTAGACAAAGTAGACTTTGTAATTTTCTATGAAGGAAATCAAACAATTAAAGCGTTTTTTGACCCTCATTATTTATATCTTTAATTTTCTTTCATTAGAAATTCATATCCGATTTTCAAGGGAATAGATCTTTTCAGATGGTTATTTTCTTTTTTTATACTTTTGATTGATACCGTTCGCCAGATTAAATGAGTTCAAAAAGTACTTCTTTGCCATTCAAAACCACTATTTCCATCTTCCAAACGATTATGTATTCGTGTCAAACGGCTAATCAATCGTTAAAAACATCATTGCATTCGTTAAAACAATCATTGTATTCGTTAAAACCATCATTGGTTTTTAAAATAACTACAATACAATAGGATATAACGAGCATGCTATTGTGTTAAGCTACATCTGCATTGTTTCAAACAGTTTTGACATTGAATTATTCATCATTGCGAGTGATAAAAACAGTATTGTATTTGGAATAAGCATCAATGTCAGTGTTTTAATCATCCAGAATCATTATATTTAAGTGGTAAATCCAGTTCAAACCCTAATATTCTGCGTTTATGGAAACATTGCAAGTCCTTTCAATGGTGAGGCGCGAGTTGCAGCGCAAAAGAATCAGCGTTAGTGAGTTGTCGCGCGAACTAAAAATAAATTCGTCGTCGGTTACCGGGATGTTAAAAACTCCAACATTTCAGGTTCAGCGCTTAGCCGATTTATCCGCCTTTCTGAAATACAATTTTTTCAGGGAACTGGCCGCCCAGCTTCCCTATCCCGACCCGGTTTATGCCCGGGAATCGGAACAGTCGGAACTTGCCGTATTGCAAAACCGGGTGAAGGAACTGGAAATGGAGGTCGGTATTTTGCGGCAAACATTAAAGGATCTGGTAAGCCGGTAAACGGATTTTTGCTGCTTCAGGCCAAATCCTTGTTTTAGTTGCGATTGTAACGCAAGATCCAGAGCATTTCTGCACGATTCGCCGGATTCATCCGATTGGCCTTCGCCCCTGCAAAAAATTTCTCATCCATTTAAAGTAATTTTAACCTTCATTCGTCTACCTGAATATATGGTAGATTTAATTTCAATATCGCCGATGGCAAAGCAGCAAAGAGTTTTGGAAGCTGTTCAGAATTACGGGAAGCGTCTGTTTGGTTTTATCCGCAGCCGGGTTCAGAGCGACGAAGATGCTGAAGACATTCTGCAGGATGTGTGGTATCAGCTGAGCGCCGTGGTCGATCTGGAGCCGATCGGTCAACTGAGTTCGTGGCTTTACCGGGTAAGCCGCAACCGCATAGTGGATAAGCAACGCAAACAAAAACCGCAATCGCTCGACGACCTGGCTTACGAAAATGAAGACGGTGAGATGAGCTATCCCGAGGCTCTGCTGGCTGATGATGCGAATCCTGAAACGGAAATGGAACGTGCCTATTTCAGGGAACAGTTGTTTGCCGCATTGAATGAGTTGCCGCAGAAACAGCGCGATGTTTTTGTGTGGAACGAACTCGAGGATATGACTTTGCAGCAAATAGCCGACCGCACGGGCGATAATCTTAAAACCATCATATCGCGAAAGCGCTACGCAGTGGCTCATCTGCGCGGCTGGCTTCAGAATCTGTATGAAGAAAATTGAGACTGAGCCGAAAAACGGGTTTCCGTCATTGCCTGCCCGCGGCAGGCGGGCGAACGAAATGAAATGTAGTGAAGCAATCTGTCATTGGTAATTGAGTAGAGCAATCTCAAAATATAGATAATCAGGAGAATTGGATTGCTTCGTGCCTCGCAATGACGTACTGTATTATTTCAAGAATTAAATTAAAAATTAACAATTTTAAAAAATAGAAATCATGATGTATTGTAACGAAAGACGTGGAAAGAATTTTTGGATTAAGGTGGCAATATTTGCTCCTTTGGCGATAGTAGCCGGTGTATATATTTTTGGCAGCGTGGTGATGCTGCTCTGGAACGGTATTTTACCGGCCTTGTTTGGCTTTCCTGCCATCACCTTCTGGCAGGCGTTGGGAATACTGATTCTGTCGAAAATCCTTTTCGGAGGCTTCGGCGGGCACCACCGGGGCGGACATTCAGGCCATCGTCACATGAATAACCGATGGATGAACCTCAATCCTGAAGAAAGGGAAAAGATGAAAGTGGAATGGCGAAGCCGCTGCCACACCGAACCAAAAACCGAATAATTGAATTTGGAGAGGCTTCTTATAAAGTCAAAACCATGATGAGTCAGTCACCCCGAATTTATTTCGGGGTCTCATAAACTGATGTTTGCACCCCTCTGTGAAACTCTGTGAATTACTCCTTTAAACTCTGTGGTTAATCATTTAAATTTTACCACAGAGTTACACAGAGTATATACACGGAGTTTTTTTTAGTCCCAGCCCCCTGCCTGCGGCAGGCTAACGTGTACCCACATCTTTAGACCCCCATATTCAAATAACATTGATCTTCTTTAATTGGAACCTTATTTTTAAAGGCTACCTCAGTAGAAAGTCGCATACACAGCTCAAAACCTTATTACCTTATTTGGGTTTTATAGTCTTTTCATAAAATTTTATAAATGTTTCATATTCTTCCATGTAGCTGATGTGTCGATGATGTTCGGACTGGTTGAGGATGTAGTTGCATACTTTTACAACTTCACCTTTTGATACTGAGAAAGCAGAACCCCGAGTACTCGGGGCCATTTAAATTTTCCCTGACAAAATTTGTTTTCATTTATAAATCGTTCCGAGCTATCCGCAACGATAGAGGCGATTATTCCTTCAGAAACGGTTGGTGAACGTGAGATCAAAAAGTGCACATGTTCCGGATTCGCATAAATAGCATAGAGGTGACTTTCATTGTTTTTAACTATTCCGGTGATGTATTTTTCGATACGCTCTCTGTGCTGATTAACGATCAAAGGTAACCGATGTAAAGTGGTGAACACAAAATGTGTGTAGAGGTTGTTGTATTCAACTTTCATAAATATGATAATAAGGTTTGATACTGTTGGTCATGTTCTTTCTACTGAGGTTGTTTCCTTAAAAATAAGGTTTTTTCTAAACATCGCAAATGGATTTATCCGATTTGATATTTTTTCTTTGTTTATACTTCCGGAAAACAACTTAAAAAAAGCGGATTATTCCTTTCGATCGTCTAAATGCCCAGAGTAATAGAATTGGGAGTAAATGTTTGCTCTCCCGTCTGACTACCGGCTGCAGTCAGGAAGGATTTAGGGGGCTTTTCCAATCCTTTGTCAACAAAACGGCGAATCTTTCGTTTCGATTGCTAAATTTGCGGCAACTAAACTGAACGGAGCATCAAACCATGCTGAAATTTTTTCTCGCATTTTGCCTTTTCTTTTCTTCTGCCCAACTGTTTTCACAATCTTTCAGGATGAATGAGCTGATGTCGTCGAACAGCAGCGTACTAAGCGATATGGACGGTGATATGCCCGACTGGATCGAATTTTACAATTCGGGAACTGCGGCAGTCAACCTGAAAGGCTATGGTTTGTCGGATCAGAAAACCGTTCCTTTTCAGTGGGTTTTTCCTGATTTTACGGTCAATCCCGGCGAATACCTGCTTGTTTTTGCTTCAGGAAAAGACCGGAGGGAAATACCGTACCATTGGAATACCATCATTTCGAGGGGTGACGACTGGAAATACTGGGTTCCTACCTCGGAGCCCGGAGCGAATTGGCGACTGGCCCCATTCAACGATAGCGGCTGGCTGAGCGGAAAGAGTGGTATTGGCTTTGGCGATAACGACGATGCCACCATCATTGCCCGGTCGAATTCCCTGTTTCTCCGGAAAAAGTTTACACTCAGTGATGTGTCTCAAATCAGGCAATTGATGTTCCATTTGGATTACGACGATGGTTTTGTGGCCTACCTCAATGGCGTTGAAATTGCCCGTGCCAATATGCTCAACCGGGGCAATTTGCCGAGGTTTGATGTGTTTGCCAATGCTTTGCACGAAGCGCAGATGTATCAGAATTTACCTCCTGAAGCATTTACTATCAGCAATCCGGCATCCATCCTGAAAAACGGAGAAAATATACTGTCCATTCAGATTCACAATTCGGATATCACGTCTTCCGACTTGTCGGCTATCCCATTTCTTTCCATCGCGACCAGCGACAAAAAACCGGGTGCCCGAACCGTCGAAATTCTTGGTTTAAGCAGAAACGAGTTGCATACCAATTTTAAAATCAGTGCCGATGGCGAATCGGTTTATCTGACCAGTCCGGCCTCGGTGCTTACCGACAGTGTGCACATTGGCGTGATTCCCATGAATCTTTCCTACGGACGAACAATCAAAAATCCAACAGTCTGGGCTATTTTTTCGGAACCAACGCCCGAAAAGGAAAACCTGGGTCCCGAATACAACGGAGCGAAGCCCGGAATTCCGGTTTTCAGTTCTCCGGCAGGGATTTATCCAGCCGTTATTAGAGTATCGCTCAGTGCGCCTGTAAAAGGCGATTCGATCTATTATACGGTCGACGGCTCGGTTCCCACACGTTCATCAAAAATGGCAGTTCGCGAAATTCCCGTCAACCGGTCGAGGGTTATCAAAGCACGCATCCTGAAATCGGGCATGTTGCCGGGCGACATTGTAACCAATTCGTACATCGTTTACAAAAACAATAAGTTGCCGGTGGTTTCCGTGTCGATGGATTCGCTCGATTTGTGGGATTACAATACCGGAATTTACGTTTTGGGACCCAAAGCTGAAAGTTCCAATCCGAATTTTGGCGCGAATTTCTGGATGGATTGGGAGAAAGCCTGTCATTTCGAAATGCTTGAATCCAACGGAAAGAAGGTGGTTGATTTGGATGCAGGAACGAAAATATCCGGAAATTGGTCGAGGGCAAATCCTCAAAAATCCATGATCTTTCATTTTCGGAAAAGTTATGGTTCACCTTTGCTGAACTATAAAATCTTCGGAGAAAGGCCGTTTGACGAATTCAATTCCATCGTCTTGCGTAACTCCGGAAACGACTGGAACAATACCATGTTTCGCGATGGTTTGATGGCAGAACTGACCTATGGGTTAAATATGGACCAGATGGCATTCCGTCCGTCCATCTTTTTCCTGAATGGTAATTACTGGGGAATCCTGAACATCCGCGAAAAAGTGGACGAAGATTTTATTGCCTCCAATAATGCCAACGTAAAGGCAAGTGATGTGATCATGCTTGAAAATAATGGAGATGTGCGCAGCGGGAATGCTGACGATTGGTGGAAAATGTACAATTTTCTGGATCAGAATTCAATGACCGTTCAGGCCAACTATGATCAGGTGGCTGCTCAGATCGATATTTTAAGTTTTACCGATTATTTTGCTTCTCAGATCTATTTCAGGAACCACGATTGGCCGGGGAATAATATCCGGTACTGGAAAACCAGCGATCCGGCCAGCAAATGGCGGTGGATTTTGTATGATACCGATTTTGGCATGGGTATTTGGGGAGCATCTCCTGCAGATAATACGCTTGCTCTGGCAACAGATCCCAATGGCCCGGGCTGGCCAAATCCGCCTTGGTCAACACTGATCCTTCGGAAGTTGCTCGAAAATACAGGCTTTCGCAATCAGTTTGTGAACCGCTTTGCCGATTTAATGAATACAAGGTATCTGCCCGAGCAGGTCAATAAAGCCATTGATGTAAAAGCGGCTGATATCACACTGGAGATCAGCAAGCATCTGACACGGTGGAGTGGAGGAGGGCAAACCGGTTGGCTTTCAAATGTGCAGCAAATGAAGTCTTTTGCAACGGCGCGGTCAACCAATGTGTTTACCCACATCCAGCAAAAGTATAATTTTCAGCTGCCGCAAATGATCTATGTGACGACCGATTCACTGGCAGGTTCCGTTCAGTTAAATTCGTTGCAGCTTAGTAAATATCCCTGGCACGGAGCTTATTTCCAGGAAGTCCCAATAACACTCAAAGCCATACCAAAAGCCGGTTTCCGGTTTCTGAAATGGGAAGGAGTTACCGCAAACAGCAACCAGTCAATTCTGACAATCGCTCCAAAGGCTCAGATGCAGCTGAAAGCAGTGTTCGAGAGCGATGGCAGTCATTTCGAAGATGTAGTGATTAACGAAATCAGCTTTAACAATGCGGTCTTGCCCGATCCGGGTGACTGGATCGAAATCTACAACAAGGGAAAATACGAAATCGATATTTCGGGCTGGAAGTTCACCGATCTGGACCCGATCCATCAGTTCGTTTTTGCAGCCAATACCCGGATAAAAGCCGGTGAATACCTGGTGGTATCCAACGACCTGACCCGGATGAATGCTCTTTTCGGATCGGTTAAAAACCTGATCGGAACGTTTGATTTCGGTCTGGGAAGCCTGACTGATGCCGTTCGTTTGTATTCGCAATACGGACAGCTGATCGATGAGGTAAGTTATTCGAATGTTGTTCCATGGCCAACTTTTGATTTGACGAACCTTTGGTCGCTCGAACTTTCCAACCCGGTTCTAAATAATAATCTGGCTTCAAGCTGGGAATTTTCAGTGAAATATGGAACACCTGGTTCGCGCAATGCAGCGAATTTCCCTGATGCCGTTGAAGAGTTGAGTTCAGCTCCGCTTACCTCTGAATTAAAACAGAACTACCCGAATCCATTCAGTGACGGTACCTCAATCGCATTTAAACTGGATAACCCTGGAAAATACCGGCTTTCCGTGCTCGATATGAATGGCCGGATGATTCGTTCCCTGAACGACAACGATCAGTACTCAAGTCAGCATACACTTTATTGGGATGGAAAAGACGATTCCGGAAGACCGGTATCTTCTGGTGTCTATTTCTACCGCCTGGAATGTTCAGGTTTCAGTCAAATGAACCGGATGGTGAAATTGTAAACGAATATTTTAAAAATAACTCACCCCTTCTCTTCCCGAAGCGGCTCTTTATACTTATTATGGATGATCAACGGAAAGTAAAGGCCTGAAGGGCCGGCAGATATTAGCCCAGGGCAATCCCGAGGCCTCGGGACGCCCTGGGTTGGGTTATGGGCATTAAAATCGTCCGAACGAAAACGTTTATTGAATGGTTATCCTTATTCCGGACGAAAAGGCATGAATCTCAATTCCCTGACTGCAGCAGAGCTACGTCCTCTTTGTAGATAAAAAAAACAAAAATGGATATCAAGCTCCGTAGAAGCGGAATATACAACTTGGATAATACTGCAGGGATTTTTAATAGAGGTCGCCGCTACGCGGCTTAAAACGGGTTTAATTAATAGGCTTTCTACAAAGAGGTCGTCGCTACGCGACTTTTAACAAGCTGAATTAATTGGCTATTTCCAAAGAGCTCGTCCTGTCCGGCTGGCCAACGCCACACTACTTTCTTAAGCAGCAGAGCTGCGATCTCTTTGTAGAATGAACCATCACCGCATTTTTTTAAGCTGCAGAGCTGCGATCTCTTTGCAGAGAATTTGGCCGGAATAGATATCAAGCTCTGGAGGAGCGGAATAGAAAGTTAGAATTTGCGGGGATACCGGGTAGCAATTCCACAAAGAGGTCGCCGCTACGCGCAATGGTGTTAAGTTAAGCCGCCAACAGGGTTTTTAACCACTGTCGGGGCAATCGGGAAACCCTGTCGGTGGTTGAAGACCCCGGCAGGGATTAAACAAAAAACCTTAACTTAATGACATTGCCCAAAAGCGACAGAGTCGCGAAATATTTGTAGCAAATTACATTGGAAAAAGATATCAAGCTCCGGAGGAGCGGAATAGAAAGTTTGTAAATCCGATCAGATCATCATTTTTGCTTTCCGATCGGTAAATTGCATTCAGGGTTTTATTTGCTACTTTCATCGCGTTAAAAAAATAATTTAGCCGAAACCTAAGCCAACTGAAATTCAATTCTATTGAAAAATCTTTGCATTATATCTGCCTGCCTCATCCTTTTGTTTGCAGCACAATCTTCCTTCGCTCAGACTGCTGCCCGTGCCATCCGGATAACTACTCCTCCAACTATTGACGGACATATTAATGAAGCAGTCTGGGATCAGGCGTATCAGATCGATCAGTTTGTGCAGCGTGAACCCAATCCGGGTCAACCCATTTCGGAGAAAACGGTGGTGTCGATTTGCTATGACGATCATTACCTGTATTTTGCCGTGAAATGCTATGACGATCCAAAGAAAATAACGGCCAAGGAAATGGCCCGCGATGTGAGTCTGGGTAACGACGACCGGGTTCAGATTATTCTGGATACTTACCTCGATCATCGCAACGGATACTGGTTTCAGATTGGCCCGCGTGGTTCGATCGGCGATGCGCTGATCAGTGAAAACGGTGCTTCAATGAATAAGGAATGGGATGCGCTTTGGGAAGGAAAATCGAGCATCAACAGCGAAGGCTGGGAAGCAGAACTGGCCATTCCGTTTAAAACAATTGGCTTCGATCCGGGAAAAACAGTCTGGGGAATGAAGCTGATCCGCAATATCAAGCGCAAACTCGAAGCATCCTACTGGCCGGTTGCTAATCTGAACACGCACCGGTTCCAGATTTCTGATTCAGGATTACTGGAAGGGCTCGAAGGAATTACTCAGGGTATCGGTCTGGACATTGCGCCCTACGTTATTGGCGGAATGAACACTAAAAAAGGAGAGAAAAATAAGTCCATGGCCGATGCCGGACTGGACATGTTTTACCAAATCACTCCCCGGTTAAAGGCTTCGCTTTCCATCAATACCGATTTTGCGGAAACAGAAGTGGACGACCGGCAGATTAACCTGACGCGGTTCAGCCTGTATTTTCCTGAAAAGCGTGACTTTTTCCTCGACGGCTCAAACTATTTCAAATTTGGAATAGAAGGCGATGACAACAATTCCTACCGAAATTCGGTGGTGCCGTTTTTCTCCCGAAGGCTGGGGCTCGACAACAACGGAAATATACTTCCGGTGCTTTATGCGGCTAAGGTAACGGGCACGCAAAATAACTGGAATATTGGCGTGATGCACATCAGCGACGAGCGTGATTACGGTAATTCGCACCTTTCGGTGGGACGGATCAGCCGGAATCTGGGAAAACAATCCGCTATCGGAGTGATTGGAACCATGGGAAATGCCGTTTCGCCTGATGAGAATCTGGTAGGTGGTTTGGATCTCAAACTGGCAACTTCTCATTTTCAAAAGAATAAAAATCTGGCTTTTACCATGTTCGGAATGATTTCGGACACGAAGGGAAAAATAAATAACAACACTTCATGGGGAGCTGATCTGGCTTATCCGAACGATTATTTATTCTTTGGACTCGGACATTTCGAGGTAGCCGAAAACTTTGTGGCCGGTATTGGATTTGTCCCGCGAACCAACATCAAGGCAAGCTACGGAAATTTTTCAGTCGGCCCGCGTCCTCAAAAATGGGGCGTTCTTCAGGTTAAAAGCGGTGCCGGTTTTAATTATGTGACTAATTTCAACCAGGTTTTGCTTACCCGTGAACTGAAATTTTCGCCGCTTGGAATCCGCTTCAAATCCGGAGAAGAGTTCTATTATTCGGTTAACCAGCAATTCGAATACCTCATGAAAGATTTTCCGATTTATCCCGGATTTGTAATTCCAAAAGACGAATACACGTTCTGGTACCAGAATATTACGCTCACTTCTGCCGGAAGCCGCAATCTGGCCGGTGCGGCAAGTCTTGGCTCGGGCGATTTTTACAATGGCCGGCGCGAAGACCTGAAACTGACACTTGCATATAAAGTGGCTGTTCCTTTGTATATTGGCGGAAATTACGCCATCAACCATGTGATTTTGCCTGAAGGTGACTTTACTGCCCGGATTTATCAGATGAACCTGAACCTTCTTCTGAGCCCGACGGTCACGCTTTACAACTATTTCCAATACGACAATACCTCTGAAAAAATGGGCTGGCAATCGCGTTTTTCATGGATAATTAAACCCGGTAATGAAATCATTCTGGCATGGACTTCAGGCTGGACAAGGCCCGATCAGCAAATTGCAATGAATGAAAGTGCTTTGCGCTTCAAGGTAAAATATAATATCCGGTTTTAAATATTTTACGGGTATTGTGATTATTTTGCCCCTCATGCGAATAATTAGGAAAGTAGAATATTTACCACGTAAGTAATGAGAACAATTTGTTGTCGTATTTATTCAATGCACTCACCACACGACCGGAGGCGGACATACAGCCTAGCAACTCGTTGTTACTCATTATACACAATTCCCGGCCTGAAAGGCCAGAATAATTCAGCCCAGGGCAAAGTTTCGGGAGGAACGAACCGAAACGTCGCCCTGGGAAAGGGTTACAGGGGAAAAACCGTCCGCGGGAATTCGATGAACAAAGCAAATAATTCCCTTCGGACGCCAGCCTGCCGCTGGCAGGGAATTGCAGAACCTCAATTTCGGGAAATATGAGACCCTCATTTTCGTCCGAAACATGAATTTCACTTTTATAAATGTCATCGCGCGGACGATTTCTCTGCTCGCCATAAACCCAGGGCGCTGCCCTGGGCTATAATTTGCTGCCCTTTCAGGGCGTCAAAACGAAGGAATAAATACGACATTATTTTAGTCATATTACTTAATTGTTATTTTATGGAAGGAAATAAAACAAAAGAAGTTATGCCATCGCTCCCAAATGAATTTCAGGTTTGGACAAACAGATGAAAACAACTCAAAGATCAGATAATTTTTTAGCAGTTGTCGAAAAGT
>CAIPKZ010000110.1 GCA_903865775.1 uncultured Prolixibacteraceae bacterium | reverse complement strand
ATACAGTCGGTAAAACCAATTCCAGCTCCGGAAGGTGGCATCTCAAAATGGAATACCAACCCACATCAATACGATACCGGCGACAATGGAACGACCGAAGACGACGGCGCTTATTTTTTGCTTCCGTACTGGATGGGCAGATATCATGGGTATTTCGTAGAGAAAAATTAATATTTGATTAAACGATAGTTGGTTTTTTGTGATCGGTTAACTTTGGCCAAACTAAACCTAATCCAATTTGGGTTTATTAAACTATTTATGACAAAGTACAACATACTTATTATCCTTTTAGCATTTAGCATTTATGCCAAAGGTCAGGCTGATAGCATGACAGTTATTTCAATTCAGGAGGTAATTATTACTTCGCAGCGTGTTCCTCAAAAAGAGGCAGTTATTCCATACAGTGTAACGTCCATTGGCCGGAAAGAAATGGATAATTTCAATCCTCGAACAACTCCCGAGGCTCTGATGAGCACCAACGGAGTATTCGTTCAAAAAACCAATCATGGTGGTGGATCACCATTTATTCGGGGACTGACCGGAAACCAGACATTGCTTTTGATTGACGGTATCCGGCTTAACAATTCGATTTACCGCTATGGACCAAACCAATACCTGAATACGATTGATCCATTTTCGATTGATAAAATCGAAGTAGTCAAAGGAACCGGGTCGGTACAATATGGATCGGATGCCATAGGTGGAGCATTGCAGGTATTCACCAAAGAACTTGTTTTGAATAAAGAAAGTAAGGAATTTCATGGGAATGTATTGGGAAAATACATGACTGGCGACATGGAAAAAACAGGTCGGGCTGAACTTCAATACAGTTCGCAAAAACTGGCTGCCTTTGTGGGAGGAACTTATCGCGATTTTGGTGATCTCATCGGTGGAAAAAATACCGGAAAGCAAAGTCCTTCAGGCTATAATGAATATGCTTTTGACAGCAAAATTGCACTTGCCTTAAAAGATAACATCCAGCTTACTTTGGCCAATCAATTTCTTCGTCAGGAAAATGTTCCGATTTATCACAAAGTGAAACTCGAAAACTATATGCTGAATGAATTCGATCCCCAGCAGCGTATGCTCACTTATGCCCGGCTGAAAATTCAGGGACGCCAGAAACTATTCAATCAGGTAAAACTCATTGCTTCGTGGCAACAAGGCATTGAAGGCCGTAGTTTTCAAAAGAACAGCAGTTCCACACTGACCAGGGAAAGAGACGAAATAAATACACTCGGGTTCACTGCCGATGTCAGTTCCAGATTGAGCAACAAATGGACAGCAAATTCTGGAATCGAAATTTATCACGATCAGGTGGGTAGCACAAAAGCTGACATTTCAGATTCCGGCAATGGCTCGTCCACAACAAAAAGAGGTTTATATCCTGACGATTCGAAATACAGCAGTTATTCCGTTTATACCTTGCATCGTCTCAAGTGGGGGAAATGGATTTTCGATGGTGGTATCCGGTTCAATGCCTTTCAGATCAACATTAGCGATGCAACACTTGGCGATGTAAAGATTTCGCCTGAAGCGATGGTCTTTAATGCTTCCACGATGTATAATTTCAGTTCTGCTCATCATGTTTATGCGACTTTCAGCAGTGGATTCCGTGCCCCAAACATCGACGATATGGGTTCATTGGGCATTGTCGATTTCCGCTACGAAGTTCCGGCGTATGACTTGAAACCCGAAAAATCGCAAAACTATGAACTGGGGTACAAATTAAGGCTTCCCAAATTTTCAGGAACAATGGCAGCTTATTACATGGACCTCAATCAGCTGATTACCCGTGTAAAAGTTGAGGGACAAATGATTGACGGATACCAGGTGTACAAAAAAGAGAATGTGGAAGAGGCGTATATTCAGGGACTGGAGGCCAGTGTAAAATGGAAACCTCTTTCAGCTTTCGAAATCAACGGAGGAGTTTCGTACACCTACGGACAAAGTATTACAAAAGCTGAGCCTTTAAGAAGAATTCCGCCATTAAACGGAAGGCTCGCCGGAACGTATTCAGTTAAGAAATTCGTTACCACTGCCGAATTATTGGTTGCCAATAAACAAGACCGGCTGGCTTCTGGCGACAAAAGTGACAACCGCATTCCAACCGGCGGAACTCCCGGCTGGCAGGTGGTCAACCTTTTTGCTGGTTATCGGCTGGCTGCAGTAAAATTCAATGTTGGCCTTCAGAACTTATTCAATGAAGACTACCGGACACACGGATCGGGTATCAATGGAATTGGAAGAAGTGCATTTCTTTCAATCAATTACATATTTTAGATAGCGTCAATGAATACAAATAAAAACCTCATAGGATCAGCACTTTAATTATCAGACTCTGTTTCGGACTGTAAGGAATGTATCACGCGTAATTTGATAGGTGCTCCATGAGTAACTAAAACAGAAATAATGCTATATTTAAAAATTCAAAATCCTAAATCATTTTTATGAAGACTAAACTTTTGTTATTTGCCGCAATTGGAAGTATTTTAACACTGAATTCGTGTCAGGAAAAAGTAAAACCGACACCGGAACCGGTACAAAAAACCGACGTCAGTGAATTTCTGGGCCAATGGACCATTGATGTTCAGGGTGGGGGAGTCGGCTGGCTTGAAGTGCGTCAGGAAGCCGAGTACCTCGATGCCGACTTGCTTTGGATTGGTGGAAGTGTCTCTCCGGTAGCCAATGTATACATGGATAATGAGAACCATTTGATCGTCACCCGCATTGACAATGTGGTTCGTACAAAAGATGCCAATAACAATCCGCTTCGTACACACCAAATTGCCAATACCTTGCAGGTATCTAAAAAGGGTGATCAGATTATCGGATATTTATTAAATCCAAATCGCGACGGAAAAGGTGTGGATTCCACTTCATTTGTGGGAAACAAATTAATGGCTCCTCCTGCTGCTCCTGATCTGGCTTCGCTTAAATTCGGAACACCTGTAAACTTGTTCAACGGTACTGACCTGACTGGCTGGAAGCTGATTGACGAAAAACAGAAAAATGGTTTCTATGCCAAAGATGGCATTTTGGGAACCGATCCTGTTCAGGTTGAAGGACAGGAACACATTAGCTATGGAAACTTACGCACCGAGCAGGAATTTGAAGATTTTAACCTGAAACTGGAAGTGAATGTACCGGAAGGCAGCAACAGCGGCGTATACCTGCGTGGAATGTACGAAATTCAGGTTTTGGATTCGTACAAAAAATCCTTGGATTCACACAACATGGGCGGGCTTTACAGCCGCATCACGCCTTCAGTAGGAGCAGAAAAACCGGCAGGAACTTGGCAGACCATGGATATCACCTTGTGCGATCGTCATGTGACTGTGATCCTGAACGGAACCAAAATCATCGACAATCAGCCGGTTTACGGACCAACCGGTGGCGCAATGAAATCGGATGTGAATACTCCGGGACCAATCTATTTGCAGGGTGACCACGGAAAAGTTACCTACCGGAATCTGGTGCTGACTCCGATTGTGAAATAAGCATTTAGTGTATCATCTGAAAATAAGAATCCCTGATTTTGCTCCTGTAGAGGAATCAAAATCAGGGATTGCTTTGGTATTTATCTTATTTTCGGCCTCATGTGAAAAGTTTTCGTTATGTTTAAGTTTTCATTAAATGGCCAATAAATTGCTATATTGCAATAGTTAAATAGCAACGTAAAACATATTGCTGATAAATAAATCTAAAAGTACCATGTACAAAAACTTTTCAACCCTTGTTCTTCTGTTTTTATTTCTGAGTTCAGCTTATTCACAGCTTACACCACCTGGTCAAAAATACGCTTTACGTTTCGATGGAAATTCAATTGCTTTAGCTCCTAAATCAACCGTACTTAATCTGACTGGTTCATTTACGATCGAATTATGGGTTTATGTAGATTCCTATTCACCTTATGCTGTTATTATAGGTAAGCCAAATGACCCACGAGGCACCGATCCATATATGAGTTATGTGATCGAAGTAGGATCAACCGATAATTTTGAATTTGTGCAATCAACGGGAATTACCGGATCCTACCGTGGAGCGACTGCAACAACTAAAATTGCACTCCATAAATGGACGCATTTGGCTGCTGTTTTGAGCAATAACCAGATGAAGTTATATATCAATGGTTTATTGGCAGGTACAGGTATTAGTCAGGGTCCTTCCAAAAATACAACTGTTCCTTTTACACTTGGAGCAGGTGCTGATGCTAATGGGAATATCGCAGCCGGTGGGTTTGCTGGTTCGGTAATGCAGGCAAGAGTATGGAACTATGCATTATCGGCTTTCGAAATTCAAAGTTATGCTTCTAAAAGTCTGATAAATACTGAAACAGGCTTGATAAGCAACTGGCCATTGAATGAAGGTGCGGGAAACACGGTGGTTTGTTCCAATAACAATGCGCTAAATGTGACTCTTGGCACACCCGGCAATTCGAACAAACCTAAATGGATTGAAAAGACAAAAATCGACAGCCTGAATCTTTTTTTTCAAGCTGTTCACCTAACGGCACCGACCAGTATGCGAACTGTTAATGATATGATTCCTTTTGATTATAACGGCGATGGACACCTGGATATAATCTTGTTAGATCATATGGATCCGGCAACTCTTCCCGGTACTGCTATGCCTATAGTTATATTTAAGAATGATGGCAAAGGGAATTTTACAAATGTGGACCAACCTTGGGTGAAAGCGATCAAGTTTGTTCATCCTCGTCATTGGACTATTGCCGATTTTGATAATAATGGGCGGAAAGATATCGTAATTGTAGATCACGGAACGGATATATCACCTTTTCCTGGAGATCAATCGAGATTCCTTCGTTCGATGCCTGATGGTACACTGGCAGAGGAGACAAGTCTTAGATTGCCTAAAGTAAATGCTTTTACGCATAATGTTGCATCGGCTGATATTGATAAAGATGGTGATATTGACATGTATATGTGTAATATTCAGGGAGGTGTGGTACCGAGCCCACGTATTTATCTGAATGATGGAACGGGTAAATTAACCGAAAATCAAAGCCGTCTGCCAACTATCATTACTGCATTTCAACGAAAATATACTGCCAGTGCTTTTGCAGATATTGATAATGACGGTGATCCAGATTTAATTCTGGGTGGTCATAATGGAACATATGTAAATGAGTTCTTTCCTAAAGATGCTATTCTTCTTAACGATGGCAAAGGATTCTTCAGCTTTGCTCCCGACGTTGCAATGCCTAACCGTACCTTTGGTGCTGCAGGTGGAACGGTGGCCATTACGCCTGTGGATTTCAACTCTGATGGTTGGACGGATTTGCTGATGGCTACTCTTAATCAGGATTATACACAGGGAAGTCTTCAATTACTGGCCAATAATGGAAACGGCACATTCAGGGATGTTTCAGCAGGAATTACTCAGCAATGGCCCATCTCTGCAAGTTTTGGTAATTCCTGGATAAAATGGAATTACGTGGCAGATTTTAATAATGATGGTTTATTGGATTTTCTGACAGTAGGACAAAATGACTCGCCGATTAAATTATATCTGAACCTCGGCAACTTTAAGTTCAAAGAAATTACTGATTTTACAGGTCTTTATTCGGGTCTGTTGAATGCAGTGGTTGGTGATTTTAACGAAGACGGTCTTGTTGATATTGTTTCAATGAAATACGATAAATCAGGAGTATTTCTGAAAAATATTAAGGTTTTCGAAGTTTCCGCAAAACTTCCAAATGCAATTCCAGACTTAAATCCTAACCCGATTGATTTAAGTATAGTACCTACTGTCTTTAGTCAGAATACAACCATCAGGTTTTCGGTTCCAGGCAACGAAATGCTTACGCTTAAAATATATGATATTTTAGGAAAGAGTGTTGCAACACTCTTAGATCAGAAATATGTTTCCGGAGAACAAGAAGTGAAGTTTGATGCACAAAATCTTTTGCCCGGGTTGTATTTTGCCCGAATGATTTATGGATCGCATATACAGGTAAAGAAAATGATGTTAATTAAGTAACTCATGTGAGTTCAATAAGGATTAAATGAATTGAGAATTAACTTGTCTTGCTTGGATTTAGTCAATTTTATACCACTGGGTAGTATGATCGTTTCATCGCCAAGTTTGTAATGTGACCAAAATCATCGACAATCAGCCGGTTTACGGACCAACCGGTGGCGCAATGAAATCGGATGTGAATACTCCGGGACCAATCTATTTGCAGGGTGACCACGGAAAAGTTACCTACCGGAATCTGGT
>CAIPKZ010000109.1 GCA_903865775.1 uncultured Prolixibacteraceae bacterium | reverse complement strand
TTCCTTTTCAAAGCTTTTCAGGAGCTTGACTGCGCTTTCGGTCGAAATTCCGGCAAAGTCAGCCATGTCTTTTCTTGATAGTAGCTGAAAAATCTCCGGATTTTCTGCCTTTAAGCTATCAACATACAATAATGTATCAGCAATCCGACCATTCATTTGTTTGTACATCACAATTCGCAACGTATCGAAAAGGTTGGCATTTTGCTCGCAATACCGCTTGATCATATTGAACCCGAATTGTCCGTTTTGCTTGATAATGGTGGTAATGGCATCCTTTTCAACCAGAAATACCTGGCAATCGGTCAATGCAACCGACGAATAATTAAAGGTATTTTTCGTGAAAACTGAAGAAAGACCGACAAATTCGCCAGGTTGAATAATCCTCAGATTAAAATTTTTCGAGCCATCACCCTCAATGTATTGCTTGGCCAGACCTTTGATTACAAACAAGGCATACGAAGCAAATGCCGCCTGCTTGGTCAGGTTATCGCCTTTCCGGAACAATACCTGCGTTTTGCTTGCCCGCACTAATTCGGCCTCTTCGGGTGAAAGCATTTGAAAACAAGGCGCCTGTATGTCGCAAATAAACTCCTGATCGGTTTCGAGGATTGGTTTCATATCCAATACAAATTACATTTACCCGTAAAGTTAGAATTATACTTCGACTGGGCATAGGCTGCGTTATTAATTGTTGTAAGGTATTGTCCGGCTGAAATAATTAAATCACTGCCATCGGAAAGTTTTCGGAAAATTAATTTTCAAAAACGTATTGCGTTTATGGAAAACTAATAAAGCTGGCAAAGTCTGCCCGAACGGTTAATCATCTCTATCGAATAACGCTTTTTCTGGTGGCATTTCCACTTTTTGAACCTTTCCGTTTAGGTTAAATTATGCCAATATTTTATTTTGTGGTTAATCCGCAAGTTTATTGTAATAGATGTGTCTAATTGTAAAACCAATTTTGGTTAACACTTAAAATTTATGAGTATGAAAAAGTTAATTTTTAAAATCGCGGTGGCAGCTATTCTTTTCGTAGTTGGCACGATGGGCCTCAGCGCACAAATTGGTAGAGGTGGAACATGCCTGAACACTGGTAGCTGTACAGTCGTTGACAGAACTTGCACGATCGTATTAACAGCAGAACAGCAAGAAATTCTTGATGCTCTTTATGTTGAATTTCAGGCTGAGATGGATGTGTTAAGAACAGCTTTGATGTCCGCAACTTTTGTTAATAAGTTAGCTATCCGCAAAGAAATGGTGGCTCTTAGAGTCGCTCACCTGGCAGCAGTAAAAGAACTCTTTGTAGAGTGGGGTTATTGAGTTTTACAAGTAATTTTTAAACTGCGGATTAATGTTCAAGGTTTAAAACTCACTAATTACAAAGCCGAATTGTATTATACAGTTCGGCTTTGTAATTTAAAATAATTTGGTCAAAAAAATGGTTTCACCAGAGGTTTTTTAATAATAATCTGTTCTTTCTCACTGCCATCCGAAAGTTTTCGGAAAATTAATTTCCAGAAACGTATTGCGTTATCAGTAAACTAATTACGCTGAATGAATCTGCCTGAACAGGTAATTCATCGACATCGAATAACATTTTCCCGATCACATTTCCACTTTCTAACCCTTTCCGTTTATACTGTATAATATACTTAAAACTCAGATAATGTTGTAAATAAATGATAAAACCATCAAGATATTTCCACTCTGGATTTACATCAATAAAAAAGTTGTCGCAGTTCAATTCAGGAGCCGATGCGCTTCAGCCTAAAAATCTTTACTCCCCATGTTTTGTGATGTAGTTTTGTGTCATAACAAATTCAATTAAGCACTCATGTTATACACCAATTTAAATCACATCGAAAGCGCTGAAGAATACGCAAGAATCATCAACGAAAATGAAAATACAGTAATTATCTGTGGCCGAATGGGGCCTTTATGTATTCCTGTGTACCGGATTGCGGAAGAATTGGAGAAAATATACACTCACATCAAGTTTTATGACATGGAATATGATAATCCTGAATCGTATTTTTTTCATGCATTGCCTGAAGTTCAGGATTCTCAGGAACATCCGTTTACCGTTTATTACAAAAATGGAATAGCAGTAAAAGCCACAGCAGGCATTCAAACCAAAGCTCAGATATCCGCCATTTTGGACCGTGAATTTGCAGCAACCATCCATGTTTAGTCAAACAAATCAGGCAAAAAATTAATCAAAGAAATATGCAAACAACATTCATTGTAATTGGAGTTTTGGTCGTCGCAGTATTTATTTTTCGAACCGTCGCGATGGCGAAAATAAAAAACACACCGATGGTAGCCGATCATGCCAAAGTTTTAACACTTACTGAACAAAATTTCCAGCAACAAACAAAAAATAAAGTCGTGTTGGTCGATTTCTGGGCCAGTTGGTGCGCTCCCTGCCGCATGATGGCCCCCGTTTTAAACGACGTAGCCGTTGAACTTAAAGGTAACTCACATGTTGGAAAAGTTGATATTCAGCAATTCCAGTCGCTGGCCAATCAGTTTAAGGTCAGGAGTATTCCAACCCTGATTTTACTTAGAAACGGAATTGAAATAAACCGTTTTGTGGGCATCAAATCGAAAGATTTTTTATTGAAAGAGATTGCAAAAGTGAGCTAGGAAAAAGTCATTTATAATTTACCCCTAAAGCCCCTTTAGGGGTTTGGGGTGAAACGAATAAGAACAAAAATTAAGAAACATAAAAAACAAAAATACAAGAACATGGAAAAGATAATCATTATAGGAGGAGTTGCAGCAGGAGCAACAGCAGCAGCCAAAGTGCGCCGAATTTCTCCGACTGCACAAATTACAATGCTCGAAGCCGGACCGGATATTTCGTTCGCCAACTGCGGTCTGCCGTATTACATCGGTGGCGACATTAAAAGCCGTTCGAAACTGATTCTTCAGAGTCCCGAAAGTTTTAAAGAGCAGTACGATGTCGAAGTGCACATCAATACCAGCGTTTTGTCAATCGACAGGAAAGCATACCAGGTGAAAACAACGAACAGTCAAAGCGGTGAACAAAAAACATTTGAATACACCAAATTAATTTTGGCTCAAGGTGGACGTCCAATTAAACCAACCATCTCCGGAGCAGATCAGAATCATGTTTTTACGTTGTGGACTTTGGATGACATGGATAAAATCGCCAATTATCTGACCGAAAAGAACCCGAAAAGTGCAGTAGTTGTCGGTGGTGGTTTTATTGGACTTGAAATGGTGGAAGCCCTGGTAAAACGTGGCTTGAAAGTGAACGTGGTTGAAATGATGCCTCATGTGATGGCTGTCATGGAAGCCGAAACTGCCGGATTTATTGAAAATGAAATGCTTTCGTACGGCGTTGGAATTCATACCAATGCCGGTGTTACCGAAATTGGATCACGCGCGGTGAAACTTGACAATGGAAAAGTACTTGAAGCCGAAATGGTTTTGCTGTCAATAGGAGTTCGCCCCACTTTGCAACTGGCCATTGACGCAGGTCTTAAAATCGGAGAAGCTGGCGGATTGCTCGTCAATCCACAATTACAAACTTCGGATCCCGATATTTTTGCAGCCGGCGATATGGTCGAGATTGAACATCGCGTGAACGGAAAAAAAGTACGCATTCCACTGGCCGGTCCGGCAAACCGTCAGGGACGAATTGCCGCTGAAAATGCTTTGGGCGGAAATCACGCGTACAAAGGTGCAATCGGCACTTCAGTAGTTCGTGTTTTCGAAGCGGTGGCCGGAATAACCGGGTTCTCGCTGAAACAAGCCCGCGCTGCCGGATTGGATGCCGACTCAGTAGTCGTTCATAAGGAACATCATACCTCTTATTATCCAGGTGCCGAAACGGTAACCACAATGTTGGTCTATGATCGTAACACCGGAATTATTCTCGGCGGACAAGCAGCAGGATACAAAGGCGCCGACAAGCGTCTGGATGTGATTGCCACTGCCACTGCGGCAAAATTAACCATCAGCGATTTGGCCGATATTGACTTTGCCTATTCGCCACCAATCGGAACTGCAAATGATGCAATCAACATGGCCGCCTACACGGCCGAAAACCGGATTTCAGGATTCAGTCCATCGGTCACGGTTACTGAACTTGATGCTTTTACCGAAGGCAAAAATCCTGTTTTTGTTGATGTTCGTGATGTTTTCGCATTCGAAAAAAGTCATATAAAAGGCGCCATTCATATCCCGCTGGAACTATTGGCAGAACAAATTCAAAATATTCCTGCTGGCCGATCGGTAATTGTCTATGACGAAACCGGGAAAAAAGGACATCAGGCACTCCGCACCTTGCTTGGTGCAGGTTATCAGGATGTGACAAATATTTCAGGCGGACATACTTCACTTCAACGACAGGCAAGAGCTGTCGGATTTAAACACATTCAGATTGAATTACTGCCGGTTGAGTTGAAATCACTGGAAGAAGAAACGTCGAAAACAGAAGAAAAATCAGTGGCAAAAGCCAAAGATGATAATTCATTACTGATCATCGATGTTCGCACTGTTGAAGAATTTGCAGGCGGTGCTTATCCTGATGCGATTAATATTCCGCTGGATAATTTAATGGACAATTTGGATGTAATCGGGGAAAATGCAGCACGCGAGATGGTAGTTTACTGTGCTTCCGGAGGGCGTTCGGCTTATGCACAACGCATGTTGGCGCAGGCTGGTTATACCAATGTGAAGAATGGCGGCGGACTCAGCTCGATGATGGCCAACCGAAACACACAAGCTTCAGGAGCAAAACCATCGAACGAGCCAATAATCATTGATGTGCGCTCTCCACAGGAATTTGCAGGCGGTGCTTATCCGGATGCAATCAATATTCCATTGGATGATTTGATGCAGAATTTGGATGTAATCGGGAAAAATGCAGCACGAGAAGTTGTGGTTTACTGTGCTTCCGGAGGGCGTTCAGCTTATGCACAACGCATGTTGATTCAGACTGGTTATACCAATGTGAAGAATGGCGGCGGACTCAGTTCAATGATGGCCAACCGAAACACAAAACCTTCCGGAGCAGTCACATCGAACGAACCAATTATTGTTGATGTGCGCACGCAACAGGAATTTGCCGGTGGAGCATATCCGGGAGCGGTCAACATTCCATTGGATGATTTGATGGAGAATTTGGATCTAATCGGGAAAAATGCAGCACGCGAGATTGTGGTTTACTGTGCTTCAGGAGGGCGTTCGGCATACGCACAGCGCATGTTGATGCAGACTGGATATACCAATGTGAAAAATGGCGGCGGACTCAGCTCGATGATGAGCAAGAGATAATTTCAACAATTAAACTAAACCCGATGCAAAACATTTCTTCGAACATCGATTTCCAGCAAAAAATGGAAGGACAGGATCGTGTGGCTTTATTGATTTACAATCCTGAAGTTGAATTCTCAAGATGTGCATTCCGAAGTATAACAGAAGCCTTTCACTTAAGTCAATCGATTTCTGTTTTTGTTGCCGATGTGAATCAAGCTCAGGACATACCTCCATTCTATAAAATTGCAGGCGAACCTTCGTTGTTGCTTTTTGCAAAAGGGAAATTGGTTAATGTGGTGGAAGGATGCCACGAAAGCGACTACTTTAAAGCGATGATAAACCATGATTTGTCTGAATAAAAGTCATAAAGTCGGGCTAAAATAAATAGTTAAATATTTGACATACAGTTATCAGTAAATAAAAATAACAATTAAAATAAAAATTTATGTTTGAAGCAATTAAGAAGATTTTGGGGATCAAAACAGTCAATTATGCCCAATTAGTAAATGATGGGGCGATAGTTTTAGATGTTCGCACCAAAGGTGAATATGGTTCCGGACATATTAGGGGATCAGTCAATATTCCGGTTGATCAACTGCAAAAGAATCTTCAAAAGTTTAAAGACAAAAAACGCCCCATAATTACTTGCTGTGCATCGGGAATGAGGAGTGCTTCTGCAAAAGGCATTCTGCAGTCCAATGGTTTTTCAGAGGTTTACAACGGCGGTTCGTGGATGAGTCTGAATAATAAATTGTGATGATCTGTTTTCCCAAGTGAGTTCTTTGACTGGAATATTGAATCTTGATTTAAGTCGAAAAGAATGAGAAAAGTATTAAAGGTATTGGTTGGCAACCGGATGATTATCCTGGCGATATTGGGAGTTTCGATGTATTTGGGCATTTCGCAATATCATATTTCGCTTTGGTACATTTTGTTTTACGGCGTATTTCTTGGAGTAATCTTCGGAAAAGTCTTTTGCCGGTGGGTTTGCCCGATGGGCCTGATCATGGAAATGCTGATGAGCATGGGTGGCGAAGATGATAAAATCAAGCAAATGTACCAGTACCATAAAGTTGGTTGCCCGATCGCCTGGATCTCCGGATTCCTCAATAAATATTCAATTTTCAGAATAAAGGTTAATACGGATAGCTGTCTGAATTGCGGCATATGCGACAAGAAATGCTACATCGTTGCCATGGAACCAAGCAAATACAGCTTGTATAAACCAATTCTCGAAAAACCGGGAAGCAGTTATACCTGTTCCAAATGTTTAGCGTGCGTGGCATCCTGTCCAAACGGAAGTTTAACCTACAAAGTACAAAAATGAAAGCAAATTTTGATTCTATAATTAACGATACGAAACCTGTCATCATCGACTTTCATGCGGTGTGGTGCAGTCCGTGCAAAGTGCAGTCACCCATTCTGAAAGAAGTAGCAGCTGAACTTGGTGACCGGGTCCGGGTCATCAAAATTGATGTCGATCAAAACCAGGAAGTAGCCAGCCGATACCATGTTCAGAGCGTACCAACTCTGATGATTTTCAAAGCCGGAGAAACGAAATACAGGCAATCCGGAGTCCATTCGAAACAACAATTAATGAACATATTGACAAATATTTTTTAATACTAAAAAACACGAAAATGAAAAAGAACATTGGAACTATTGACAAGGTGATCAGAATTCTGGTTGCAGTCGCATTTGCTGTTTTATACTTTACGAATGTAATTCCCGGCACTTTAGGAATTATCCTTTTAGCTCTGGCTGCTGTGTTTGTACTTACCAGCCTGATCAGTTTCTGCCCCTTGTACTGGCCTTTCGGTATCAGTACGGCTCCGAAAAAGAAATAGAACCGACCATAGGAATGTGTTAATCGTTTTCTCAAATCATTGTTTGATAAGTACAAACTTGTAAATAAGATTAGCAATGGAATATCATTTGGATGCCATTTTGCACACCAGCTTCGATGATGCAGTGGTTCAGGTTACGGAAGCGTTAAAAACAGAAGGTTTTGGTATTTTGACCGAAATTGATATGCAAGCCAAATTTAAGGAAAAGCTGGGAGTGGACTTTAAAAAATACAAGATACTGGGCGCCTGCAATCCTACCTTTGGGTACAAGGCCTTACTGACAGAAGAGATGGCCGGTGTGATGCTGCCCTGTAACTTTGTCGTAACTGAAAATGAAGACGGAAGCATCCTGGTAGGAGCAGTTCACCCAATTGCTTCGATGATGGCCATTCAGAACCCGGCTCTGGAAACGCTGGCGCTGGAAGTAACTGAAAAAATAAGAAAGATAGTTAATCTGCTGAAGTCATAGTTGAACCTTCAACCCATGCAAAGATACTCCGTCTGGTATGGGTTGAATTTTCTTTATATTCAACATCACCCGTTTTTGCCCAAGAGCAAAATTTATCTCAGGAATAACGAGATGAACCATATTGCAGCAAAAGCGAATATTCCCATCACGGCTGTTGTGCTTGTCCAAACCCGAAGCGTTGATTTGATTTCGAGATCCGAAAATTTGGTAACCACCCAAAAGAAAGCATCGTTTGAATGGGAAATAATCATGGACCCGGCGCCCATGGCCAATGTTGCGAGTACGGTTCCCCGATCGCTGTTCAGGTTAAGCGAAACCAGCATGGGCGAAATGATGGAAGCCGTCGTCATGATGGCCACTGTTGACGAACCTTGGGCTGTTTTGAGAAATGCCGCGATCAGAAATGGCACGAACAATCCAAGCCCTGTTGAAGCCAGATAAATTCCGGTGACTTCACCAATTCCGGTTGCTTTAATCACGGTTCCGAAAATGCCGCCTGCTGCAATAATGGCAAGGATGGCACCGGCTTTTTCGATGGAGAGGTCGAACAACTCATTCAAAGCTTTTGAATCAAGCTTTTTGTATAGCGATATTGCAAAGAGAATTCCGATGATCAGCGCGATGACCGGCTCTCCCATAAAGGATACTACTTTTAATAATCCATTTTGATCTTTCGTTGCCAGAAGTTGAATAACTGACCTTCCGCTTAATAACAGAACCGGCACCACAATGGGTAAAACGGAACGAAACGGCGAAGGCAAATATTCCAGTTCGCTGGCAATTTCGTGTTCAGATTGAATTTCAGGAGTTGCCAATAAATCTTTTCGGGTAATAAAACGGGCCCACAAAAATCCGGAAAGCGAAGAAACTACTGCAACCGGAAGTCCAATTAAAATGAGCTGTCCGATGTTGGCCGACATGATTCCGGCAGCAGCCGTTGCGCCCGGGTGTGGCGGAATCAGGCAATGAACCGAATACAATCCGGCAGCCAGAACCGATGCCATAAACACCATCGGTTTTCCGGTACTCCGGATCAGCGATTTATTGATTCCCTGCAGAACGATGAATCCTGAATCACAGAAAATTGGAATTCCGGTAATAAAACCGGTTGAATGAATCGCCATACCGGCATTCTTTTTCCCTATCAGTTTTAAAATGGCATGCGCTATACTTTTGGTGGCCTTGGTTTTGTCGAGAATCAATCCGAGAATGATCCCAAAGATGATGATCAATCCAATGGATTTCATCGTGTTGCCAAATCCCAGCAAAATGGTTGGGACGACCTCCTGAAGCGGTAAAGTAACCAGACCAAGGAACAGCGAAACCAAAAAGATCGTCAGAAAAGTATTGTATTTTAATATGGAGGTACAGACAACAATCAGCACGAGGCCGATCAAAATGGCGGCTATAATTAGCATAAGGTCAATTTTTTTTCATTTATCGTTGGCGGATGCAGCTTTTCAAAATACTACCTTCTGTCAACGAATTACTGAAACCCGGCTTGCGGGTATTTTGGATTATGGGGGTATTATTATTTTAATGAATAATTAGTTCCAGGTCCAGTTCCAAACTTCTCAATTAAGTTCTTATCAATCAATCCTGGTATAATCCGTTTGATTGTTGGACTCGGAATACCAAGTTTTTTAGCAATGTCACCTGATTTACAACCTGCATTATTTGCTATAAAAGTTAAGATTGACTTTTCTCTGGGAGATAATCTGGTTTCTACTCCTTTACTTTCAAGCTTTATCATTAATTGGTTTTGTATGTTTCCAAGTGCAACAAAGAAAAAACGAATCCATTCGGAGACTTCTTCATTCGGTCTCTGTGCCTGACAGTTTCTTAAAACCCGATAATACTCAGTCTTTCTGCTCTCTATTTCATGTTCAAAACTAACATACTGAATCCATTTGTAGCCATGTTTAAGCAAGAGCAGTGAGGCCAGTAATCTACTGAGACGTCCATTTCCGTCTTGAAAAGGATGGATACTCACAAACTCATACACAAACAAAGAACACTTTACCAATGGGTGAGTTTCTTTGTCGTTTAAATACCAATCGATTAAGAATCTCATAGCATCTTGTGTTGGAAATCCAGCTTCTGTGGTTTGAAATATAACCTGTCTGGTTCCATTAGGAAGTTTTGCTTCTACTGCATTACTATGCTGCTTGTAATCACCTTTATGCCATTCGTCCTTTTTACTGTGTTTTAGCAGGATATTATGCAGGTTTTTTATACTGCTTTCTGTAATTGGGATATCTTCATACGATTCTGAAATCAAGTCTAAAGCTTCAAAATAACCTACAACTTCTTGAGAATCTCTGTCAACTATTTTTGTAATATCAATCACTCTTAGCAATACTTCAACTTCCTCGTCAGACATCTTTGAGCCTTCAATCCTTGTTGATGCGCCAACACTGCGAACTGTTGCAACACTTTTTAATTGTTTAAGGCTTTGACCTTCTTTCTTTTCAATCGAAGCCCATGAGGCATCAAATCTATCTATCTGACTTATTAGTCTGATAAGTTGCCAGTCAATGATTATCTTAAATGTATAAACATTGTTTTCCATAACTCAAATATAATAAGAAAACACAAATTGATACGATATGATTCGTATTTATTCGATAGATATCCGAAACCCATGATCCGATATGAGCTCTTTAAAGTCGATAGTGATACGATATGAATGCCCGACGACTCATAAATACCATCCTGAACGGTGTTCGTTTCATTCGATTTGCCATCCTATATCACCTCAACATTCACCGTTTTTCCAACCGACCGGATATACTCTGCCGCCATCTTGTATTCTTCTGCCGTATTCAAATGCTCCATCATCAGCGGAATACCGTTCAGTTTGGCTAATTCAGTCAGAAATGCCGGATAATCCAGGGTTCCTTTGCCGGCAAGGATTTCATCCAACTGCGGAACGGCATTGTCTTCGCGTAGCGTGATGTCTTTGGCATGGCAACTCCGGATATGTGGCCCCAACTTATGGAAACAATCACGGATCATTTCGCCGTTCCGGTAATAAATCTGCGGACTGGTAATCAAATTCATCGGATCGAGATGAACACCGAACTGTTTCCGGTCGATGGCTTTGATGAGTCTCAGGTACGAATCGGCAGAATCAGGAAACGCCCATGGCATGGCTTCCAGCGTGTAAAATGTATGTGCTGGCTTCACCGTATCAATGATTTTTCGGGTGGTTTCAACAATCCGGTCGAACGTGGCCTCCGTCAGGTTATCCTTATGCGGGCCCGCCCAGTGTTTTGGATTTCTTGAACCGCTGACATTCACGCAACAATTGGCGCCAATCTCATCGGCCAAAGCCAATGAATCCTTGCATTTCTGAATGGCCTTTTCGGCTTTTTCCTGATCCGGATCAATCGGGTTGCTCCACGCTCCCACTTCAGCAATAACAATATCACTTTTTGCTGC
Organism: uncultured Prolixibacteraceae bacterium; assembly: GCA_903865775.1. GTDB lineage: Bacteria > Bacteroidota > Bacteroidia > Bacteroidales > Prolixibacteraceae > Aquipluma. The sequence continues at coordinate 1,549 of CAIPKZ010000109.1, read as the reverse complement.
GGCTGTCCGGTAATCATAGATTGTTGCATAATCAGAGCCAATCGAAACCGGACAATAGGCTGCCCGGTAACCCAATTTTTTGAGTGCAGCAATCCACTCTTCCGGATTCCCATATTTCTCAAATACAGGTCCGCCCAATCGTATCTTTGACTGATTCATAGAATTTGAAATTAATATTTTTGGCGTTAACGAAAGTGCCGCCATTCCTGACGCAGAGATGGAAATGAAAGTTCGTCGTTTCATATAAACGATATTTTAAACCACATAGGCACATAGTTCACATAGAAAATAAACTATGTGGCCTATGTGCCTATGTGGTTATTTTTCATCAGTTTTCTTCGATGATGAGTACATCCCAGGGCCCGATTTCGAGTGAGGATCCGGAAGCCACGGCTTTCCCGGAAGTCAGTTCATTTCCGGCCTGGTGCGGATAGACTAATTTCGATTTCTGTGAGGTATAGTTGTAGTAATAATGCACGTTTTTCCCGGCATCGTTCACCCCGCTTTTGGTCACCAATGGCCAATGCAAATCCTGGTCAACCGTTTTGATGCCGGCGCGTTTCATTTCCTGAAGGATCAGTTTTTCCTGAATACCGTCAGAAACGCCGGTTCCTTCATAAAGTAAAGTTCCTTTTCCGAAGTTATTAATCGTGATAGCCGGGTATTTTCCAAAGTACTGATGATCGTAATACGCCAACGGTTTGGCAGTTTCCGGAACCAGGTATTCAGCCCAATCGTAAACTTTATTCGAGGCGGCATCAACTTTGAACGGATTGTCTTTCAAACTTAATTCCTTGAAATTAGTAAATTCCTGATAGTAAAAACCGCAGGCTTTGCGCAGTGGCCCTGGAGCAAGCATTGGGCGAACCATCGAATTTTCGTCGCAGAAACCGCTCTTAAACTGCATAATCACATGACCGCCATTTTCAACGTATTGGCTTATTTTATTCAGCAAATCGTCGCTGGCAATGTACAAAGCCGGAATAATGACCAAATCGTAGTTTTCAAACTTCGCATTTTCAGGAAAAATAAAATCGGTACCCACATTGTTTCTGAACAGCACTTTGTGGAATTGACCAACCAGTTCGTTTCGGTAGATGTTGGATGAACCGCCCCACATATCAGTTTTTCCATTTTTAAAAGGCATCACATTCAAGGCGGCATTGGCATCATGACTGAACAAAATGGCCACTTTATTGGTGATTTTCAGGTTCACCAATTTTTTGCCGAACTGCTGAAGTTCGTGAGCTGTTTTCGAATATTCGGCATAGGCGCGATTCGGTTGCAGGTCGTGCGACAAAACTCCTTTCCAGTAGGTTTCCTGCCCATAGTGAATCGAGTGCCAGTGCCAGTACTCAACCATATTGGCGCCCGAACCCATGTGCGCATAAACATTCATTCGCAACTGTCCATCGTATGGAGGCGATTGCGATTTCGAATCCCAGCCGATGGTTTGTGCATTGGTTTCGGTAATCAGGTAATTTTTCATTTTCACCGAGCGAAAGAAGTCGCCGGCAAAAGCAATTTCGTCGCCGGTTAAATTATCCTG
>CAIPKZ010000108.1 GCA_903865775.1 uncultured Prolixibacteraceae bacterium | reverse complement strand
CTGCGGCGATTTCTATACCGATTCAAAATTAAAAGTGGAGAAAATCCATGAACCTCAGCCCAAATTAAAATGAGAACAAGACCATAAACAAAGGATTCCATCTCTTTTTTGAAAGATGGAATCCTTGGTTATCTCTAAGTTCCCGCTATGTTCTCTGTGGTTAAACAATTTCCGCAAAATATTTATAAAACAGCGGTATCGTCCGTATCCCATTGAAGAATTGTTCCAGCGCAAAGTTCTCGTTTGGCGAATGGATTGCATCCGATTCCAATCCAAAGCCCATCAGGATTGTTTTGATACCTAACATCTGCTCAAATTTAAATGTAAAAAATTGTATCTTTGGGAAAAGATTGTAATGAGAGCATTTAAATTTGACACCAGAATTTCGAAAGATGGAACTATTCAGATTCCATTTACCCCATCTCTTTTTAATACAGAAGTCGAGGTCATAATTGTTCCGAAGGAAGAAAAGAAACGGATAAAAAAAGCAGGAAGAAAATTTGTTGAGCATTGGGCAGGTTTTTTAAACTCCAACGATACCGATTCTTCCAAATTTGACTACCTATCAGAGAAATACAAATGATCAGGGCGCTTATCGATACCAATGTAATTCTTGATATAGCTCTCAATCGGGAACCGTTTTTTAAGTATTCATCAATGATTTTTGACAGAATTGATGATCAAATTCTGGAAGGTTTTATTACAGCTTCATCAATCACAGATATCTATTACATAGCAAGCAAACAAAAAGATAAACATCAGGCACGTAAATTTCTGATTAGTTTGATACAAATTCTGGAGGTAATTGGGATTGATAAGGACATCGTAATTCAAGCTTTAGAAAGTGAAATGCCTGATTTTGAAGATGCTATTCAGGTATTTTCTGCCAAGTCAAATTCTATTGATTTAGTAATTACCCGAAATGTTGCTGATTTCATCTCAAGTGGAATGAAAGCAATGACACCTCAAGAGTTTATCCAAAAATTTAATATTCCCCGCTAATATGCTTAAAACAAAGGATTCCATCTCTTTTTTGAAAGATGGAATCCTTTGTGCTATCTGTGGTTAAACCATCTCCGCAAAATATTTATAAAACAGCGGTATCGTCCGTATCCCATTGAAGAATTGTTCCAGCGCAAAGTTTTCGTTTGGCGAATGGATTGCATCCGATTCCAATCCAAAGCCCATCAGGATGGTTTTTATTCCCAGCACCTGCTCAAAAGTGGAAATGATCGGGATACTTCCGCCACTGCGAACCGGAACCGGCCGTTTACCATATACATCAACGTATGCTTTTTCGGCAGCCTGGTATGCCGGCAAGTCAATCGGACAGCCATAGCCATACCCGCCATGCAAATAGGTTACCTCAACTTTCACCGACTTTGGTGCAATACTTTCGAAGTGTTCTTTAAATAAAATCTCAATTTTTTGATGATCCTGATTGGGAACCAGACGGGTTGAAATTTTCGCAAAAGCCTTCGATGGCATCACTGTTTTAGCGCCTTCACCGGTGTATCCACCCCAGATCCCGCAAACGTCAAAGCTTGGCCGTATGCCTGTTCTTTCGGTGGTGGTATAACCAACTTCTCCTGAAACCTCAGCTATATCAAGTGATTGTTTATATTTTTCAAGATCAAACGGAGCCTGAGCCAACAAAGCTCTCTCTTCTGCTGAAATCTCCACCACGTCATCGTAAAAACCGGGAATAGTGATCCGGCCTTGTTCGTCGGTCATTTGAGCAATCAACTTGGTTAGTACATTGATTGGATTGGCAACGGCACCGCCAAATAATCCGGAGTGTAAATCCTTATTCGGACCGGTAACTTCTACCTGCCAGTATGCCAGTCCCCGCAATCCGGTGGTGATTGAAGGCATATCCGGCGCGATCATCGAGGTGTCGGAAACCAGGATGATGTCGGCTTTCAGCATTTCTTTGTTTTGTTCGCACCATTTACCCAAATTCTGCGAGCCAACTTCCTCCTCGCCTTCAATCATAAATTTCACGTTGCAAGGCAAAGTATTTGTGCTGACCATCAACTCAAATGCTTTGGCATGCATCATACTCTGACCTTTATTATCCTCGGCACCACGCGCCCAGATTTTCCCGTCACGGATTTCAGGTTCGAAAGGCGGCGAAGTCCATAAGTTCAGCGGATCAACAGGCATCACATCCATGTGCCCATAAATGAGAATGGTTGGCTTTGCCGGATCAATGATCTTTTCACCGTATGTCACCGGATTACCTTCAGTCTCGAAAATTTCAGCCTTATCGGCACCTGCGTTAAGCAACAATTGCTTCCAGTATTCAGCAGCCCGATACATGTCAGGTTTATTTACTGCCAGCGAACTGACGGACGGTATTCGGAGTAATCCGAACAATTCTTCCACAAAACGGTCCTTATTTTCTTCAATGTATTTTTCGATGTGTTTCATTGGATTGAATTTGGGCATTGATTTATATTGTTTTCAAAAATAGTACAATTGCGTGTCAAAATGGTACCCGATTATCAGTTATATTTGGGCTATCCTAAACCTGAAATAATGACTAACGAACAATGGGACCTGCTGGTTGATGTGATCAACCGAAAACACGAAGGATCTGCCCCAACAGGTTTTATCATCGATAGCCCATGGCTGCCTGGCTGGGCGGAAATTTCAACCCTCGATTATTACGCCAGTGGAACACAGTGGTTCGAAACCAACAAAAAAGCAATCGATACATTTCCTGAAACTATTTTCCTCCCCGGATTCTGGTCGGAATACGGAATGTGCAGCGAGCCTTCGGCGTTTGGAGCCAAACAGGTTTGGTACGAATGCAATTTACCGCATGCCGAAAAAACCATTCATTCGATAGAAGACATTGCCGGGATTAAAAAACCAAATGCAAAACTGGATGGTTTGTTGCCATTTATCATTCAACGCCTGAAGGAATTTGAGCCGTCTATTAATGAAATAGGGCACGAAATAAAGTTTGCCATAGCCCGCGGACCACTGAATATAGCGACCTTCCTGATGGGAACCACAGAGTTTATGATGGCCCTGATGATGAATCCGGAAGAGGCGCATCAGTTGCTTAAAGTCATTACAGAATTTACGATCGATTGGCTGCGATATCAGAAAGAACAATTTCCATCAATCGAAGGAATCCTGGTTTTGGACGATATCGTTGGATTTGTGGGTGAAGAAGAATGCCGTGAATTTGTTGTACCATACCTGACTCCCATCTTTGCAGCCTTCGAAACAAAAGTTCGCTTTTTCCACAATGATGCGCAGGGACTGATCAGCACACCTTTTCTTAAAGAAATGGGAGTTAATTTATTTAATTTCAGCTTCGAACATTCCATCAACGAAATCCGTGAACTGGCCGGACCTGAAGTTGCCTTGCTCGGAAACCTTCCTCCGCGCGATGTGCTGGCGGCGGCCACTCCTGAAGAAGTGAAAGCGAAAACCGAACAGATGTGGAACGAAGTTCAGGATAAAAAAGGCATCATCTGGTCGTGCGGCGGCGGAGTTCCGCAGAATGTCCCGACCGAAAATATGCAGGCATTTATTGAAACCATCAGGAAGTTGGAAGGAGCACAGGACTGATATTTACGATTGGATAATTTACAATTGACCATTTTTAACATTCTTCCAAAGCATCAGGTGTAACTTTGAAATTTGCTTTCTTTTACCAAATAGTAAATTGTAAATAGCTAAATAGTAAATACATGAGAATATTATTAATTTTCTTAGCCATTATTCTGGCCCTTGGGGTTTCGGCTCAGGATCTTCTAAAATTTGAAGTTTTGGCCGGAAATACAGATCGTACAGATTGTCCAGTTAGTTTGGCCATCGATCAGTTGAATTACAATTCGGATTCGCTGAAGCTGGCTCTTTTCGAAATCAACGGAAAAACTGAGACCGCAATTCCCTGTCAGTTGGAAACCGTTTCCGGAGGCAGATTGTGGTTCATTTTAAACGGGCGAACGCCAAAAAATACAAAACGGAGCTTTGTGCTTCGGAAAAATGGAAATCAGCAACCGTTTAAAACCGAAATCCATGCGCTTCAAAAAGATGGCGCTTTGAATTTATTATCCGGAGAAAAGCCAATGATGAGTTACCAGCTGGAAACAGTAAATCCGCCCAAAGGAATCAGTCCTTTATATAAACGATCGGCTTTCATCCATCCGCTTTATTCTCCCGGCGGCGAAGTCCTGACAAGGATTCAGGCTCCTGACCATTACCATCACTACGGAATCTGGAATCCATGGACGCTCACTTTCATCGGAAAACGCGAGGTGGATTTTTGGAATCTGATGAAAGGTGAAGGTACTGTTCGCTTTGCCGGAATGATTTCACAGGTTGAAGGTCCCGTTTTCACGGGGTTCAAATCACATCAGGAACACATCGATTTTGGAGCTGTTGGAGGTGATGCCGTTGCCATGAACGAATTGTTTGATGTAAGAATCTGGAATGTACCCAATCAAAGGTATCTTGTCGACTATTCCAGCACATTGAATACACCACTCGATTCTGGAATTCGGCTGGCAGCATACCGTTATGGTGGAGGAATTGGCTGGCGTGCCACTGAGAAATGGACCAAAGACAATAGTTCTGTGCTAACTTCGGAAGGGAAAACCCGCAAAGATGCTGACGGCAGCAATGCCCGCTGGTGCATCGTTGAAGGCGAATCGGCCACCAAAGAAGGCCGTTCAGGAATTCTGTTTCTGAGTTATCCTGCTAACCGGATGCATCCGGAACCGATGCGTGTGTGGCCTGAAGACCAAAATGGCCGTGGTGACCTGTTCTTTGAATTTTGCCCGATTCGTCATAAAGACTGGAAAATTGAAAAGGGAAACGATTATACATTGAGATACCGGTTGATCATTTTCGATGGAAAAATGACTTCCGAAGAAGCTGAGAATTATTGGCAGGCATTTGCCAATCCACCGGCAATCTTGATTAAATAGGAACCAGATAAGCCCCCTTCCCGTTCCCCCAAGGGGGAAAGCATGGTGAATGCCGAATAGTTTTTCATTGCCCTGAAGGGGCAGAATATTAATCGCCCAGGGCTTCGACGTGAGCTCAGTCGAACGGTAAGTGAGGAACGAACGCCACCCCGGGATAATGAAACGAAATGGTCACCGTCCGCGAGAAAAGGCTCTACAATGTTTTAATCCCCTTTCGGAAGGAACAGAATCGGGATTCAATAAATTGGGGATGTAATAAAACTTGATTAATATGAGAAAAATAAAAATCTTGCTGACGCTTTTTTGTTTTGTGTTGTTTTCTTTTCAGCCAGTTTCGGCAGCAAAAAAGAAAATCCTGATTTACACCAAGAACGGGAAAGGCTATGTGCACGAAAACATTGCAGCGAGCGTCAAGTCCTTACAGGAAATTTGTGCATCGGAGAAAATCCGGACCGATGTTTCAGATAATCCTTCTGTTTTTACGCCTGAAAATCTGAAGCAGTACGATGCCTTGTTTTTCTGCAACAGCAATAACGAGGGATTTGACACGGAAGATCAAAAGAAAGCATTTCAGAACTTTTGCCGGAGCGGAAAAGGTTTTGGAGCCTTGCATTCGGCCAATGCCACCGAGCGCGAATGGCCCTGGTATTGGGCACTGGTAGGTGGAAAATTTGTCCGTCATGCATCCTACCAGAAATTTGATGTGGTCGTGGTGGATTCAAAAAATCCTTCCACTTCTGCCCTGCCCAAACGCTGGACGATTGAGGATGAATGTTATTATTCGAATCAGTTGAATCCTGACATTCATGTATTGCTTGCGGTGGATTTGACAACAGTAAAAGACGAAGGCAAGAAGGATTATCCGGGAGAAACTTTTGGAACCTATTTTCCCCTTTGCTGGTGCCACGAATTTGAAGCAGGCCGTCAGTGGTATTCGGCTCTGGGCCACAATCCGGAATTCTACAAGGATGAGATCTTCAGGAAACACCTGCGCGGTGGAATTTTATGGATTTTAAAAATGAAAAACTAAACTAACCAATAACGATCATGGAAAGAAGAAAATTTCTGCAAACCACGCTGACTGGCGCAACTGCCATGGTAGTTGTCCCAACCATTATCCCATCATCTGTGCTGGGTAAAAATGCTCCAAGTAATAAAATCAACATTGGTCAAATAGGCTGCGGAAGAATAGCACAGGCTCATGATATGCCAGGAACCCTTCAGCACGAAGTGGCAAGAATGATTGCGGTGAGCGATCTGGATAAAAATCGCATGACAGACGGAAAGAAACTGGTTGAAGATTTCTACAAAAAGAAAACCGGGCAGGATAATTACGTCAACGTAAAGATGTACGACGACTACAAAGAAATGCTCCTGAATAAAGATATCGATGCGGTCATTATAAGCACGCCTGACCATTGGCATGCGCAACCTGCCATCGAAGCCGCGCTGGCCGGGAAGCACGTTTACGTGCAGAAACCAACATCTCTGACTGTTTCGGAAGGACGGATCATGGCCAATATAGTGAAGGAAAAAGGAATAATTCTTCAGGTTGGAACACAGCAACGCTCCTCGAATCAATTTCGGCTTGCAGCCGAGTTGGTAAGAAATGGACGCATAGGTCGGTTACACACTGTGAAAATTGGCTTACCTGGCGATCCTTCCGGACCGGAAGCTGCTGAAATGCCCGTTCCGAAAGGTTTTAATTACGATATGTGGCTCGGCGAAACTCCGTTTGTTCCCTATACTGAGATTGGTGTCCATCCGCAAAAAGGATATGATCGTCCGGGTTGGTTGCGTCGCGAGCAGTTCGGTGCCGGAATGATTACCGGTTGGGGACAGCATCATTTCGACTCCGCTGCATGGGGAATGGATACTGAATTAACCGGACCCATTTCGATTCAGGCGGTAGCGGAATTTCCGAAGTCGGGTTTGTGGAATGTTCATGGTGATTTTATGGCCAAAGCGGAATATGCCAATGGAATTACCATGTACACCAGTGGCGGATATCCCAATGGAATCCACTACGAAGGGACTGAAGGCTGGATTTTTGTTTCTCGTGGCGACTATGTGGCTTCAGCCAGCGATCCGGTTGCCAAAGCCAACAGCGCCAAAGCCCTGGATGCCAGTGACCCAAAAATGCTGACATCAGTAATTGGCGAAAATGAAATTCATCTTTACAAAAGTGATGAACAACATGGAAACTGGCTTGAATGCATTCAGACCAAAAAGGAGCCGATTTCTCCGGCAGAAATCGGGCACCGGGCATGTACCATCTGCCTCATCACACACATTGCGATGAAACTGAATCGCAAGCTGAACTGGAATCCGGGGACGGAGCGTTTCGAAAACAACGATCAGGCCAATTCGATGCTCAGTCGTCCGGAGCGATTCCCTTATGGAGTTGGGAATATTAAGAGAAAATAGAAAAGCAAAGCCTCTTCCCGGAACTTTTCTCCAAAGTTAAAGGGGGTCGGACCTTGAAAGTTCTGAACAATTTGCTTATTGAGTAACGAATGCTGCCGGGACTCCAGAGGAGTCAGATATTTGTTGCCCAAGGCTTCGGCGTGAGCTCAGTCGAAGGATGTAATTTTAATGAAACCCTTGGTAAAAGGTGGATTACGAACAAGGTGCATCCATTCGGCGAAATTGAAAAAGGATTATTGTATGTGCCACTTTGCTAGTCTTTGTTATAAAGAATTTGAACAATTGAATTTCAGCCTGTTTTGTTCCGCAGAAAACTATATTTTTGATCCTGAAAATTCAGAAAACCCTAATAATCAATCCATGAATAAAAACCTGATACCCATGATTGCTGTTTCAATACTGCTATCGGCCTGTGGTGGTGGACAAAAACCTACCCAAAAAGATAAATCGACCCCGAATTTTACCGGAGCAAAAGGCGAAGTAAAACTGATGACTCTTGATCCGGGCCACTTCCATGCCGCTTTGGTTCAGAAATCCATGTACGAACAAATCGATCCAACCGTTTATGTTTATGCGCCTGAAGGCGAAGATGTAATCCAACATCTGGGAAGAATAGACGCATTCAATAAGCGTACTGACAATCCAACTGCATGGGTGGAAAAGGTATATACCGGAACCGAATATCTTGAGAAAATGCTGGCAGAGAAACCGGGCAATGTCATGATGGTGGCCGGAAACAATGCAAAAAAAACCGAATACATTCAGAAAGCTGTTGAGGCTGGATTGAACGTATTTGCAGATAAACCCATGGTGATTACCCCGGAAGGGTTTCCGTTAATCGAACAGGCATTCCAAACGGCTGAAGAAAAGGGCGTTTTACTGTATGATATTATGACCGAACGTCATGAAATCACTTCCATTATTCAACGTGAATTGGCGAATAACGAAGAGATTTTTGGTGGCTTAATTGACGGAACTCCTGAACAGCCTGCGGTGACCAAAGAAAGTGTACATCACTTTTCGAAAATGGTAGCGGGAAGTGCTCTGAAACGTCCAGCCTGGTTCTTTGATACCGCTCAGCAGGGAGAAGGTATAGTCGATGTGACGACTCACCTGGTTGATCTCGTTCAGTGGGGTTGTTTCCCGGAAGTAACACTGAATAAGTCAGACGTACAAATGCTGACGGCCAAACGCTGGACAACCGCAATATCTCCGGTTCAGTTCGAAAAAGTAACCGGAATGAAAGAATATCCTGAATTTCTGAAAAAGGATGTTGCAGAAGGTCAGTTGAACGTCTATTCAAATGGCGAAATGGTTTACAAACTGAAAGGTAAAGTTGCTAAAGTTTCAGTAATCTGGAATTTTGAAGCCCCGGCAGGAACTGGTGACACTCATTTCAGTATTATGCGAGGAGACCGCTGTAATGTCATGATAAAGCAAGGCAAGGAAGAAAACTACAAACCAACTGTTTACATTGAAGCAAATGCTGCCTGCGACCTGATGGCATTCGAACCCAACCTGAAAAAGGCGGTGGAGCAGAAAATTGCGGCAAAATATGTAGGACTGAGGTTGAATAAACTGAGCGACAGACTTTGGTCGGTTGAAGTTCCTGCCCAATACAGTGTTGGCCATGAAGCTCATTTCGGACAAGTAACCGAAAAGTTTCTGCAGTATCTGAAAGATGGGAAATTACCTGAATGGGAAGTTCCGAATATGATTGTCAAATATTATACGACCACCGAAGCGATGAAGCTGGCTCAAAAGTAATTCAGGAGAAATGGAAATAAAAATCAATCATCTTCAGCACATTGGATTACCTGTTACCGACTTGAAAGTTTCTGAAGCATTCTATAAGAAATTAGGTTTTATGAATGCCACCAGTTCCGAATTTGATCACAACGGCAAAAAAGGTAAAATGATGATGATGCAACTGAAGGCTATTGTCATGGAATTGTATCAACTACCCGAAGCTGATCTGGAAGAAATACGAAGCCGGAAAGACGGGCACATCGATCATTTTACTTTTGATGTCAGTGATATTGACCAGACCTATTCAGCAGTGCAAGAGGCATCTTTCCATATTCTTGAAGAACAGCCTGTTTTTCTGCCGTTCTGGGAAAACGGATGTAAATATTTCAACATTCTTGGACCTGATGGTGAGCGTCTGGAGTTTAATCAGATTCTCTGAAGAAAATGAAAAACCGTATCCAATTGATTCTGGGCGATATCACCAAATGTAACGTGGATGCGATTGTGAATGCAGCCAACTCTTCGCTTATGGGAGGTGGCGGAGTTGATGGCGCTATCCATCGATCAGGAGGACCAGCAATTCTGGAAGAATGTCGGCAAATTGTTGCCCGCCAGGGTCTTTGTGCAACTGGAAATGCAGTGATTACTTCTGGCGGGAATCTTTCTGCCCGGTTTGTAATTCATACCGTTGGCCCAGTTTGGCAGGGTGGCTCGCATAACGAAATTAAATTGCTTGAAAATGCCTATCTGAATTCTCTGAAATTAGCCGCTGAAAACGAAGTTGAAACCATTGCTTTTCCGAATATCAGCACAGGAGTTTATTCATTTCCGAAGGAAAAAGCCGCTCAAATTGCCATCCGGACTGTCACAGATTTTTTATCAGGAAACGATCAGATCAGCAAAGTATATTTCGTTTGCTTTGATCAGGAGAATTTCGAAATATACGAACGAACGCTGAATGTGTAGCTACTTAATTCTCCTGTCAATTACTTTATCTTCAGGATCTCTGCGGCAATCCCAAATCATTATTATTAAAATCAGTTGATTGAAAATCTCATAGATAATCTGATAATCGCCGGTAATAAAAGCTCTTACAGAATCATTTTCAGTTGGAATACCAAGGAACGGGTTTTTTGATACTAATTTTATGCTACTATTTATTTTTGCATTTAATTTTACACTATAAGTAGCTGTACCATTTATCCTTACATAAAAATCAAGAATGTCTATTAAATCCAATCTGGCTGCATTTGACCATGTTATTTTGTACTTAACCATTGGTCTATTTCTTTTTGCAAATCATCATGTGAAATAGTCTGACCATTTTTAAGCTGTTGCCTGGCTGAATAAATTCGGTCGATTTGAAATTCGCTAAGTCTATAAATACCTCCGGAGGCTTTTGACTCTATGATTGTCTTTATAGCGTTTAAAAAAGAAACATCTTCAATATGAGATAGATGCTCGTTAATTATATGTCTTAATTCAATTGTGCTCATAACCTATAATCGTTTATTCAAAGGTACTTTTTTTTTAATATCCAACCAATCCAGTGTCAAACCAACATTTCGTTTTTTTATCAGGGAAGCATTTCAGGTTCATCGCGGAGTCAGGACCAAATCTATTCGCGATTACTTTCCTAATCCATTTTGTATTTAAACCTGATTTTTCTTTTACATTTACCGAGGTGCATTTTTATTTCAAACGCTTTTATCCGAAATGATCATGGAAAAATCAGATTTCAAAATTTACGGCTACCGTTGGGTGATGTTGGTGGTTTATATGTTCATTGTGGCAATGAACCAGCTTTTGTGGATTACTTTTGCTCCAATCACGAGCGAAGCAGTTCATTACTACGATGTTTCTGAACTTTGGATCGGAATACTTTCCATGAGTTTTATGGTGGTATTTATCCTGTTTTCGATACCTGCTTCCTGGATCATCGATAAATATGGAATCCGGATCGGAGTTGGGATTGGTGCATTACTAACTGGTATTTTCGGATTAACACGCGGATTT
>CAIPKZ010000107.1 GCA_903865775.1 uncultured Prolixibacteraceae bacterium | reverse complement strand
TACTTTTGGCTGCCGGTGCGTCATCGCGAATGGGACAGCCCAAACAACTACTTCCGTGGGGCGAACAAACGCTCATCGAACATCAAATCCAGACATTACTAAAAACGGGGAATCCGGTTAATGTAGTTATCGGTTCGAATTCAGATCTCATCCTACCAATTATTGAGAAATATCCGGAAAACATCTTCATTAATGCTGGCTGGGAGCTTGGAATGGGCAGCTCCATATCATTTGGAATCCTTCAGATGATCCGGAAATTTCCGGAGGCAGAAGGGGTTTTGATCACCCTGTTGGACCAACCTTTGCTTACGACTTCCTATTTTCAAAAAATGCTTAGCGCCTTTAATTCCGGTAATCAACAAATTTTAGTTTCACACTCTGCTTCAGGATGGACAGGTGTTCCGGTGCTTTTTGATCAATACTATTTTAAAGAACTTACCGAATTGAGCAATGATGAAGGCGCTAAAAAAATCATTAAACGCCATGAAGAAAAAGTAATACTTTTGGATGGCGATGAACTTTTGGAAGACATAGATACTCCCCTAGCCTATCAGCAATTGTTGGAAAAATACATGAATGGCAGTTCTTAGATATAAAAATAAAATTTGACATGGACATTTTTGAAAGATTACAATCCGGAGAAGCCGTTCGGTCTGATGACCCGGAGTATTCAAAGATTTTTGATATCGTTACGCGTACCATGAAATTATCGGCAGAAATGAATGCTTCTGCCGATATCAATCGTATTCGACAATTGTTGAGCGAAATTTCAGGAGCTGAGATAGATGCAAGCACAACAGTACTTGCACCGTTTCATATCAATTTAGGCGTTTTTACCCGAATCGGTAATAATGTGTTTATCAATCACGACTGCTCATTTCTCGACATTGGCGGAATTACTATTGAAGACAATGTGCTGATTGGTCCCAAGGTTAGCGTAATTACTGAAAGTCATCCACTGAATCCTTTGGAGCGAAATTCACTTTTGGTTAAACCGGTTGTCATCAAACGGAATGCATGGATTGGTGTGGGAGCAATTATTTTGCCCGGCGTCACCATAGGTGAAAATGCTGTGGTTGCTGCCGGAGCATTAGTAAATAAAGATGTTCCTGCCAATACGGTTGTCGCCGGTGTTCCTGCCAAAGTCGTAAAAACCATCTAAAGGTTATGCTTCCCCGATTGCCAATTATTCAAAGGTGATATCTTTACTCAATCGCATATCCCGCGAAGAGGAACTGGCGTTTACGATGTATTGCCCTTTTTCTAATGTCCATTTTGAAGACTGTTCATTCCAATAAGTCAATTCATTAAGTGGGATTTTAAATGTCAGATTCACCGCTGCCCCAGATTCCAGGTTTGCTGTTTTCGCGAAAGCCTTTAACTCCTGAACTGGCCGGTCAATCTTCGAATCCGGTTTTGAGGAATAGATCTGTACAACTTCTTTCCCGTTAAGCACACCCGTATTTGTGATTGTTAAATCAACCTTCATCGTATCATTCAACACGGCAACAGCCAAATCGGAGTACTTAAATTGAGTGTAAGACAAGCCATAGCCAAACGGATAGGACACCTCAATTTTGGCTTTGTCAAAATGCCGGTATCCCACATAAATACCCTCTTCGTAAATTGTATAGTCGTGATTCCGAACCTGGTCTTTCTCTGGTCTAGTTCCTGGAATACCTATCATATCGAATATTCCCATGGATTTGCCATCTAATGGGAAGTTTCCAGTTGAGGCATGGTCATTCAGATGAATTGGGAAAGTCATTGGAAGTTTTCCACTTGGATTGACTTCACCGCTTAAAACATTCGCTACTGAGTTTCCTCCCTCTTGTCCACCTTGCCATGCGAGTACAATGGCATCTGGCAGGTATTTCCATGAAGCAGTTTCGATTACTCCGCCAATATTCAATACGACAACCACTTTTTTGCCAACCTCATGATATGCTTTGCAGATTACTTCAATTAATTGCTGTTCCATCGAAGTTAACAGAAAGTCATCTTTTTCTTTCCGATCAGCGCCTTCTCCGCTGTTTCTACCAATGGTGATGATTCCTATATCGGCTGAACTTAAGCTTTGCGCGATCTCTTCAGATGAAGGAATCCATTGCGGTGGATTATAAGGTTGAAACATAGCCTTCATTCCTAAAGGTTTTACAAAGGCCTTTGCATTGGCAGCTTTATGTGCTTCAAAACTTTTTTGAATCTCGTTGTTAATCTCAAAACCTTGATTTTTCAAGCCTTCTCCGAGCGATACGGTATATGCTTCATTAACATCTCCTGAACCGGTTCCTCCGGCAATAAAATCATATGAAGTAACCCCAAACAGCGCAACATTTTTCATATTTTGAAGCGGCAGAGCTTTCTCATTTTTAAGGAGCACAATTCCTTCTGAAGCCGATTGCTGTGCAATCTCTGCATGTACTTTCAAATCCGGATTATTCTGAATTACATTCCTCTGCATTTTTTTCGATGTCAAAACCAATTTCAGTATCCGTTTTACTGAAGTATCGACAAATGATATTGGAAGATCCCCGCTCTTGACCGCATTTTTCAAAGCATCCCATTGGAATTTTGTACCCGGTTCCAACAGGTCGTTACCTGCCTTGATTTGTGCCGGGGCATTTTGGCCACCAAACCAATCAGACATAACGAGTCCATTATATCCCCAGTCATCACGCAAAATAGTTGTCAGCAAGTATTTGCTTTCTGAAGTATAGGTTCCTCTTAACTTGTTGTAAGACGACATGATGGTCCATGGCTGTGATTTTTTCACTATAATTTCAAACCCTTTCAGGTATATTTCACGAAGTGCCCGCTCCGAGATGCGGACGTCATTCATTGATCGTTTGGTTTCCTGGTTATTGACAGCAAAATGCTTCACCGAAGTACCCACTCCATTCGATTGTATTCCATTTACACAGGCAGCCCCAATCCATCCGGTAAGAATTGGATCTTCTGAATAATATTCAAAATTCCGGCCGCAAAGTGGGTTGCGGTGAATGTTGGCTCCAGGCCCAAGAATGACATCCAATCCATATTCAAGAGCTTCATTACCCATCGCATTCCCAACTTCTTTTACAAGGTCGGTATTCCAGGTCGATGCAAGCATGGTACCGATCGGAAAAGCGGTACAGTAGTATGTTCTGGTTTCATTCTTCCTTTTTGGTTCTATCCGCAATCCTGCCGGACCATCTGATAAATAAACTGTTGGGATACCAAGTCGTGGTGTTGGAACAATGAGACCCACGGCTCCTGCAATACCTGTTTTAGGATCGCCATTTCCCATGGCAGAAGCAATACCCGATCCCTTTAGAAGATGGATTTTTTCCTCGGTTGTCATTTGAGAAAGCAAATCCCCAGCCCGTTCCTCAATCGACTTTCGATCGTCCTCATAAGTATCAAGCTGGCCGTTTCCATTCCGATCGAGAAATTTATACCCATCGATAGTAAGTTCTTTGAGGTCGTGATTTTCAGGAAAATCCTTTTCGAACTTGAGGAACCTGGAACTCAGGTACAACCAACCAACAAGTCCTGCAATAACTAAAAGGGACACTACTGACCCAATACTTATTAATGTAATTTTCACACCTTTTTTCATATTCGTAGTTCGTAAAGTTCTTGGATAATCTCCATCAACAATTTCATACCTACCAAAGTAAGATTTTTTTCTGAGGATCTGGATACGCTTTAATTTTGGAAATTATACCTGCACAGCATTTTAGATTAGCAGATTGAATGTCAGATTGTAATTGTTTGAATTTCGTATCTTATCGTTTGGTTTTTGTTATTTTTAAGGGTATTTCTGTTTGATATTTGTATCATCATTAAAAGCATAAAATCATGGAAATAAAATTGCAAAAACGCCAATTAGGAAACAGTGGTCTGGAAGTTTCGGCCATCGGACTCGGGTGCATGGGAATGAGTTTTGGTTACGGAACAATTTCAGACGAGAAAGAAATGATCGCGCTGATTCGGTCGGCTGTTGAAAGCGGTGTGACCTTTTTTGATACGGCCGAAGTGTATGGCCCATACATCAACGAAGAACTGGTAGGCAAAGCCCTTGAACCGTTTAAAGGCCAGGTTGCAATTGCTACTAAATTCGGATTTAGTTTTCAGGATGGAGTTAATACCGGGCTCAACAGCCGTCCGGAGAACATTAAAAAAGTAGCAGAAGAATCGCTGAAACGACTTAAGGTAGATGCTATTGACCTTTTCTACCAGCACCGTGTTGATCCGAACGTACCCATTGAAGATGTGGCTGGAGCCGTAAAAGATTTGATTCAGGAAGGAAAAGTGAAATATTTTGGATTGTCGGAAGCAGGTGTAAAAGTGATCCGCCGCGCACATGCCGTTCAACCAGTTACTGCTTTACAAAGCGAATATTCGTTGTGGTGGCGCGAGCCCGAAGACGAAATCATCCCGACACTCGAAGAATTGGGGATTGGTTTTGTTCCGTTTAGTCCGCTGGGCAAGGGTTTCCTGACCGGGAAAATGGATCAGAACACCACCTTCGACCCTAAAGACTTCCGGAGTACTGTACCGCGTTTATCGCCCGAGAACCTGAAAGCCAACATGGCCATTGTAGATTTGGTTGCCGCATTTGCACAACGAAAAAATGCAACACCGGCACAAATTGCATTGGCATGGGTACTTGCTCAAAAGCCTTGGTTTGTCCCAATTCCTGGAACTACAAAGTTGCACAGGTTGCACGAAAATCTCGGAGCATCGGCAATCGAATTCACGGCTGACGAACTTCAGGAAATCAATACGGCATCCTCAATAATTGCAGTACAAGGTGACAGGTATTCAATTGGAAATGCAAAAATGATTAACAGGTAAGTGGTACATATTCGATTAGTCAGAGTGTGACTTCAAGTCACGCCCTGACTTCTGTAGAATTTCAAATCTATCCTTTAATTTTTTCGCAAGCTATTCGGATTCTGCCGATTGTCTCTGCCTTGCCAATCAGTTCACAGATATCAAACAAGTCGGGACCACTGCTGCTGCCTACCAAAGCGAGGCGAATTGGAACCATCACCACGCCAAAACCCCATTCTTTTTCAGTCATAAAAGCTGAAAATGATTCCTTAATGGATTCTGCTTTCCAATCCGAAATGGATTCGAAAAGTTCAGTAATTGATTCCAGTTTTTCGTTGGTATCGGGTTTCCATTTTTTCTGGATGGTCTTTTCGTCGTAAGTTTCAGGAGCCTGGAAAAAGAAATGACCCTGCTCCCACAAATCTTTCACAAATTCGCAGCGCTCCTGAATCATTCCAACAATTTTTTCGAGTTGATGGATTTCAGGAGAAATGCCTTTTTCATTCAGTATCGGCATAAACAAACCAGCCAATTCTGCCGGTGATTTCTGCTGCAAATAATGGCGGTTAAACCATTTGGCTTTCTCCGGATCGAAGCGGGCACCCGATTTGACTACGCGCGAAAGATCAAAGATTTCAATCAGTTCATCCATCGAAAAGAATTCCTGTTCCGTTCCGGGACTCCAGCCCAGCAAAGCCAGCATGTTGATGAACGCTTCGGGGAAATAACCATCTTCGCGGTATCCTCTTGAAAATTCGCCCGTTTCCGGATCTTTCCAAAGCAGCGGGAAAACAGGGAATCCCATTTTATCTCCATCGCGTTTGCTTAACTTTCCTTTTCCTTCAGGTTTCAGAATGAGCGGTAAATGAGAAAAGCGAGGTCGGTTTTCTGAAATACCCAGAGATTCATACAATAAAATATGCAAAGGCATGGACGGAAGCCATTCTTCGCCACGGATAACGTGCGTAATCTGCATCTGGTGATCATCGACCACATTGGCCAGATGATAAGTTGGCATACCGTCAGATTTAAACAAAACCTTATCGTCGAGCTGGTTGGTATTGAAAGAGACCCTGCCACGAATCAGATCTTCCTCGACGATATCGCGGTTTTCGGGCATTTTGAAACGAATTACATAGGATTGGCCACTTTGCAGCCTCTCCGAAACTTCATTAGGAGAAAGCGTGAGCGAATTCTTTAAATTGTTCCGGGTATGCAAATCGTATGAAAACACCTCCTTCCGGAGTTCAAACTCTTTTCGCAATCCGTCCAGTTCTTCTGCCGAGTCGAAGGCATAATAAGCGAACCCGTTTTTGATCAGGGAATCAGCATATTTTTTATACATCGGTTTGCGCTCGCTTTGACGGTAAGGTCCGAAATTTCCGCCAACACCGACGCCTTCGTCAGGAACTAATCCGCACCATTTCAACGCTTCGATGATGTATTCTTCTGCCCCCGGCACAAACCGGTTCTGATCGGTATCTTCGATGCGCAACAGGAAGTCGCCTCCATGTTTTTTGGCAAATAAATAATTGAACAAAGCTGTCCGAACCCCACCCATGTGTAGCGGGCCTGTCGGGCTTGGAGCAAACCGAACCCTCACTTTTCTTTCCATGATCATGCTGATTATAATTTTGTGGCAAAGATAACATTTCTGAAGGTTGTGAATCCACATGCTGTGCCATCAAATAAAAATCAATATCAACAACAGAATTCATAAGATTGCAGGTAGATTTTAACATTTTTTATAACAAGACTTCCCTTAAAAACAGCAGTAAATAATCATATATCCATATCTTTGCGGTCTATTTTTCAATAATTACAATACTCCAATTCGCAGATGAAGAAATTAATAGTACTAATCACATTCATTCAGGTATTTAATTCTGCAATGGTGCGGGCTGACGAGGGGATGTGGTTGCCGGCTTTGATTGAAAAGCTGAATATCAACCAAATGAAGAAAGAAGGTTGTTTGCTGAATGCGGAGGATATTTACAGCATTAACCATTCGAGCCTGAAAGATGCGGTAGTTTCGCTTGATTACGGATCGTGTACTGCCGAACTTATTTCAGAAGAAGGACTGCTTTTGACGAACCATCATTGCGGATTTGATGAAATTCAGCAACACAGTGCCGTTGGACACGATTTCCTGAGGGATGGATTTTGGGCCAAAACAAAAGAAGAAGAATTGCCTAATTCCGGAAAATCAGCTTCATTCCTGATCCGTTTCGAAGATGTTTCAGCAAAAATTCTACCCGAATTAAACGACGAGATGACAAGCAACGAACGAAGCAAAAGAATTCGCGAAATCTCTTCGAATATTGAAAAAGAAGCCACTGGCATTGATCATTATGAAGCACGTGTTCAATCGATGTACAATGATAATCGTTACTACCTTTTTGTTTACGAAACATTCAAGGATATTCGTCTGGTTGGAGCACCGCCACAATCGATGGGTAAATTCGGCGGAGAAACTGATAACTGGATGTGGCCCCGGCATACCGCCGATTTCAGTATCTTTCGTATTTACTGCGGGAAAGATGGAAAACCGGCATCCTATTCGGCCGACAATATACCTTATAAACCAAAATATCACCTGCCGATCTCACTGAAAGGATACCAGTTGAACGATTTTGCCATGGTTCTTGGGTATCCGGGAAACACCAACCGTTTCAAAACCTCCTTCGGAATTGAATTTACGATGAATGTGACCAATCCGATTGTGATCAAAGTTCGGGAAGAAAAACAACGTATCATGAAAGATTTTATGAGAACATCTCAGAAATCAAAAATCATGTATTCTGCCAAATTTGCGCAAAGTTCAAATTATTATAAATACAGCATCGGGCAAAATAAAGGACTCGAAAGCCTGAATGTGATCGAAAAAAAGAAACAACTCGAAGATCAGTTTACGCAATGGGTAAATAACGATTCTCAACGAAAGGTCAAATATGGTGAGGCACTCAGCCTGATAGCCAGTGCATATAAAGATGTGGTAGATGAAACTGCTTCGGAATATATGTCGGAGGCCTTGGTTCGCGGACCTGAGATTTTTTATTTTGCATACCGCACACGTCCGCTATTTGAAGCGTTAAAATTGGATAAGAATTCAGAAAAAGTTAGTCTGGCCACCGAGCGGGTAATAGTTGGATTGGATGAGTTCTTTAAAGATTACGATTCGGAAACAGACCAGAAAATTGCCGCAGCATTGTTCCGTGTCTATCAGGAAAATGTTGCCCCACAATATCATCCGCCATTTTTCAAAATTGTAAAAAGCAAATACGGCAATGACTTTGACAAATACATGAAGGATTTGTATTCCAATTCAATTTTCGGAAGCCAAGAGCGGATGGTTCACTTTTTCGAGGCACCAAAAGCCAGAATTCTCGAAAAAGATCAGCTCTTCCAGGTCGCTCTTGAAATATTCAGGATGAGGACAATGATTTCAGAAGAAACAGAGAAAACAAAAGACGCACTGACCAAAGGAAATCGCCTTTTTGTCGGAGGATTGATGGAGATGGAAGCCGGCAAAAATTTCTACCCGGATGCCAATTCAAGCATGCGTCTGTCATACGGAACTATCGGCGGCTACACTCCCCGGGATGGCGTTAAATACAATTATTTCACCACCTTACAGGGATATATGCAAAAAGGAATCCCCGGAGATGAAGAATTTGATGTGCCAGCTAAACTGAAAGTACTCTATGGCTCAAAAGATTATGGGCGATACGCCGATTCAGACGGAAGCCTGCATACCTGCTTCCTTACTGATAACGATATTACTGGCGGCAACTCCGGAAGTCCGGTTATCAATGGAAAAGGCGAATTGATTGGAATTGCTTTCGACGGCAACTGGGAAGCGATGAGTGGCGATCTGACCTTTGAAAATGATCTGCAAAAATGCATCAACGTTGATATCCGTTTTGTACTTTGGACAATCGATAAAATGGCCGGAGCACAGAACCTCCTGGATGAAATGACCATTGTGAATTAAAGATGAATTCAGGTCATTCGTGGTCATTAGCTTCGCGTCATTAATTGTCATTTACTTTGCGTCTTCAAACTATCAATGACCACAAACTATCAATGACCACAAATGACTTAATGATTATAAAAGCCTAACTTAATGGATATTGTGATCTATACCGATGGCGCAGCACGCGGGAATCCAGGTCCTGGCGGATTTGGAACAGTCCTTCTTTCCGGAAAATTCAGAAAAGAATTATCGGACGGATTTGAATTGACCACCAATAACCGGATGGAATTACTGGCTGTTATTGTGGGTCTGGAAACCTTGAAGGTTGAAAATTCGACCGTGACAATATATTCAGATTCGAAGTATGTTGTCGATGCTGTTACCAAAGGCTGGATCTGGAACTGGGTAAAAATACGTTTCAAAGGCAAAAAAAATGAAGATCTATGGCTCAGGTTCCTGAAAATCTATCCAAAACATCAGGTGAAATTTGTCTGGATAAAAGGACATGCCAATATTCCTGAGAATGAACGGTGCGACCAGCTGGCAGTTGAGGCTTCGATGCAACCAAACCTTAAAAAGGACACCGGGTATCTGGCGAGCCTGTGAACAGAGTTGAGTTAATGAAGAATCGAAGCATGGTCACGCCGGACTTGTCAGAATTAAAGGTAACACTATAGCGTAAATATTTCGAAGTATTGCATTATTTTTACCGATTCAAAAGAAAACCTGAATGAAGGCCCTTTACAACATTTCCATTTTTTTGTATTCCATTCTGATTAAGCTGACTGCTCCTTTCAACATCAAGGCGAAGCAGATCAACACCGGACGCTCACAGGTTTTCCCCGGAATCACAGCCAAAATTAAACACGACAAGCCAATCGTATGGATTCATTGTGCTTCGTTGGGTGAATTCGAACAAGGCCGGCCGGTTATTGAGGCCATCAAAAAACAAAATCCTGAATACCGGATTTTCCTGACATTTTTTTCTCCTTCAGGATACGAAATCCGCAAAAATTATGATCTGGCCGATTACATTTATTATCTGCCGACCGATACTAAAAAGAATGCTCAAAAACTCATCGAATGCATTCGGCCCGAAATTGTGTTTTTTGTAAAATATGAATTTTGGTTTCACTACCTAAATGAATTAAAGAAAAGAAATATCCCTGTTTACTTGTTTTCAGCCATATTCCGCGAAGAACAATTGTTTTTTAAAAACTCACCCTGGGGAAAATGGTATCGAAAAATGCTTTTCAATTTCAATCACTTCTTTGTACAGGACAATCATTCGGTTGATTTGCTACATCGGGTTGGAATAAAGAATGTGACCAAAGCCGGCGATACGCGTTTCGACCGCGTGGCTGAGATAGCCCTCAACGGGAAAAACATTCCGCTGGTCGAAATTTTTAAAGGGAACAGTAAGTTGGTGGTTGCCGGAAGCACCTGGAAACCCGACGAAGAATTACTGGCTCAATTTATTCACGAAAATCCCGAAATAAAATTCATCATTGCGCCCCATGAAACAAAGAAGGGAAATATCGAGCGGTTAATAAACCTGTTGAAAACACCGGTTATTTGTTTTACCGAAGCAACCGAAGTTTCAGTTATAAACAAGCAGGTCATAATTGTTGATACCATAGGCATCTTGTCGGCGATATACAAATATGCTGATCTGGCCTATATCGGAGGTGGCTTTGGAGTCGGAATTCACAACACCCTTGAAGCTGCAATTTTTGGGATGCCTATTGTATTTGGGCCGAATTACATGAAGTTTAATGAAGCCACAAGTATGGTTAAGTTAGGTGTAGCGTTCCCCGTTAATGATTATCCTGAACTTCAGACTATTCTTGTCAAATTGCTTACTGATGCTGAAAAACGAGCTTCAATCCGATTTGAATGTATTAATTTTACTAAACAAAATATTGGAGCAACACAGCTAATTTTAAACAAAGTTTTTAACAATTTCTGAAATTCGAATCAGTCCGATTCAACGGAACAATAATCATTCTCAAACTGCTTTATTACAGCTTCTTTCCAGAATAAAAATTTCATTTCTGCTGAATAAATATTTTCATTTTTGTAAACAATTCCCAGTTGAAAAAATGTTAATATATTCTTTACCAACATACTAACATCGTTGCGTTGATAACTTTCGGAATTTTTATTGAAATAAGTATTCGTTTTTTTAATTACAGACCCTATCTTGCATACTGCTAAAACAAACGAACGTGAGCAAAATTTCCGTCACGTTTTCAATCGATTATCAATTATTAAAGATCAAAATTTTTGGGTTATGACATTCAAAAACGTGGCAATGGAGCCCCAAACGGGGAGAGTAACGTACTCCCAAAATGAAGCATTTGAAGCTTCGCGGGACTATTTTAAAGGTGATGAACTTGCAGCAACTGTGTGGATCAACAAGTATGCGTTAAAAGATTCATTCGGTAATCTGTACGAAAAGACTCCCGATGATATGCATCGAAGACTTGCTGCAGAAATTGCAAGAATTGAAAAGAATTATGAAAATCCATTGGCCGAAGATGAGATTTTTGATCTTCTCCGGGATTTTAAATACATCGTACCTCAAGGTGGTCCGATGACAGGCATTGGCAATGATTTTCAGATTGCCTCGCTGTCCAATTGTTTTGTAATCGGAAACGATGGAGACTCTGATTCGTACGGAGGGATCATGAAAATTGATCAGGAACAGGTGCAACTGATGAAACGTCGTGGTGGTGTCGGACACGATCTTTCACACATCCGGCCAAAAGGTTCGCCGGTAAAAAATTCGGCCCTTACTTCGACCGGTATTGTTCCTTTTATGGAACGCTACTCAAACTCGACACGCGAAGTCGCCCAGGATGGCCGTCGTGGTGCACTGATGCTCTCAGTATCAGTTAAACATCCTGATGCCGAATCGTTCATTGATGCCAAGCTCGAACAAGGTAAAGTAACCGGCGCAAATGTTTCAGTTAAAATTCATGATGATTTTATGCAATCGGTTGAGGCTGGTACTCAGTACCGCACACAATATCCGGTTGACTCGAAACATCCAAAATATGTAAAAGAAATTGATGCAGACAGTCTCTGGAATAAGATTGTACACAATGCATGGAAATCTGCCGAACCAGGTATCCTTTTCTGGGACACCATCATTCGGGAATCGGTGCCTGACTGTTATGCCGACCTTGGCTATAAAACCGTTTCGACCAATCCATGCGGTGAAATCCCTCTTTGTCCGTATGACAGTTGCCGGCTAATTGCGGTCAACCTATACGCTTATGTTGAAGATCCCTTTACGACAAGGGCCAAATTCAATTTCGAACTGTTCAGAAAACATGTTGCCTATGCCCAGCGCATGATGGATGACATTATTGATCTCGAATTGGAGAAGATTAATGGAATACTTGGTAAGATTGATGATGATCCTGAAAATGAAGATCTGAAACACATCGAACGTTCCATGTGGCTGAAGATTCAGACCAAAGCCAAAGAAGGACGTCGTACCGGTGTAGGTATAACTGCTGAAGGCGATATGCTTGCTGCTTTAGGATTACGTTACGGAAGCGATGACGCGACTGATTTCAGCGAAGAAATACATAAAACCGTGGCTCTTGAAGCCTACCGGTCATCGGTTAATATGGCCAAGGAACGCGGCGCTTTTAATATTTACAGCACCGAGCGCGAGAAAAACAATCCAATGATCAAACGCCTTCGTGCTGCCGACGAAGCATTGTATCAGGATATGGTAAAATATGGCCGCAGAAACATTGCTCTGCTTACCATTGCACCAACCGGAACAACCAGTTTGATGACCCAAACCACATCAGGAATTGAACCTGTTTTTATGCCGGTTTATAAACGCCGCCGGAAAGTAAACCCGGGCGATAAAAATGTTAAAGTTGACTTTATTGATGAATTGGGCGATTCGTGGGAAGAATACGTTGTTTTCCATCACAAATTCAAAGACTGGATGGAAGTGAATGGATTTGAACTCAAAAAGAATTATCCTGAAGCTGATTTAGATGAATTGATTGCCAAATCACCTTATTACAAAGCCACTTCGAACGATGTGGACTGGATGAATAAAGTGCGCATGCAGGGGAAAATCCAGAAGTGGGTTGACCATTCCATCAGCGTAACCATCAATTTGCCAGCCGACGCTGATGAAGAACTGGTTGGAAGACTCTATTTTGAAGCATGGAAGAGTGGCTGCAAAGGCGTAACTGTGTATCGTGATGGATGCCGTTCAGGAGTGCTCATCTCCAATAAAAAAGAAGAGGAATTAGAGGAAGAAGCCGTTTACAGTGTCTTCCCAACCAAAAGGCCAACCGAATTGGATGCCGATATCGTGCGGTTTCAAAATTCAAAAGACAAATGGGTGGCATTTATCGGAACCATCGAAGGACGTCCATATGAAATTTTCACCGGGCTTTCCGACGACGAAGACGGGATTTTGCTGCCGCGCTCAGTCGTAAGTGGAAAAATCATCAAAAATGTCAATAACGACGGATCGAAACGCTACGATTTCCAATACACCAACAAACAAGGCTACCGGACAACAATCGAAGGTTTATCTTATAAATTTAACCCGGTATTCTGGAACTATGCCAAGCTGATTTCCGGTGTTCTGCGTCACGGAATGCCTATCCATAAAGTGGTTGATACAGTTACCAGCCTTCAGTTCGATAACGACACCATCAACAGTTGGAAAGCCGGAGTCGCCCGCGCCCTGAAAAAATATGTTCCGGACGGAACGGTTTCTGAAAGCGCTGTTTGCGGAGAATGTGGTTCACACCACGTCACTTATCAGGAAGGTTGCCTGATTTGCCCCGACTGCGGAACTTCCAAATGCGGATAAACACATGATTTTGTGTTTTGCCATAACCAAAATTTCAGGAGGCTGTCTCAAAAGGGCAGCCTCTTTTTTGACAGTCTGAATGCCTTGAAGTTTGAAAATGTAAGCTATATTTGGTATTCCATTGACAGCAATTGACATCAATTCACTTTTAAATTCTTAATAATGAAAAATTTGAAAATAGCTTTTACGCTTTTTCTATCCATGTTTGTGGTTGGATTAACTTTCGCTCAGGATTGGGCGAATACGGCACGGTTCAAAGACGATAATGCGAAAATCGGGCTGCCTGCATCAGGAGAAAAACGGATTGTATTTATGGGAAACTCCATCACTGAAGGCTGGATCAATAGCAGCCCTGACTTTTTTGCCGGCAAATCCTTTGTCAATCGTGGAATT
>CAIPKZ010000106.1 GCA_903865775.1 uncultured Prolixibacteraceae bacterium | reverse complement strand
GGAAAGATTATCAGTGGCCCGCTCAGCCTGAAGTTGATGATCAGTCGACGGTTATAGATGGGTCAAAAGTGGTCGACATTACACAATATCTGTCCGCTGACGGAACTTTGACCTGGGACGTTCCCGAAGGCGATTGGGTGATCTCGCGCACCGGAATGACACCGACCGGAACAGTGAACAGTCCGGCATCGCCGGAAGC
The DNA here is from genome assembly GCA_903865775.1 of uncultured Prolixibacteraceae bacterium. Taxonomy (GTDB): domain Bacteria; phylum Bacteroidota; class Bacteroidia; order Bacteroidales; family Prolixibacteraceae; genus Aquipluma. The sequence continues at coordinate 3,507 of CAIPKZ010000106.1, read as the reverse complement.
AACCGGTTACGAAGTGGACAAGATGAGTAAAGTTCACGCCGAAAAGCATTTCTATGGTCACATGGGCGAAATCCTGAAACGCATTCCTGAAGCCGACCGGAAGAGTTTTAAAGTGGTCGTTCAGGATAGTTACGAAACCGGTGGACAAAACTTTACCGATGGATTTTTTGAAGAATTCAAGCAAAGATACGGGTACGATCCCACTCCATACCTCCCGGTTTATCAGGGATTGGTCGTGAATAGTCAGCAGGAATCTGATCGTTTTTTGTGGGATATGCGCCGGATGGTTGCCGATAAAGTGGCTTACGATTATGTGGGCGGTTTGCGCGAAGTGAGTCACAAACACGGCATGAAAACCTGGCTCGAAAACTACGGTCACTGGGGCTTTCCGGGCGAATTTCTGCAATATGGTGGACAGTCGGACGAAATTAGCGGCGAGTTTTGGAGCGAAGGTGAGCTGGGTGATATTGAAAACCGTGCAGCCACTTCATGCGGACATATTTATGGGAAAAACAAAATTTCAGCCGAGTCAAATACCTGCTCCGGAAGGCCTTTCAGCCGTTATCCCGGAACCATCAAACAGCGCGGCGACCGCTTTTTTGCCGAAGGAATTAACAACACGCTGTTACACGTTTATATCACTCAACCTTACGACGATAAACTTCCGGGAATGAACGCCTGGTTCGGAAACGAGTTTAACCGCAACAACCCCTGGTTCTCGCAGATGGATGTTTATTCGCAATACCTGAAACGCACGAATTTTATGCTTCAGCAGGGATTGAACGTAGCCGATGTGGCTTATTTTATTGGCGAAGATGCCCCAAAAATGACGGGTGTTGCAGATCCCGCACTTCCTGTTGGTTACCAGTTCGATTACATGAATGCCGAAGTGATTGAAAAATACATGACGGTAAAAGACGGACTGATTACTTTGCCCCACGGAACTCAATACCGGATTATGGTTTTACCTAAACTGGAAACCATGCGCCCGGAAGTGCTTGCCAAAATCAAACAATTGGTTAACGAGGGTGCGGTTATTTTAGGTCCTGCACCCAAACGCTCGCCTAGTTTGCAAAACCAACCTGCAGCCGATCAACAAATTCAGCAGATGTCCGCCGAACTTTGGGGTGATGTGGATGGGGTGAATGTTAAATCCCGAAAAGTTGGCAAGGGAATGATCATGAATGGCCTCGACATGAAAGAAGCCTTTGCCCTGATCAATTTCGTGCCCGATTGTCAATTGCCCGATGATAAGTCGATTCATTACGGACACCGAACGTTGGGTGATCGTGAAATCTATTTCGTAACCAATCAGACTGCGGAAGTTAAAACCGTAACTCCTGAATTCAGGGTAAAAGGAAAGCAACCCGAACTTTGGGAAGCCACCACCGGAAATATCCGCAGCCTTTCGGCATACATTCAGCACCAAAATACAACCGCAGTTCCCCTGAAGTTGGAGCCTTACGAAAGTGTGTTTGTGGTTTTCCGAAAATCAGCAGGGAAGTCTTCTGCAGAAAGTGTTGAAGCCAATTACCCACAATCCTCATTACTTGCTGACCTGAAAGGCCCCTGGACTGTTCAGTTTGATCCGAAACAAAGAGGACCGGAACAGCCTGTGGTTTTCGAAACGCTTACCGACTGGACAACTTCAACTGACGAACAGATCAAATATTATTCAGGAACAGCGGTTTATAGACACACATTTAAGTTGGAGAAATTGCCTGCCAGCGAAAATGTAATCATCAATCTGGGGAGTTTCACTGCTATGGCAAAGGTTACAGTTAATGATTCGTATGCGGGTGGAATCTGGACCAAACCGTACCAGCTGGACATTACGAAATGGATTAAAGAAGGTGAGAATGAACTTCAGGTAGAAGTGGTGAATACCTGGGTGAACCGCTTAATTGGCGACAGTAAATTGCCCGTCGATCAGCGCCCAACCTGGTGCCCGGTAAGTCCGTTCAAACCCGAAAATCCGCTGCAACCTTCAGGTCTGTTTGGGCCGGTGCAGGTTTTGAGAGTGAAATATTAAATGACTCCATAGGAGTCAAATGTGAATAGCCCAGGCTTTTAAGCCGGGGTCAAAATGAAAGGATTGAACAAGGCGCATCTAAAAATCAATATTGAAAAAATGATGCTGTATGCGCCGCAATGAAGAAACCAGATAAAATAAATAAGATTCCTGATACCATGAAAAACATATTTCTCGTGTTGCTTACTTTATTACTGCTGCCTGCATTTCTTTTTGCCCAAAAGAAAGATAGTAAAATCAAGGTTGCAGCCTATTATTTCCCGAACTACCATACCGATGATGCCCGAAACATTCAAAACAAAGGTGCCGGATGGTCGGAATGGGAACTGGTAAAGGCTGCTCAGCCAAGGTTTTCGGGACATGATCAGCCCAAAGTTCCGTTGTGGGGATATACTGATGAAAAAGATCCGAAAGTGATGGAGCAAAAAATTAAGGCTGCCTCGGATTATGGCATCGATTGTTTCATCTTCGACTGGTACATGTACGAAGATGGTCCATTCCTTAATCGGTGCATCGACGAAGGTTTTCTGAAAGCGAAGAATGTAAATAAGATCAAATTTGCATTCATGTGGGCTAACCACGATTGGGTGGAGATTCATCCATATACCCGTGGAACCAAACAAAAACTGCTCTATCCGGGGAAAGTTTCACCTGAAAGATTTGAAGAAATCGGAGATGAGTTAATCGCAAATTATTTTAGCAAGCCCAATTACTGGAAGATTGATGGCAAACCGTACTTTTCAATTTACGACATTCAAAAATTCATTGAAGGATTTGGGAGTATTGAAGCCACCAAAGCGGCCATGGAAAGACTGAACAAAAAAGCAATTGCAGCCGGGTTGAAAGGTATTCACTGGAACATGGTGGCCTGGGGACAACCCATTTTGCCCGTTGAAAAGGTTCCAGCCAATGTTCCCGACCTGATGAAATTACTGGGTTTCGACTCGGCGACTTCGTATGTGTGGATTCATCATGCCACATTGCCCGATAGCCAAACCGATTACAATCAGGTGCGCGATCAATACATGAAACATTGGGACAAAGCCAAAACCGAATATCCAATTCCGTATTTCCCAAACGTTTCGATGGGCTGGGATTCGAGTCCGCGCTGCGATTTGAAATCGGAATGGGGAAACTATGGCTATCCGTTTATGAATATCATCGGGAATAATACGCCTGAAAACTTTCGGAAAGCACTTCAAATGACCAAAGATAAATTGCTTGCCGATCCAAACGGGCCGCGAATCCTGAACATCAATTGCTGGAACGAATGGACCGAAGGAAGCTACCTGGAACCTGATACCAAAAATAAATTTGGCTACCTGGAAGCTGTTAAAAGTGTATTTAAATAGGGTTTACTTGCAAGTTTTAAACCCCAGCGGGGTGAAATATTTGTAGCCCGGGGCAAAACGACGAAGGAGTGGCGCCCTGGGTAGAAGAAAATGCGAAAATGAAGTCGTCCGCGAAATAAGGTT
>CAIPKZ010000105.1 GCA_903865775.1 uncultured Prolixibacteraceae bacterium | reverse complement strand
TCATTCACATTTTTCTTAAATTAGTACAAACTCTTTCATCAGGCGGAAAGGCTTTGAAAATATCCTGTCGAATCAGAACCGAACTACTTTTTACATTGGAGTTATTAATGCAATTAAGCGAAGAGTTTTGGAACACAAAACAGGGATAGGTTCTGCATTTACTAAAAAATACAATCTGGTCGATTTGGTTTATTTCGAGAAAATTGAAGGATTGGAAGAATGCATCCAGCGGGAGAAACAATTAAAAAACTGGCATCGGGAATGGAAAATCAATCTGATCAAAGAAGATAATCCTGAAATAGCGGATTTGGCTGCAGGTTGGTATGCTGAGATTGATGGCCGGTTGGTAATTAAAAGTGGCTGGCATGGAGCGAGTTTATAAGATTTGAAGCTGCGGAATCATACCTGATTTGTGGTATGCGGACAGATCCCGAAACAAGTTCGGGATGACTTTCTGATCATGGCAGTCCGAAACTCGAAGCGTCATGCCGAACTTGTTTCGGCATCTCAACTGATCAGCTTCAAACACAATAAAAGCCGCTCCCTTTTCAGGAAAGCGGCTTTTGTATTTTGTGCAGTAGAGACGCACGGCCGTGCGTCTCTACAAAAATTGCATCTCAATATTATTCTTCGTGTGCAGCCAACAAAACCTCCAGAATTTTCTTTCCGGCAGCAGCAACGCTGGTACCAGGACCGAAAATGGCAACCACACCTGCATCGTACAGGAATTGGTAATCCTGGGCAGGAATTACACCACCGGCAATGACCATGATGTCTTCACGACCCAGTTTTTTCAATTCAGCAATAACCGATGGAACCAAAGTTTTGTGTCCAGCAGCCAGTGACGAAACGCCCAATACATGCACGTCGTTTTCAACGGCTTGTTTGGCAGCTTCTTCGGGAGTCTGGAACAGCGGCCCCATATCCACGTCGAAACCGATGTCGGCATAACCGGTAGCAACTACTTTTGCACCGCGGTCGTGTCCGTCCTGACCCATTTTGGCGATCATGATACGTGGCTGACGGCCTTCTAATTTGGCAAACTTGGTAGCCAGATCCTGCGCTTCCTTGAAGGTAGAATCGTTTTTACTTTCTGCTGAATACACGCCTGAAATAGTTCTGATGATTGCTTTATAACGTCCAACATGTTTTTCGCATGCGTATGAAATTTCGCCTAACGACGCACGCTTCTGTGCTGCTACGATGGCCAGTTCCAACAGGTTACCTTCGCCGGTTTCAACACATTTGCTGAGAACCTCCAAAGCTGCCTGACATTCTTCCTCATTGCGTTCGGCACGCAATTTATTCAAACGTTCGATTTGCGACAAACGAACGGCTGTATTATCGATTTCCAGAATATCAATTGGGTCTTCTTTTTCGAGGCGGTATTTGTTTACGCCGATAATTCCCTGTGTACCGCTGTCGATGCGGCCTTGTGTGCGGGCAGCAGCTTCTTCGATGCGCATTTTTGGAACTCCGGTTTCAACGGCTTTCGACATACCTCCGAGTTTTTCAACTTCTTCGATCAACGCCCAGGCTTTTTCAACCAGTTCGTTGGTCAGTGATTCAACATAGTACGAACCGGCCCATGGGTCAACTGCGCGACAGATTTCAGTTTCCTGCTGAATGTAAAGCTGTGTGTTACGGGCAATACGGGCAGAAAAATCGGTTGGCAAAGCAATCGCTTCGTCCAAAGCGTTGGTGTGCAGCGATTGGGTATGACCCAGCGCAGCAGCCATTGCTTCAATGGCCGTACGGCCAATATTGTTGTATGGATCTTGTTCAGTCAAAGACCATCCTGAAGTCTGGCAATGCGTGCGCAATGCCATCGATTTCGGGTTTTTCGGATTGAAATCTTTCACCATCTTGGCCCAAATCATACGTGCAGCGCGCATCTTGGCGATTTCCATGAAGTGGTTCATCCCGATGGCCCAGAAGAACGACAGACGTGGTGCGAAAGCGTCGATGTCGATTCCGGCTTTGATCCCTGTGCGAAGGTATTCCAGGCCGTCGGCCAGCGTGTAAGCCATTTCGATGTCGGCAGTTGCACCAGCTTCCTGCATGTGGTAACCGGAGATGGAAATCGAGTTGAATTTTGGCATTTTCTGAGAAGTGAACTCAAAAATGTCAGCAATAATTTTCATCGAGAATTCAGGTGGATAGATGTACGTATTACGCACCATGAATTCTTTCAGGATATCGTTTTGGATGGTTCCTGCAAGCTGATCTAAAGTTGCACCTTGTTCTAATGCTGTTACGATGTAAAAGGCCAGTACCGGAAGTACCGCGCCGTTCATGGTCATCGAAACCGACATTTTATCCAATGGAATCTGGTCGAAAAGGATTTTCATGTCGAGAATCGAGTCGATGGCCACACCCGCTTTACCAACGTCTCCAACCACACGTGGGTGATCGGAGTCGTATCCGCGGTGAGTTGCCAGGTCGAACGCAACCGACAAACCTTTCTGACCGGCAGCGAGGTTACGACGATAGAAAGCATTTGATTCTTCAGCAGTTGAGAATCCGGCATACTGACGCACTGTCCAGGGCTGCATGGCGTACATGACAGAGTACGGTCCGCGCAAGTAAGGAGCCACACCCGCTGCATAGTTCAGGTGTTCCATGCCTTCGAGGTCTTCTTTGGTGTAAACCGGTTTCACCGGAATCTGCTCCGGAGTGATCCAGTTCTTTTCGATTTGATTGGCAGCATTCCACTCGGCAGTATTGGGCTGAGGAGCTACCGTTTTGATGTTTATGTCTTTAAAATTTGGTCGCATAATATTTTGTTTTTTAACGCGAAGTCGCTAAGACGCTAATTATTTATTTCTGATAAACTTAAAATTATCTTGTGTCTTTGCGCCTTTGCGTTTAAATTTTATCATTCAACGGTAAGTCGCTAAGAAGCAAAAAATTATAAAAAATAGTTGTTTACTTTCCGGTGAATTCCAATCTTTATGTGTGAAACATTGAAATTGATTAAGAATCCCAGTTTTTTATCTGCAAGTTTCAAATAAGTCACTAATTGAACTTCATGAACCGGAAGTAAATTTTCCACTGCTTTGAGTTCAACTATTACAGAATTTTCAACCAACAAATCGACAACAAACTCCTTTTCTAATGTTTTACCCTTAAAAATCACTGGAATTTTAACCTGACTTTCAACAAAAAGTCCACGATTTCTTAATTCTTCAACCAGACAAACTTCGTAAACAGATTCGAGCAAACCCGGCCCTAACTCCCTGTGAACTTCAAAAGCTGAGTTCACAATAATTGTGGCAATTCGTTCGTATTCGGTTTTTGAAATCATCTTTTCCCTTTTTAAATATCATTCTAAATCAACGCGAAGTCGCTAAGACGCTAAAAATATTAATCTATCTGTTGACTTTTGTATTATTCGTTTTTGAAAACAAATAAAAACTTTAGCGTCTTTGCGCCTTTGCGTTTAAATTTTTAACAGGCTCTGATATTGAGATAGTTCAGCCAACAGATTGCTTTTTACGTTGATGAAGTTGGCGATTCCTTTTGCCTTTAATTCATCAGTACAAGCGGGAGCACCGGCAACCACGAAGATGGCTTTCCCAGCAATCGCTTCAAATGCAGCAGGAGCAAGTTCAGCGTATTCGTCATCGGAGCTACAAATAACTACGATTTGAGCACCGGCATCCTGAGCAGCTTTCCAGCCTTCTTCAACCGTTTCGAAACCATTGTTGTCTAGCACATCGAAACCGGCAACTGCAAAGAAGTTACAGGCAAATTGTGCACGGGCCTTGCGCATATTCAGATTACCGATTGGCATCATGAAAGCTAACGGACGTTTGTTTGTCCTGGCATAAACATCAGTTTTGTAACGAAGCGCTTCGAAAGCCTGAGCACCACGGTAAGGTTTCAATGTTTCAATTTCAGCTTCTCCGGAAGTTAAATCAACCGGGGCAAAAATGGCGGCATCCATTTCCTTTTCAGCTTTTTCGTTGAAATTTGGAAATTGGTTGGTACCCAATAGATTTTCGCGACGGGTGGCGATGTTCAAATCGCGTTTGGTGGCCATCTTTTTAATCTCAGCCTGAATGAATCCTTCACGCAACGCAGCAAGGAATCCACCTTTTTCCTGAACTTCGAGGAACAGTTTCCAAGCCTGATCGGCAATAGCAGCCGTCAGTTCTTCAATGTAATAAGATCCTGCAGCAGGATCGGCAATTTTCGAGAAGTTCGATTCTTCCTTCAGCAACAATTGCTGGTTACGGGCAATACGATCAGAAAATTCGGTGCTTTCTTCGTAAATCGCGTTAAACGGAAGTACGGTCATTGAATCAACCCCACCAAGCGAAGCGCTCATGGCTTCGGTTTGAGTGCGGAGAGCATTCACAAATGGATCGTAAACGGTTTTGTTCCAGCTTCCGGTTTCAGCGTGAATGATCATTTTGCATGAGCATTCGCATTTTGGTTCGTATGCTTTTACAATCTGAGCCCACAACAAACGGGCTGAACGAAGCTTGGCTATTTCGAGGAAATAGTTGGCGCTAACCGAGAAGTTGAATTTCATTTTTTTAGCCACAGCATCTGGTTCGACAAGCTCACCATCCGTCAATGTAGACATGTACTCGGCACCAAGAGCTAATGAGTAAGCCAATTCCTGAACGATGGATGATCCGGCGTTTCCGAAGTTTTTGCCATTAACGGCTAATGTTTTAAACTTAGTCAGTTCGGCAGTTGCATTGATCATTTTCACAGCCTGATCGATCACAAAATTCTGATCGATTTTGAATTTTCCGGTCAGTGCATACTTTCCAAACGGATCGTATTCAACCGAAGCACGGATGCTTTTCAGATCGTAGTTGCCTTGTTTCGCAAATTCAACAAACAATTCAGCGATCTTGCATGCGCGACATTTACAAACGAAGTTTACCTCAACGGCATCCAATTGAATGTCTTTCAGTAAAAGGGCCATATCAGCCACTGAATATTCGGTACATCCGCTAAACACGAAAGCCAACGAATCCACCCCTTTCATCAGATAATTCAGGGCTTTTTTATTGGCTTCAGCAAAATCGGTAACCGCAATACTCTGTCGGACTAACCAATCGTTGTTGTTTTTCTTGTTTCCACGAACAAAAGGGAACTCTCCGGGAAGGCTGTTCAGGTATTCCAGGTTCTCCAGGTTTTCTGCCCTGTAGAAAGGCTGAACGTCGATGCCTTCGTTTGTTTTCCAAACCAACTTCCGGTTGAAGTCGGCTCCTTTCAGGTCAGCAGTAACTTTGTCCATCCATTGCTGGGTGCTGACTGGCGGAAATTCTTCAAATAGCTTATTGTATTTATTTGCCATAATTAATTGTAACTGATTATAAAATCGGGGCAAAATTAGTGCTTTTTAAGAAGCGGGATTGAAATAGCCTGTTTTTTTGCCTAAATAAGAGCATTAATCTGGTTTTGAAAATCAGTCACTTGAAAACAAAACGGCTTATCTTGATTCATTCAAAATAAGGAAACAGGCGATACCCGTATTCACTATAAAAAAGAACATTCGTATCGATTGTAATCCAATGAAAAATAAAGGTTTAATAACAAAATTGAGTGTAAATTCAGGAGAGACTACTTCGCTACAACCAATTGAAAAGTGAACGAACGGGAAATGTTTTGAGGTGCTTTTTGAGCTATATCGATTAACGTGTAATTAACATTGTAGCTTCCCCGAGGTAATTTTCCAATCAGAATCGTGTCATTCCTCATTATACATGGCCATTTCATCATGCCATTGAATTGTTTCTGAATATCGATCGTATTCCCTTTTCTGGACACTCCTGACAATTGATTGTAGGTGCAGTCATCAAACACAAGCAATTTAATTTCGTCATTAATCGTTGGATTTGCGGGAATAATTTTCATGTTTTGTTCCTTCAGTTCGGCGAACTGAATATCCGTCGATTTAAGGTCGTCTACCTGATCCTTACAGGCAAACAGTGATAAAAGTGCTACGAAAAAGATAAGTTGTTTCATTACCCGCGACTTCTGATGCTTCATAGATTGGTTTGCAATAAAAAAGGCTGCGTGAGATCAGATCAAATTTCTTCAAATCTTGATTATTTCACAAATAAACCTTCAGTTACAATCGGGCCAACCATTTTGAAAAGAACATATCATAAACTTTATAACCATCTTCATCCAAATATATCATTTCTTTGTTTAAAAGCGATTTTAGAGATGTGTTTACCGAACTGGCTTGTGTTAACTTGTATTTCTGAATGAATTCTCCCGAGTTTGGTCGTGCAACAAATCCCTCTTTAGCTATGGCTTTTAGCAGTGAAAACTGAATGTCAGTAAGTAGGTTCTTGTAATTATAATAAACATATTCACGTTCCTCTAAAATCTGAATTGCAATTTCCGATACGAATTGAGCTGATATTTCAACAGCCTGCGAAGCAAAAATCTGGTTAAAGAAATACTGGACATAGAATGTATAACAATTGTATTCATCCAAAATGCTATTGATCAATTCAATATTAATTAATCGCTGATGGGCAGCAAAATGATTTGCAATAAATTCGCTGTATTTTTCCTTACTAATCCGTCCGAGGTTCATGATGTCAGAACTTTGAAAAAAAGGCCTGCCGTATTCACTAAACATCGCTGATAAGATATTTTTTTTACTTCCCGAAAAGATAAAATTAGCCACGTTTTGTTGCTGAATCTGAGAACGCAACAATGCTTCCACGTTTTTCTCGGGATAATTTACAATTTGCTGAAATTCGTCAATGGCGATAATGTATCTGCAATTTTGCTCTTTGAGGTACTGGAAAATACCAGCAATATCTTTTTCTGTTTCCTGTGGCTTTTTGTAATCAATTTCCAGTTGTGGATTTCCGGTTAATTGATCAAAAGTAAGTTTACCACCAATACCCGAAATTAACCGGGTGAGTTTATTCAGATAATTCCCTGATCTTCTTTGTTCTTCAATAAGAATAGCTTTTCCAAATTCCCTGACAAAATCTCCGAAACATGCAGTTGGCAAAATATCAATATACAACAGCCTGTAATTCTCACCAGCTTCAAGTTGGTTAAAAGCATGTTTGATAATTCCGGTTTTCCCAACCCTCCTCAGTGATAGTAAGGTAATGTTTCGCTCGTTTTTTAGCGCTGAAATAATTTTTTCCGTCTCTAGCTCTCTGTCGCAAAAATATTCAGGAGAAATATATCCTGAAATAACAAAAGGATTATTTGTTTTCATTTTTGAATAATTTGCGTTACGTGATTTGCGTTACGTGATTTGCGTTACGCAATTTATGCAATATTTTTAAGTTCCGGAGATTTTACTAAAATTTTCTACGATTTTTTTTGCTCTTTTTCGGCCACCCTTTCAACTTCCCTTAAAACCCTCAGTAAATTTCCGCCCCAGATTTTTCGGATTTCCTTTTCAGTATAACCTCTTCGGACTAATTCCAGGGTAATGTTCGGAAACTGACTGACATCGGCACAATCGCGCAATCCGCCACCTCCGTCGAAATCACTTCCAATACCCACATAATCAACACCCACCAGGTTTTTAACGTGGTCGATATGATCAACCAAATCTTTAACTGCAGGCATGTTTTCCGGATTCATAGCTTGTACATCATCCCATTCTTTGTGCAGAGCTTCCTTTTCGACATCAGTCATTTTATTGCTTTCTTCCCTGTAACGACGGTGCAATTCTTTCATCCGAACGTATTTCACCGAAGTGGTGTCAGGATTTTTGATGTATTCATCAAGCAGGCAAATCTGGATGACTCCACCTTTGGCAGCAAGCTTCTGAATCATTTCGTCGGTCATGTTCCGGTTGTGATGTGCGATTGCCCGAACAGAACTGTGCGAGGCAATGACCGGAGCTTTACTCAATTCGATCGCATCGAAAAACGACTTATCAGAAGCGTGCGAAACATCGACCATCATCCCCAAACGGTTCATTTCGGTTATGACCTGCTTCCCGAATTCGCTGACTCCTTTGTGCTCAGCTGGCTTGGCGTCACTTGACGAATCGCAGATATCGTTGTGATATGAATGGCAAAGCGTGATGTACCGGACTCCCAGCTTATAAAATTCCTCCACGTGAGACAAGTCTTTGGCCAATGGAAAACCATTTTCCATGCCCATGTAAATGGCTCGTTTTCCGGTCTTTTCGATTCGGGCAAGGTCGTCAGCTTTCAAAGCCAGCGTTGCCAGATCTCCATCTTTATTCAACATCGAATGAATGGAATCGAGCATTTGGTGCGCCAAAGCATACGTTTTCCGGTAGTTTTCTTCTGTTCGTGGTTTTTGACTGGTAAATACTGCAAAGAACATGGCATCCAAACCTCCGGTTTTCATGCGGGGCAAATCTACCCGGCTTTTGGATGCCTGATGTTCATCGCGAACACTGAATCCGGGCTTAATCATCAACATCGGAGTGTCGCAATGAGTATCGACAGTCAGGCATTTTTCGTGGATTCGCTGTGCTTTCTTTTCAATCTTGCTCAAACTGGTGGCATAGGAAGTACTCATAAATATACCTGAAAACAGGCAGAATGTCAATACGATTTTAATCATCGGGTTGGTTGATTTCTGGTTTAGAAGTTTCAAATGTAATGAAAATCAGGAAAAAATGGCGAACAAGCCGTCCTCATCGAAAAAACC
>CAIPKZ010000104.1 GCA_903865775.1 uncultured Prolixibacteraceae bacterium | reverse complement strand
CTCATCAGCATTTCCATGATCAGGCCCATCGGGCAAACCCACCGGCAAAAGACTTTTCCGAAGATTACTCCAAGAAATACGCCGTAAAACAAAATGTACCAAAGCGAAATATGATATTGCGAAATGCCTATGTACATCGAAACGCCCAAAATCGCCAGGATGATCATCCTGTTGCTAACCAATACTTTTAATACTTTTCTCATTACGGTTTTTCGGGGTTTACATTCCGGGCAAACGGGGAAATTTGCCTACTTTGGTTAATTTCGAATACAATCCCCAGCCTTTCTTCATCCAGTGACCAACAACAGGCATTGGAATTAAAAATGATTTTTTGCTGTTCCTGAAAACAAAAGCAGCGCCATCGCCGGTATCCATTACACAGAGAATATTCAGATGTTCCTGATAGCCTTTTTTGTTGGTCGTTCCGTTTTCTGATTCGATGATGTTGTGCGCGGTATTCTGGCCCATCAATTCGGCAATATGCCCTTGTTTGGCAATCCATTCTGGTCCTTCGATGGCAGCAATGTCGCCAATCGCATAAACATCCGGTAGTCCGCGAACCTGGCAGAAGTTATCAATTTGGACAAAACCCGCTTCGGTTAATGGCAAATCACTCGATTGAAGCACACTGTGGCCTGAAGATGCGGGAATAAACAGAATTAAATCGGCATCCAGTTTCGATTCGTCTTCAAAAACAACCGATCCGGGTTCAAATCCGGTGATTTTCTTGCCAAAGCGCTTTGCTATTTTGTATCTGTCGAACAATTTATTGAGCATTGGCAGCGCGCCTTTGCCCATTCTGGCTCCCGGTTCTTCCATGGGTGCAAAAAAAGTCAGCTCAAAGTTTTGCCTCATTTTTTTCTTTTTCAGCAGATTGTGGATATTGAACATCAGTTCAAATCCGGGACCTCCGCGAACTGCCGATTTATCTTTTGGATTTCCACCAAAACCAACCGCAATCTTGCCGCTGCCTTTCTGAATCAATGCATCAATTCCATCGCGGATAGACAATGAAACTTCAGGTTTTCCGCATATTGACAAGGTATTTTCAATGCCTTTGTGTTTCATTTTATCGGCGCCAAAAGCAACCACCAGATAGTCGTAATTCAGTGTTTGATTTTCGCAAACCACCTGACGATTGGCTGCATGAATCTCTTTTACCGGATCAACAATTACCTCAAACGGATATTTCTTCCGGATATCGGCCAGCGAAACTTTCACATCATCAAATTCGGCACTTCGCACCGGTACCCAGATTGAAATGGGATAGATGTACAAATAATCCCGATCGGAAACCAGGCTTACTTTGAACTTGCCACTTTTTTGCAATTCAATGGCCGTTTGGATGCCGGCAAAACCTCCACCAAGTATTAATACTTTTTTCATACCAATATCATTATCACACCTTATTATTCAGACTCGCCCATCTGCCACCATTGTAAACATTGATAAAACCATTTGAAGTCAAAATTCCTTTTGCCGAGGAACTTCTCATTCCTGATTCACAACAGGTAATTATGGGACGTTTCTTGTCCTTAAACTTTTGAAGATTCTTGTGAAGTTGATCAACCGGAATATTGACTGATCCCCGGATATGTCCGGATCCATATTCACCCTTGGTGCGAACATCTAAAATGATCGCTCCTTCTTTCACCAACTGGGCATAGTCG
>CAIPKZ010000103.1 GCA_903865775.1 uncultured Prolixibacteraceae bacterium | reverse complement strand
TCTATCACAAGACCCAGCTCAGAACCTGGCATGGTTTTTTCGTATTATGTTTCAGAACAAACACAGTCATTTTAAAGTCTTTCGATTAATTCAGTTCGTACCAGTTCATAAGCCTCTTCCTGATTGTATTTCTCATCCGTCCGGATTAATGCAGCTGTATCTCCAAGGAATTCATCATCCTTCATTTTTGCTTCCATGTTTTGAATAAATTGTGTTTTCGATGGGAGTTGACTCACCACAAATTCCATGTACTTCTGATAGCAATGAAGTATAGCTTGTTTATCCAATTCTGGAACCTGAATTAAAGCCTTGTACATATCGTAAAGATCCCGACCCTTCCTTCGTTGATATAAAGCACGAAGTTTTGTGCCTAATAATTCTTCCAGCCTATAAGTTGTAATATTACATGCACCCTCATACCAAGATGATTTTACTTCAAATGGGAACTTTTGATAATCCAATATGGAAAAGTGTTCCTTGCAATTAATCTCGACTTTTAACCGTATGGGCTGAATCGGTGGAAATTCTGATTCGAAACGAAACTTGAGTGTATTATTATTCTTTCTTTGATCAACCACAGAACTTACATCGACAAAGCTAAGTTGTTTCTGTAACCGTTTAATGGTTTCTTTTATTGGTTCAGGTCTAATCTGCACCAGATCGATATCTTCCGAATAACGGGGCTGAGGATGTAAATATAGTTTGTGTAATGCCGTACCACCTCTGAATGCCAGACTAGATGCTAAAAATTCATCGGAGAATATGGCTATCAGGGCTCGGCAGATTACCAGATCTTGTTCAATTTGTGCATTGGTTTTCCAAGGAGTATTTTGTTGCCATTCAATAATGTATGCTCTTGGGATCATAAATCACTATCAATTTGAGTGTTAATTACAACGTTCCATTTATCATCTTTGTCACCAATTTGTTGTCCTGACGATTTTAATAAAACGGTTTTTAGTTTTAGTTTAGCTAACTTAATTTCAAAAATAGTAGCCAACTTATTGTTGTTTAAGATATTTTCAGCAATATATCCAGCTCTTTGAAATGTACTTATTGGGAAATCGTTTTTAACAACTTCTCTCATTTTAATGAGGTTTAGTGATTCTGATAACTCTTCCAGAATTGTAACGATGCGGCTGTATCCTCCAATAGATTGTTCAAAGTATATTAAATCAAGAAAGGTTAATTCCTTGTTTGAAATCTTGAAGTAGCCGGTTTCTGTCTTCTTTTCTTCAACACCATACTGGGGAAAATTCTTTTTCTCTGAAAAGTTGATCAGAAAATCATCACTTTTAATTCTTCTTGGTTTTGGTGATTTAGAAATTATATAAAACTCCTGAGGTTGCTGATGAGCTGCCCCATGATACATCGCTGCACTATATAAACCAACATAGTAAATTTTAGCTATGTATTTCATTAGTTCGTCAATGTAAAAATCAACAGGAATTACCCCCATGTTTTGATATTCAGGAGGAAGAATAGTGTAAAAACCCCTTCTGATGTTGACGATTTCATTCTTTTCTTTTAGTCTGTCGAGATCCTTTCTGATATTCCTGATCGGTTTAGGAATAACATTAACTAGTTCGTCAATTGTAAAAGCATATCTACCATTACTTCTAACAGTTCTAAGAAAATCACTTGTATGTTTAATTTCAGTATTCATATCAATTGAAATATCACATGCAATATACCCTTTTATTCGGGGTTTATTGCATGTGAAAGATAAATAAATGAATCATCATTATTTCAATGATTACATCCATGTTTTCTACCACTAATTCTAACAAGACCAAACTCATATGATCTTCATCATTACATTGATGTATCACAAAACCCTTGAGTAGTGACTTGCGTGGTTTTTTCGTATTATGTTTAAATAAAAAGTCTCTCGATAGTTTTCATTGCCAAAAACATTTTATGACTATCGGGAAGAAGGATAAAACCATATTTGGTATAGAAATTTTCAGCGTCTTCATCCATGGGATCCACTACCACCGCGAAAGAACCAATTGATTTGGATATTTCAAAGCTCCTTCTTAAAGCATCAATCAATAACATTTTACCAACTCCCGTTCCTTTGAATCTTTTATCAACGGCTAATCTTCCAAGAAGTGTGGTAGGAATCGAATGATAAGAATTAGGTAACTGATTTTTGAAACTCTCAGGTACTATATCCAATGGGATACTATTGTTTGATAAAGTGTAATACCCCTGAATTAATCCAGTTTCAACATGAAGTGACACAAAACAGGCTGACAGTTTTCTCCTTACGTCCTGGCTCGCTTGAGTTCTTAGATAAGTATCAAGCAATTCTTTACCACAACTAAAATCGATCTTTAGTTTTTTATGACTATTCGAGAGGATTTCTGTTGTGATCATTATTTAGAACCCATTTCTTTATATTGTTTGGCCGCGGATTCTAAGGCTTCATTTGGTTCCGGTGGATTTACCAACGCATTAAAGAATATCTCACTATCCCTTTGTGATGCCAGAATGGTTTCAGATTTTTGAATAATCATTTGTGCTCTTTCAAATACTGTTGATACAACAAAATCAGAGAGGTTCCTGTAACCACCTAACCTTGCTGCTTTTTCAATAATTAATTTCTTTTCGCTTGATAGTCTTGCATCAAATCGGGCTTTCCCTTCATGTTCAATAATTGCGTCCATCGTATTTTTTTTTACAAACGTACGGATTTTATCCGTACGCTTCAATTATTTGTACGTATATTGTCCGTACAAGATGCAAATTATTTTATTTGAGATGATTTGGATTAAAACAAACAATCATTAATACTGAAGGTCTTTCCCATGTCCAGACTTATTAACGATAATTTGGTCAAATCCCGAAAAAGTTGAGTTCGGCATTAGTTCCCACCTTTCTTCATAAAATGAAAGCAAATCCTCAAAACCTTGCGTAAACCTTGCGTAAAATAAAAACACCTACACAAATTCATGTGTAAGTGTTTGATTATTAAGTGGGCCCACCTGGGCTTGAACCAGGGACTCCCTGATTATGAGTCAGGTGCTCTAACCGACTGAGCTATAGGCCCGAAATATTTTGATGGTTTTCCTTTTGCCGTCTTGTCTTCTGACTAAAGAAATCTATTCATTTTTTCGGAGTGCAAGTTTACTGAATTCATTACTATTTTACAAGAGAAACAATCAATTTCCCTGAGATTCATTATTAGGAAGTAACGTTGATTCTTCTTCTGTATGTTTTTCTTCTGATTGATCTGTATCATCCTTCAGATCCAGTTTATTAAACTGCTTCCGGTAGAAGAAAATGATGGAAAAGATTCCGATGGAAATGGAAGAATCGGCTACATTAAAAACCGGTCGGAAGAATTGAAAATCACCTCCTCCGGCAAAGGGTATCCAGCTTGGATAAGTGCCTGATACCAGTGGAAAATAAAACATATCGACAACACGGCCATGAAGGAAAGTGGCGTACCCACCACCTTCAGGAAACAAGGTAGAAACCTGGCCGAAACTGTCGTTGAAGATCAATCCGTAAAATGCGCTGTCAATAATGTTTCCGATAGCACCGGCAAAAATAAGTGAAACGCAGGCAATAAAACCCATAGGAAGGTCTTTTTTGACCAGTTTGAGGATATACCAGCCGATTCCAAATACTGCAAATACACGGAACAGACTGAGGAAAATTTTCCCGTATTCGCCGCCAAACTCGAATCCGAACGCCATACCGTTATTCTCCACAAAATGGATGATGAACCAGTGCCCGACTATGTTGAATTCCTGGCCAAGAGTCATGTTCGTTTTGACCCAAAGCTTAAGAATTTGGTCGACCAACAAGACCAATACAACGATGAGAATCGATTTATTTAATTTTGACATGATCATTCATTATAAAAAAATGATTGGAAGAATTGCTTCCTCCAACCATTCTGTTTTATATCCTACAAAAAGTTACTTCTGATTGTTTTTCGCATCGATGCTCAAGGTAGCATGAGGAACAGCACGAAGGCGTTCCTTCGAAATCAGCTTACCAGTCTCGCGGCAAATTCCATACGTTTTATTCTCGATACGCACCAAAGCAGCCTGTAAATACTGAATAAACTTTTGCTGACGCTGAGCCAGTTTGCCAGCTTCTTCTTTCGACAAAGTTGCAGCTCCTTCTTCCAAAACTTTAAATGTTGGAGACGTATCCTGTGTATCATTTCCATCACTCTGTGTTATAGAGCTTTTGTACATTACATAGTCTTTCTGCGCCTTTTCGAGCTTGTCAAGAATCAATGCTTTAAATTCCTGAAGTTCATCATCCGAATATCTGTTCTTTTCACTCATAACTGTAACGCTTTAATTTATGTTTCCTGAATCAAGTTGTTCAGACTTGACGCGGCCTCTAAAAGTATGAAATTAATTTGATTTCATCGACTCAATTACTCTATCTGAAATCTTTATAAACTATAAATTTCGTACCACCTGAATCCTTGCTTCAACATCAGTGTCAATTTCCACCAGTTGCGAATTTTCAGCAGAAATCTGATCGACCATAACCAATTCTGATGCAAGTGTTTGTGTGGTAATATATTCTTTAAATAGCTCTACAGCCGAATTGTAAAAATCATGCTTCTGAATCTTCAGGACAACCCGGTCGGTCACTTCAAAATTGCTTTCTTTCCGGATGTTCTGAATTTTGTTGATGAACTCGCGGGCAATTCCTTCCTGTTTCAGCTCTTCTGTCAGATTGATATCGAGCGCTATGGTTAATCCACCTTCACTTGCCACCAGCCATCCGGGAATATCTTCCGTTTGAATCTCAACATCTTCAAGGGTTAAAGAAATAGTTTCACCGTTGATATTCAGTTCGCAACCACCTGATTTTTCGATCCGACTGATATCTTCCTGATTGAAATCAGCGATTTCTACGGAAATCTGTTTCATTAGTTTCCCGAATTTTGGTCCCAGTGTCTTAAAATTGGCTTTAATCTTTTTACTGATAATACCAGCTGCATCGGTCAGGAATTCCACTTCTTTTACATTCACTTCCGAAAGAATAATATTCTTTACTGAATCGAATTGTTCCTGGAATTCCCGGCTCAGAACAGGGACCATGATTTTGGCCAGCGGCTGACGAACTTTCAGTTTTTCTTTCCGGCGAAGTCCCAAAATCATCGACGAGGCTTTTTGAGCAAGAGCCATCTTAATTTCCAGATCATTGTTGATCAACGAATCAGTGCACTCCGGAAAATCAGCCAAGTGAACGCTTCGGAAGGATTCCTTTCCGGAGATTTTATTCAGGTCGGAATAAAGCAGATCAGCATAAAAAGGTGCTATCGGAGCCGAAAGTTTGGCAATGGCATTCAAACAGGTGTAGAGTGTCTGATAGGCTGAAATTTTTTCTTTGTCGTATGATCCGCCCCAGTAGCGTTTCCGGCTCAAACGAACAAACCAGTTGCTCAGGTTTTCCGAAACAAATTCAGAAATGGCACGCCCGGCACGCGTTGGTTCGTAAGTTTCATAGCTTTCTCCAACTTCTTTGATTAAAGTGTTCAGCAATGAAATTATCCAGCGATCAAGTTCAGGCCGTTCATCAACAGGGATTTCTTCTTCAGCGAATGTGAATCCATCGATGTTGGCATACATCGCGAAAAAATTATAAGTATTGTAAAGCGTCCCAAAGAATTTACGTTTGACTTCATCGACGCCTGAAATATCGAATTTCAGGTTGTCCCAGGGTTGTGAGTTGGTCAGCAAATACCAACGCAACGGATCGGATCCGTTTTCTTCGATGGTTATAAACGGATCGACTGCATTGCCCAGACGCTTCGACATTTTGTTGCCGTTTTTGTCGAGAACCAGTCCGTTCGAAATAATATTTTTAAATGCAACCGATTCATCGATCATGGTTGCAATGGCATGCAAGGTGAAGAACCATCCGCGCGTCTGGTCAACACCTTCGGCGATAAAGTCAGCAGGGAATACCTGTTTAAATTTATCCTTATTTTCAAATGGAAAATGACTTTGTGCATAAGGCATCGATCCTGAGTCGAACCAAACGTCGATCAGGTCGGGCTCACGGAACATTTTTTTGCCTGAAGCTGAAACAAGGAATATATCGTCAACAAAAGGTCGGTGAAGGTCAATCAGCTCATAATTCTCTTTGGAGTTGTTTCCAATTTCAAATCCTTCGAAGATGTTTTTGTCCAATACTCCGGCCACAACCGCGGCGTTCATTTCGGTCATCAGTTCTTCAACCGAACCAATGCATTTGGTTTCCAGACCATCTTCGGTTCTCCAGATTGGTAGCGGAGTTCCCCAAAAACGAGAACGGCTCAGGTTCCAGTCAACCAGGTTTTCCAGCCAGTTTCCAAAACGTCCGGTTCCGGTTGATGCAGGTTTCCAGTTGATTGTATTGTTGAGCGCAATCATTTTATCTTTAACGGCTGTGGTGCGAATGAACCATGAATCGAGCGGATAATAGAGGATTGGCTTATCCGTTCTCCAGCAATGCGGGTATGAGTGAACATGCTTTTCAACCTTAAAAGCTTTGTTTTCCTTTTTCAGCATCACGCAGATGTCGATATCCACAGTGGCATCATCTTCAGTCAGCTTTTCGTCGTATGCATTTTTGACGAAACGTCCGGCAAATTCATAATACGAAAGTTGATTCACATATTCGGCAACAAAAGTAGTATCCATATTTTCGATCAGGAAAAAACGTCCGTTCCGGTCAACCAAAGGCTGGCGTTTTCCGTCCAGATCATCCACAATCAGCGGTGAAATCCCATGCAGTTTAGCTACCCTGTCATCGTCGGCTCCAAATGTTGGAGCGATGTGAACAATGCCGGTACCATCTTCAGTAGTTACAAAATCGCCGGTAATTACCCGAAATGCATCTCCTTTTGGTTTTACCCAATCAATCAATTGTTCGTAGTCCAAACCCTGAAGTTCGGTTCCGACGTATTCTCCCAAAACGCGGTAAGGAATTTTTTTATCACCCGGACTGTAATCTTCCAAAGCAAGACTTTCATTCTTTGGATCAAAATGTGCAGTCAGCAGATTCTTTGCCAGAATCAGTGTAACAGGTTCTCCGGTATACGGATTAAAGGTTCTGACTTTTATGTAGGTAATTTTCGGACCAACGCATAGTGCGGTATTTGAAGATAAAGTCCAGGGCGTGGTGGTCCAGGCCAAAAAGTAAAGATTGGTTTCTACGTTTTCGAAAAGGAATTCCGATTTTTCATTTCGGATGGCTTTAAACTGAGCGACGGCGGTAGTATCTTTTACATCGCGGTAACAACCCGGCTGATTCAGTTCATGCGAACTCAGTCCGGTACCCGCAGCCGGTGAATAGGGTTGAATCGAATATCCTTTATAAAGCAGGTTTTTATCGAAAAGCTGTTTCAGCAAATACCATACAGTTTCCATGTAACGACTGTCGTAAGTGACATACGGATCGTCCATGTTCACCCAATAGCCCATCAATCTGGTCAATTCTTCCCACTCACGGGTATATTTCATGACTTCGGTGCGACAGGCTGCATTGTATTCGGCAACGCTGATCTTTTTACCAATGTCGTCTTTGGTAATTCCAAGCGTTTTCTCAACGGCAAGTTCCACAGGCAATCCATGAGTGTCCCATCCGGCTTTGCGGTGAACACGGAAGCCTTTCATGGTTTTATAGCGACAGAAAGTATCCTTGATAGCACGGGCCATTACGTGGTGGATTCCCGGCATTCCATTAGCCGACGGAGGTCCTTCGTAAAAAACAAAAGTTGGCTGACCTTCGCGGGTAGAAATGCTTAGGTTAAAGGTGTCTTCATCCTCCCACCTTTTTAAAATATCCTTATTGATTTGAGAAAGGTCTAATTGCTTGTAAACCTGAAATTTATTACTCATCGGAACTTATATTACAGCCATATTTTTTAAAAGGTACAAATATAGAAAAATTTGAAAGCGAAAAAACCAAACCAATCTTCCATTTCAGGACAAATTAGTTTGGCTTTTAACTTCCGGTTCAACAAAATGAAACTGGATATTGAGGATTAAAATCTACGGAACTATTCTACAAATTTATAGCCGATTCCTTTCAGGGTTTTGATATGGTCATTTCCTATTTTTTCGCGCAATTTCCTGATGTGTACATCGATGGTCCGGTCGCCAACCACTACATTGTCGCCCCAGACAGAATAATAGATTTCTTCGCGGGTAAATACTTTTCCGGGTTTCGAAACCAGTAACGACAACAATTCGAATTCCTTCCGGGGAAGAATCATTTCATTACCATCCTGAATAATCAGGTAACGTTCCTTGTCGATAACCAGAGTTCCGACAGTGACCGTGTGAGTATTTTCAATAATTGCTGCCTGAGGTAATCCAGGAGCAGTTGTTCGTTTAAGTAACGCCTTGACTCTGCTTATCAACACTTTCGGCCTAATTGGCTTGGTGATGTAATCGTCGGCACCTGCATCGAATCCTGCAATTTGCGAATAATCTTCACCCCTGGCAGTTAAAAATGCGATCATGGTATGCTGGAGTGCCGGAATTCTTCTGATTTCCTCACAAGCTGCAATACCATCCATTTCGGGCATCATTACATCCAGAATAATTAAATCCGGAAGTGTTTTTTCCGCCAATTTTATTGCTTCTGCACCATTCTGTGCAGTATATACTTTGTAACCTTCTTTCTCCAGGTTGTAGCTGACAAATTCGAGAATATCAACTTCATCGTCTACCAGCAGAATCTTTGATTGACTTTCGCTCATAATAGTTTTGAATTTGGATTTAAAAGTAGCGGTTTTTTCACTATGACGAAATAATAACGTCAAAATTGGCTGAAAATTAGCAATTTCATGTTAATTGGGTATGCTTTTTTGCCCGTAAATGAATGAAATTTGCTATTTTGCCTTTTCAAGGGTAAATGTGAAAGTCGTTCCTTTATCGGCAACACTTTTCACATTGATCGTTTGATCGTGTGCTTCAATAATGTGTTTGACGATTGACAGACCCAGACCTGTGCCTCCCTGCTCCCGTGAACGGGATTTATCAACCCGGTAGAAACGTTCAAATATACGGGGCAGATTCTTTTTTTCCATACCAATCCCGTTGTCGCTGACTTCAATCAGAATCGTTTCGTGCAAATCGTAAAAACCTACTTTCACATGACCCCATTTTTTCCCGTACTTAATGCCGTTACCAACCAGGTTATTCATGACTTCCATGATCCGCTTTTTGTCGGCATTAACCATGACCTGCTTGTCGGTTTTGGTGGCAAATTCCAATGTGATACTTCGTTCGTTTGCAAGCATCTGGGCCAGATCGAACACATCTTCGGTTAGTCGTACCAGATCGAAATTTACCAGATTGATCTTCAGTTCGCCCGATTCGAGTTTCGTAATCGACTCCAGGTCTTCCACGATGGAAATCATCCGGTCGATACTTTTCTCGGTTCGTTGCAGGTATAATTTATTGATTTTAGGATCGTCAATTCCCCCGTCGAGCAAGGTAAGAACGTATCCCTGAATGTTGAAAATCGGCGTTTTGAGTTCGTGCGATACATTTCCGACAAACTCTTTCCGGTACCGCTCCAGATCTTTCAGCCGGGTGATTTCCTCGGTCTGGTTTTTGGCCCATTCCTCCACTTCTTTCTGAACATCTGTAATGTTTGTAGTACTTATCTTTTCCAGAAGCTTGTTCTTTTTTCCGCTGATCGGAACATCGCGAATTGTTTTATAAATGGGTTTGATTTTATCGTTGATGTAACGGTTCAGGATAAATACTACCAGAAAGTAGGAAATTGCACAGAACAAAATGATGAAAATGACAGAAAAGAACAGACCGTAATCTTTCTCCGACAGAATCAGATAGAAGCCAAAATTAGAAATCAGTAACAGTGACGTGATATATAGAGCCAGACGTTTTGCCGCGTATGAATTCATTTTCAGTAGATTTCAGTAAACAGGTGCAAAATTAAATGATTTTATGAGCTTTAACCATTTTTTTTGCCTGTTGTGAGTTTGGTTTGAACTTCCCGCTTCACTCTTGGATGAAGTTGGCTGTTATTTTCCTCCATAAACCTGACAACGGCCTGTTTTTCGGATTTTGACAATTCGCGCAAAGCCCACGACATGGCCTTCACAATCATATCATCGAAATCAGAAACGAGCAGTCTGCAAATCAAAAGTGTGCGCTCAACATCGCCTGTTCCTCCGCGCGATCGCAGGTTCAAAGGAACTGTACTGACTAAAGATGTTCTCCTGATCCATCGGTTTTCATTTTTTGCCCATTGAATGATGGTTTCGTCCTGAAGTTTTCCGGTTCTCCAGCTGTATCCGGTGATGCACATACAATACATATCAACCGAAACCCAGTTATCCAGAGTTCTTCCGAGTGCGAAAATCTGTTCCGTACTTATTGCCTGAAGTGCTTTTTTGTTTTTCCAGATGAATTCAAAAGCCACCTGCTGACATTCGAGAATATCCAATCCTACCAATGCCAAAGCCAGGTCAATCCATTCTTCTTCTGAAAAATGACTTAACTTTTTTCGCCATTCATCTATTACTTTTCGCTGATCAGGAACTTTTAATCCAAGTACCTGCATCGAAGTGGGATGATCTGTAGCAATCTTCTTTACCCGCTCTGGATTGGCGTATCTTTCTAAATCCTTCAGGATAGATTTTGCCGGTTCTATTGTCTCCATCGATTAATCTTACCTTATTTTTAACCTCCGACCAAAGATACAAAAAACAAAAAATCCGAATCCTCATGGATCCGGATTTTTATTTCAGTATCAGAAATCAAATGCCGAATGCACTCTTTATTTGATCAACATAGTCAAGTTTTTCCCATGTAAACAGTTCGACTTCCAATTCCTTGCGCCCATTGTAAGGCGACTCGAATACTTTTGTTACTGTTTTTGGCTGACGCCCCATGTGTCCGTAAGCTGCAGTTTCGCGATAAATCGGGTTGCGCAATTTGAGGCGTTGTTCGATGGCGGCAGGGCGCAGATCGAAAATCGCTTCAATCTTTTCGGAAATCAGTGAATCTGAAAGTCCGGAAAGTGCTGTTCCTCTGGTTTCGACATAAATACCAACAGGTTTGGCAACACCGATAGCATACGAAAGCTGTACAAGCATTTCTTTTGCAACACCAGCTGCAACCATATTTTTGGCAATATGGCGGGCAGCATAGGCAGCTGAACGGTCAACCTTCGAAGGATCTTTTCCGGAGAAAGCACCACCGCCATGAGCACCACGGCCGCCATAGGTATCCACAATGATTTTCCGTCCGGTAAGCCCGGTATCGCCGTGAGGTCCGCCAATCACAAACTTTCCGGTCGGATTGACATGGTAAATAATTGAGTCGTTGAATAATTCCTGAACACGCTGTGGTAATTGAGCTTTTACGCGTGGAATCAGGATTTCAATCACATCCTTTTTAATTTTTGCAAGCATCGGCTCATCTGCATCAAAGTCATCGTGTTGCGTTGAAACCACAATGGTATGGACCCGTTTGGCAGAATGATCATCGTTATATTCGATGGTAACCTGCGATTTTGAATCGGGACGCAGATAAGTCATCACCTTCTGTTCGCGACGAACAACGGCGAGTTCAACTAAAATCAGGTGCGACAAATCCAAAGGCAAAGGCATGTAATTGTCGGTTTCGGAGTTGGCATAACCAAACATCATTCCCTGGTCGCCTGCACCCTGATCCATTTTGTCGGCTTTGTCAACTCCACGGTTAATATCCGGGCTTTGCTCATGAATAGCACTGAAAACGCCGCACGAATCACCGTCAAAACGGTATTCAGCTTTGGTGTATCCAATCTGGTTAATCACTCGTCGGGCAGTTTCCTGCACATCCACATAGGTTTTCGATTTTACCTCTCCGGCAAGCACAACCTGCCCGGTGGTAACTAATGTTTCGATGGCAACTTTTGAGTTGGGATCGTGAGCGAGAAATTCGTCGAGAAGAGCATCCGAAATCTGATCAGAAACTTTGTCAGGATGGCCTTCCGAGACGGATTCGCTGGTAAATAAATAGCTCATAATTTTTACAATTTTAATGCCTGAACAAATTCAGAATAAATCTGAAAGAATTCACAGACAATGGATTAAACATTAAAAATTGTGGAAGAATTGATTGAATAGCAAAATAATACGGTTCGTTTTAGCATTTTTTTCCGTGGTTGCAATCAGCACAAATTTGTCCACATAACAGGTGCAAATGTAGTAACTTTCTTCAGCCTTGGAAGTCTTTATCTTGAAATTTTGTCTTTTTATTTCATTGAGGAGGATGTGTCAGTTTTCATAAGGTGATTTTGTAGTCATTGATAGTCATTTGGTTGTCATTAAATTGTAGGGAAACAATGAATGACAATTTTATGACAATAAATGACTTCGGCTGTCAACGAAAACGCACCAAATTTCCGGAAAGTCATTTCAATTTACCTGGTCAAATCCTGAAACAAATTTTCCAGACTTTGCTGTTGTTCTTTCATTGTCAGTAAAACAAGCTTTTCCTGAACTGCAAACCGGAACAATGCCGGCCGTAAATCCATACTGTTGTCCGATTCAGCCAGATATGCAGTGTCACTAATCCTTTCGATATGATGTAAGCCTGAAATCTTCCGGAATCCTTCCATATCGGGAGCCTTGTCAAATTCAACCAGAATCGTTTGATTCCGGGTAATCTGGCCGGCTTTGAGCTGGTCGATTGAACCATCAGCAACCATTTTTCCCTTGTTGATAATGATTACCCTGGTGCAAACAGCCTCCACTTCCTGCATGATGTGCGTGGAGATCATGACCGTTTTATTTAAACTGATGTTTCGGATCAGTTGCCTGATTTCTTCCAGCTGATTTGGATCAAGCCCGGTGGTAGGCTCATCCAAAATCAGAACCGAAGGATCATGAATTAAAGCCTGAGCCAACCCGACACGCTGGCGAAAACCTTTCGAGAGTGCTTTGATTTTTTTGTGCTGTTCCGCCTTTAGTCCGGTAAGTTCAACCATTTTCAAAACCTGTTCTTTTTTATTCTCCAACCGATAAAATCCGGCTACCATTTCGAGGTATTCCCTAACATACAAATCAGTATAAAGCGGATTGTTTTCGGGCAAATACCCCATTTGCGACCGAATGGCGATATTTTCTGTTTCAACAAGTTCATTATTTATCCTGACAGTTCCATGATCCGACGAAAGATATCCCGTGATAATTTTCATCAAAGTCGATTTTCCGGCACCATTTGGACCTAAAAATCCGACCAATTCTCCTGTTCCGATTTCAAAAGAAACCTGATCGAGAGCCTTCTGGGATCCATATTGTTTACTTATTTGCGATACCTGAATGGACATTTTACCTGAATTTTAGTCCGGTAAAAGTAAAGATTTCTGTTAATTACTCGTTCTTCAGATCAAAAAGGGACACCACCGGAATGTTTTAACAGGATCTTAATGGGTCACCTAATAAATATGGCTCCTTAACGTTTCGTTTTTATTAACTTTAAATTAACTTTGCCAGCCCACAATTTTTTGAAATGAAGGATCAGAACTTTAACTATATTGAAGACTTGACAAGATACCAACGGCAGAAAAGCTCGTTGGTTCGTATAGGTAACCTATTGCTTGGTGATGGTAATCCGATCAGGATACAATCAATGACTGATACAGACACCAGTGACACTGAAGCGACTGTTGAGCAAATCATCCGCATCATCAAGTGCGGCGCAGACTTGGTTCGCGTCACTGTACGAGGTGTCCCGGATGCTGAAAACCTTCAAAACATCAAGCAGGCACTTGTTGCCCGTGGATTTGAAAATCCTCTGATTGCCGATATCCATTTTAATCCGCATTTAGGCGAAATTGCCGCAAAATATGTATCAAAAATCCGTATCAATCCGGGTAATTTCTACGATAAACGGGCAAAATTCGAACATCATCTCTATACTGACGAAGAATATAAATCTGAACTTCATAAGATCGAAGAACAATTTATCCCTTTTCTCCAGTTTCTGACCAATACCAACACCGCACTTCGGATCGGAGCCAATCAGGGTTCATTATCCGATCGCATCATGAGTCGTTATGGTGATACACCTACCGGAATTGTTGAATCGGTGATGGAATTTCTGCGGATATGCCAAAAGCAGAATTTCCAGAATGTGGTCATTTCAATCAAATCCAGCAACACACGTACCATGGTTTACACGGTACGTCTGCTCAATTTCAAGATGAGACTGGAAGAGATGAGCTATCCGCTTCATCTGGGCGTCACCGAAGCAGGTGAAGGCGAAGACGGCCGCATCAAATCTGCAGTTGGAATTGGTGCTCTTTTGGGTGACGGTATTGGCGATACCATTCGTGTTTCGCTGACCGAAGCTCCTGAAAATGAAATTTCAGTAGCCCGCAAACTGATTAACCACATCGAAACATACAAAGGTCACAAGCCGATAAAAGCTCCGCTGTTCGCACAAATCAATCCGTTTGAATATGAACGTCGGTCTGTCAGGCCGGTACTGCGAATGGGCGATAAATTTTTGCCGGTGGTAATGGCCGATCTTCGGGGAAGAACACTGTCAGAAATCCTTCCATTACGGGGCAAACAAATTCCGGAATACTTTTTTAATAACACTGAAGTACTTGATCTTGAAGGCAATTCCTATCCTGTGCTAACCTTGGAAGAATATCTTTTTGGGGGATCACATTGGGGTCAAACCAAGTTTATCCGCACCAACAAGGAAGAGTTTGATCATTTCATGAACGAAAATCCTGAAATTATCACCAAACTCAAGCAAACGCGGAAAACGATCCTGATTCTTGAAAGTTTGAGTAAAAATCCGTTTGCTGAACTTCGCGCTTTCTTTATGACACTCGAATCCCACATTTGGAAAGTCCCGGTTGTAATACTCCGGAAATACAACGAACGCTACCTCGAAAATCTTCAGATCAAAGCTGCTGCCGACCTTGGAGGATTACTCATTGACGGATACGGCGATGGACTTTGCATCACCAACGACGCCGACCAAACCACCTTTACCGATCTGAAAGACCTGAGTTTTTCAATCCTTCAGGCCAGCCGGATGCGTGTAACCAAAACCGAATTTATTTCATGTCCAGGCTGTGGACGCACCTTGTTCGATTTGCATGAAACTACCATCAAAATAAAAGCTCATTTTAATCATCTCGATCACCTGAAAATTGGTGTAATGGGCTGCGTGGTAAACGGACCGGGCGAAATGGGCGATGTTGATTACGGTTTTGTCGGAGCCGGTATCGGAAATGTCAACCTATACAAACGGCAGGTTCTGATCAAAAAACATATTCCTTTCGAACATGCCGTTGAAGAACTCGAAGCCATCATCCGGAGCAATGGCGACTGGAAAGACCGCGACTCATAATTACCAGTCGCAGTCTTCAGGCTCAGTTTTCCTTTATCAATGTTGAAATTGCATAGAGCGGGATAATTTCAATATTCCCGTCTCTTCCGAAATTTTCAAGCGATGAACGGATTCCTCTTTTCAGATTCTTTTCCTTCATAAACAAGCGCATACTCTGCATCTTTCCACTATACCCCGACTTAATTTCAACCGGAACAATTTCATCGCCTTGTCTAATCACATAATCAACTTCGGCATTACTGCTCCTTTCCTGACGGTGCCAGTAAAATAATTGTGGCTTTTCCAAAAATGATGATGCCTTGATCAGTTCCAAACCTGCATAAATTTCAGCAAGACTTCCTTTATTTACAACGTCCATATCTTCAACCACCAGGTATTCACGGATATTCAGACCCAGAATATGTTGAAAAATGCCGGTATCATAGAGTAGAACCTTGAACTTCTTCGGATCAATTTGTGCCCCCATCGGAAACCCGCGGGCTGAAGTATGATACACAGGAAATGCCAAACCAGCCATGACCAGCAATTCGAGTGCTTCCTTTATTTGAGGCTGGCTGGCCTTTGCTACCACATTCGAATACACAAACTTGGCTCCGGCTTGCTCAACAATGCTGGCAAATACTTCTCTGATGCGGCTTTCCGGCACACGCCGGTGGTACTTCGAGAAATCATCACGAATAGAGATGACCAAATCATCCAACACATTCAACCCTTCAAGCACACTCTTATTTTCGACGATCCGGTTTACTACTTCAGGCATTCCACCGGTTAACTGAAAATTGCGGTAATAATTGGTCAGCATCTCATGAAAGACCGTATTCATCGGATTGTCAGGCGATGCCTGATTGATCAGTTCAATCAATTGGTCCCTTTGGTGTGCCAACAGAAATTCCTGAAACGACATCGGATACATAAACATCGATCGAATCCGTCCAACTCCAAACGAAGGAAGTTCTGCCAGAGCAAATTCAAGCAACGAGCCGGCTGCAATCACATGCAATCCGGGAATATTTTCATAAAAAAACCTCAGCGCTGAAATGGCTCTTGGGCAGGACTGAATTTCATCAAAAAATAAAAGTGTTTCGTTTTCGCGGATCGGCTTTCCGTAAAAAGCCGATAATTCCTGACAAATACGGCTAGGATCAAGATTCTGATTGAAAAACCGGGCAACTTCAGTGTCAATTTCTAAGTTTACCTCCACATAATTTTGGAAGGTCTTGCCCAGTTCACGCACCACAAAAGTCTTCCCAACCTGCCGTGCTCCGCGCAATAAAAGTACCTTTCTGCTGGAAGATTCCTTCCATGCAAGCAAATGCTTAGTTATACTTCGCCTCATAATATTGACATTTAATTGATTAAACCCAATTCAAACATAAATACAAGGCAAATATACGAACAAAACACCAAATAGTCAAGGCAAGTTTGACCTATTTTTCACAAAAAGTCAAGGCAAGTTAGTCATCTATGTTCAATACGTTATTCTAAAATCGCTTAATCTTTCCAATTTTATCTTTCTTGTTTTCTTTTTACGATGACTTTTTTATTAAAGAAATTCCCCGAATATTTCTTCCACTTTTTGACCCGGTTCGAGCCAAAATCCTTTTAAGCCGGATGCGATGGCAGCTTCTACATTGGGCAGTGAGTCGTCGATGAATAATGACTCTTCAGGATTGATTCCAGATAGCCGTACAATTTCCTGAAACGATTCAGAACTTGGTTTCCTGAATCCTATTTCGTTCGAATAGAAGTCTTTTTCAAAGAGCGTTGAAACCTCAAAACCATGCTGGTTTCTGAAGTTGGAGTGATACTTTTCAACATGAATGGCATTGGTGTTACTGAAAAGATAAACATTGAATTCTGCCTGAAGATTTTTTACCAGATCAACCCGGATTGCCGGAAAATCAAGCAGCATGGCCGTCCAGGCATCATCAATTTCCTGATCGCTGACTTCAACAGGAAGCAATTTCCGAACTCCATTCCGGAATTCTTCCGGAGTGATTTTGCCTTGTTCCATCTGATAAAAAATATCGTGATCATACGAAAGTCCATGGTCTCCAACAAGCTGATCCATGCCGAGTTTCCCGAATGCGGCAATGGTCTTTTTCGGGTCGATGTTGAGTAAAACACCACCCAGATCAAAAATGATATTTTTAATTCCTTTAATAAGTTCCATGAATTGTAATTTTGAGATCACAAAAGTCTGAAAAAATACCGAAAATCAAAGGAACCTGAAGTACACGATTTTTTTTGATACTCGGATACTTATCTTTGACAGTATAAAACAAAGGTCGAATGATGGGAAATCCGCAAACAATATGGTTTAACAGCGAAAAAAATCTTGTCGAAACCATTGACCAGCGCTATCTGCCGTTTCAGAATCTGATTATTGAAATCAGCACTTTGAATGAAGCCAGAGCCGCTATTGCTGAAATGATTGTAAGGGGTGCGCCACTGATCGGAGTGACTGCAGCCTATGGAATGTATCTTGCAGCAAGGAATTATTCAGGAGATAACTTTCATCTGGAAATGAGCCGGGCAGCCGATTGGTTAAAATCTTCAAGGCCAACTGCCATTAATTTGGCTTTTGCCATCGACGAAGCTCTTTCTTCGATATCCATGGAACTTTCTGTTTCTGAAAATATTCAGCGTTTGTTTT
>CAIPKZ010000102.1 GCA_903865775.1 uncultured Prolixibacteraceae bacterium | reverse complement strand
TTGCCTGAAATAGGCACCTAATTTGTCGGCCAACTGTGAGAAAATTGGTTTGGTAAACAACACGAACATATCCTGCGGAGCAGGAGGCATGACCATCTTGTTATTCAGAATAGCTTTAAGTTCATCATCAAGCACTTCATTGTCACCAACAAAAATTCCGTATTTGTTCTGCCAGGTATATTGTCCCGGAATTTTATCGGTAAATATGATTTTTTGAGACTGAAATTCAACAGCCTTCATTTCCAGCAAACCACCTGAAGCAACCTGATCGGTAAGTATTTTTATCTTGCCTCTTTTGGGAATCATCCTTGTCCGTGTAATCGTCGAATCTTTGTTGATTTTCACCTGATATTTTTCTTCGATCTGGGCAGAAAGGTCTTTTTCTACTTCCGAGTGTTGCGGACGGTCGATATAGAAATCGTAAAAGCCCATCTGTAAAACCATATCCGGATAGTTCAAATGGATTTTTTCAGCTTGTTCCGGTGAAAAGAAGTGCACAAAATCCTTTTCCTGAAACTTTTGGTTCAGCATCTGAAAAACATTGTCATAAAAGAACTGGGCCGAATATTCATATTTGCCATTCACCGGAATTTGCTCAACCACGACTTTGAGTGTAGCCAGATCTTTTGTTTCAAGCATTTTTTGTTTTGTGTCCTTAAAACCACGAACCAAACCGTCAGCTGACTGAAAATATAAATAAGCCTGTTTGGCAGTTTCACGTGTTTTCCGGTTCAGTGCATCAGTCCCGGCATCATAATATTCCTGCGCCGCGCGGTTCTGAACATCAGCCAATTCGGAAGTGTAGTTTTTGGGTGAACTTACCAGTTTTCGGGCAGCCGGGATCCGGCGTATTTCGTCTGACATCCGGTTGACCGTCAGCATGATCCCGAGCGTTTCTTTCCAACGGAACGGATCATTGCTTGTCAAGGTGTGATCAATTTCTTCCTGATAATAGGCTATTGCCAGCGGGTAACCGTCGCGAACCACCTTGGTAGCTTTCTTGTTATCCGGATCGCTGCTTAAACGGCTGACAGCTTTCATCATGGCATCGTAATAATTACCCTGTTGCAGCGCCTTTTCTCCGGTTGAGCAGGCGGTGAGAAGTAAAATAATGCCAACCAGATTGTGTAAATACTTTCGCATAATACTATTTTTAAAAATTGAAACTTTAAACTGCGACTGATCACTTTTC
The DNA here is from genome assembly GCA_903865775.1 of uncultured Prolixibacteraceae bacterium. GTDB lineage: Bacteria > Bacteroidota > Bacteroidia > Bacteroidales > Prolixibacteraceae > Aquipluma. Next base: position 2,032 of record CAIPKZ010000102.1, on the reverse strand, counting down.
ATTGTCTTTCCAGCCTTTTTGCTTCATCCCATATCACATCCATTTCGGCGAGCGACATTTTTTTTAGGTCTATTCCCTTTTTCATGGTCTGACTTTCGAGATAATTGAACCGTTTGATAAATTTAAGGTTGGTTCGTTCCAGAGCTGTTTCCGGATCGATGCCATACAATCGGGCCGCATTCACCATGGCAAAAAACAGGTCGCCAAATTCACCTTCAATCTTGTCTTTATCAACGGCATCAATTTCGACACACAATTCGTTGATTTCTTCTTTCACTTTATCCCAAACCTGCTCCTTGTATTCCCAGTCGAATCCAACTCCGCTTACTTTTTCCTGAATACGGTTTGCCTTAACCAAAGCTGGCAAAGCTGCCGGAACCCCTTCCAAAACATTTTTATTCCCGCCTTTTTCCTTCAATTTAAGGGTTTCCCAATTTTGCTCCACTTCGCGTGAATTGGCCACATCGACATCACCAAACACATGAGGATGGCGGTAAACCAGTTTTTCGTTGATGGAATTCAGCACATCGGCCATATCGAACGCTCCTTTTTCGGAACCGATTTTGGCATAAAAAACGATATGCAGCATCAGGTCGCCCAATTCTTTTTTGATTCCATTCAGATCGTTATTCAGGATGGCATCGGCCAGTTCGTAGGTTTCTTCAATAGTCAGCTTCCGGAGCGATTCGAGGGTTTGCTCTTTGTCCCACGGGCATTTCTCGCGCAACTCGTCCATGATATCAAGCAGGCGGGCAAAAGCAGTAAGTTTATCGTTCATCTTTTTGTTAAAATTTTCTGGTAATCAAAATGAAATGGTACAAAGCTCTTCTCCTAACTGATGCAGCGCCTTCTCAATCTTAATAATCTGCTGCTTTCGTGGTTTTGAACGACCGGCAGCATAATGTCCCAACTGAGTTTGGTTTATGCCGGTAATACGTTCCAAAGCTGCTTTGGTGAATATACCTTTGTAGTAGTCCATTAAGCTTTCAACCTCCCATTTGTATACCAGAGAGTAATCCGATTCAAATATTACAGGAATTAGGTCACCATCCTCGTGAAGCCCATCAATATGAAAATTAATACCCGCTGAAACTTCCTTTTTAAGTTCTTCAAAGGTGTCGGCAGTACACACAAACCCGTCTAATCCTTCCACACAGGCGGCATAGTTGTTTTCGGTTCTTCCGATTCGTACAATTACTTCTGTTGCCATAATTTTTGATCTAAAATATTAATCCAGATTGATTCTCAATACTCTTCAAAAGACTTCCACTAATGTCTGCTGAAGGCTTACCATTTACAGTTGTTTTTCCTCTTTTCGTGGGGTGTTTATACTGACGGTGACTTGTACCAATGTGACGATACAAATACCAACCGTCCTGTATTAACTGTTTAATTATCTCACTAACTTTAACAACTTTCATATCAAGTATTAAAAGTTTGATCTATCAAAAGTAGTAAAAATATTATGCCCCTTAAATAAATAGTAGGAATTTTCCTATCATTTTTAAGGTGATAGAAAAAAAAAGCCGCCCTTTTCAGAACAGCTTTCTTGTAATCAGGGATTCCATCTTTCAAAAAGAGATGGAATCCATTATTTGATCAGCTCAAAACTTCGTTTGACAAACTTGTCCAAATCTTCGCCTTTCAGCATTCCGTTGGCAAGGAGTGCCAAATCAACCAATTGTTTGGCCAGTTTATTTTCCTTTCCAAATGTGGTTAATTTGGTTTTCTGTTCATCTTTCAGAGCAGTAATTGCTTTTTCAATATCTTCCGACATTTCCTTGACTTCCGTAGGAATTTCCTCGTCTTTTTTGCCTTTCTTTTCTTTTTCAATTTCGGCTTTCTCCAGATCTTTCACCTTCAATTCTCCTGAAATCTTTTCCAGTTCGGTGCCGATCACAGCATCACGTTCTTCAAATATCTGTTTTACCAATGGATGTGAAGTGTTTACCACCAGGTTCAGGTTTTCAGGCATATCGCCGTAGAAACTCATTCCGCCTCCGCCCTGCATCGAACTCATATCTTTCATCCG
>CAIPKZ010000101.1 GCA_903865775.1 uncultured Prolixibacteraceae bacterium | reverse complement strand
GTTTCATGGGGTCTATTTTTAGATTACTATTGATTTACGGCCAATGCTGTAGTAATTGAATTTCAGATCCTGCATTTCTTCCGGTTCGAAGATGTTTCTTCCGTCAAAAATCGTTTTGGTTTTTAGCAGCTTTTCAATCACCCTGAAGTTTGGATTCCTGAATTCAGGCCATTCGGTTACGATGATTAAGGCATCGGCATCGATACAGGCATCGTATTCATCTTTGGCATACGCGATTGAATCACCCAGAATGCGGTGAGCTTCTTCCCCGGCAACAGGGTCAAATGCAATGATTGAAGCTCCTTCTTTGAGCAGCTTGTCAATGATTACCAGCGATGGGGCTTCTCGCATATCATCGGTTTTTGGTTTAAAGGCCAAACCCCACATTCCGAATTTCAGACCCTTCAGGTTTTCACCAAAATGCGATTTTATCTTTTTGATCAGCACTTCCTTTTGCCGGTAATTCACAGCTTCCACCGCTTTCAGAATATCGAGCGAATGTCCGTATTCATCGGCAGTACGAACCAATGCCTGTACATCTTTCGGGAAGCAGGAACCTCCATAACCCGTTCCGGGATAGATAAATTTATTTCCGATTCGTGCATCCGAACCAATTCCCTTGCGCACCTGGCTGACATCGGCTCCAACCAATTCACACAGATTGGCAATGTCGTTCATGAAACTGATTTTGGTTGCCAGCATCGAATTGGCGGCATATTTGGTCATTTCTGATGATGAGATATCCATAAACAGAATCGGATGTCCGTTCAGCAGAAAAGCCTTGTATAATTTACGCATCGTTTTTTCGGCTTCCGGCGATTCAATTCCTACCACAATGCGGTCGGGTTTCAGAAAATCGTCAACAGCGCTTCCTTCTTTCAGAAATTCAGGATTCGAAGCCACATCAAAAGGTATATCCTCGCCGCGTTTTTTCAATTCATCCAGAATCGCAGCTTTTACCTTCATCGAAGTTCCAACAGGAACCGTACTTTTGGTCACAATCACCATGTAATGATCCATGTGGCGGCCAATTTCGCGGGCCACGCCCAAAACATATTTCAGATCGGCACTTCCGTCTTCGTCGGGGGGAGTACCAACGGCAATAAAGACCGCTTCCGAATCTACCAGGCTGTCCTTCAGGCTGGTGGTAAACGAAAGCCGGCCCTTTTCAACATTGTATTTGAAAATATCTTCAAGGCCCGGTTCATAGATCGGAATCTGGCCATTGTTCAACTTGTTGATTTTACTTTCATCGACATCAACGCAAACCACATCGATGCCTGTCTGCGAAAAACAAGTTCCGGATACTAATCCGACATAACCTGTACCGACAACTGAAATTTTCATGGGAAATTAATGCTTTAAATTAATTTGTAAAATTGATAAATCAAACTTACATAAAAAACGCATAAACTGTGACGGAATAGAAATCAAATCTTAGTTGATTGGCATTTTGTATTCTATCTTTTTGTCAGAAATTCGGTAGTTTTATGTAGAAGGGATTTCTTTAAAGTGGCTTATTTAGCTCCAACCAGATGACTTATTCCTGAAAGCATAACGTACCAAATGATGATGAGTGGTAAGGCGTATAACTGAAGAAAAATCAACATGAGCAGCGTAATTCCCAGAAAGAAATAGCGGAGGGCATTCTCTTTCAGTTTCAGATTTTTGAATTTGAGGTTGAACATGGGCAGTTCGGAAACCATCAGGAATGAACAAATGAAAATAGATGCGAGCAGCGTGTATTTATTCAGGATATATGGTACAATTTCAGTTTTGGTTCCAAGTTCCAGAATGAGTCCCAACGATGCGAAAAACAGGGCATTGGCCGGAATCGGCATTCCCAAAAATTGTTCACTCTGACGGTCGTCGGTATTGAATTTTGCTAATCTGAAAGCTCCTGCAACAGGAATAACCAAGCAGGTGAAAAGAGTAATCCACTGACTAAGGTTTCCTTCAATATTCTGGATAAGCTGTGTTTTTCCAAATAAAGTGAGTTGGAGCATGGTGAAAACGATGGCAGCAGGTGCAAGTCCAAATGACACCATATCGGCCAGTGAATCCAGTTCTTTTCCGATGGATGAATAAGCATTCAGTAAACGGGCCGAAAAACCATCGAGGAAATCGAAAATAGCTGCGCAGAAGATAAATATTGACGCCCATCCCAGTTGACCACTGACTGCAAAAAACACAGATAAACTGCCACAAATGAGGTTCATGGCAGTAATGGTATTGGGTACCCAAAAAAACATGCTGGTGGTTCGGTTCATACTTAAATTGTGCCGATAACGGTTTGTGATCCTTTAACCTTGTCGTATAATTTCACATTAAGCTTGGTGTCGAGGGGCAAATACAGATCGACGCGCGAACCAAACCGAATAAAACCCAATTCGGTTGCCTGATCAACCGGGTCGCCTACTTCGACGTAATTGATAATACGACGGGCCATTGCTCCTGCAACCTGGCACATGACAATTTCGCGACCGTCACGAATCTTGACGGCAGTCGTAGTGCGTTCGTTTTCTTCGGCCGATTTATCTTTAAAAGCGGCATAAAACTCTCCGTCTTTGTGTTTCATGTAGGTTACCAACCCCGGAATAGGAATCCAGTTGATGTGAACATTGGTTGGCGACATGAATATGGAAACCTGAAGGCATTTGGTTTTCAGGTACTCATTCTCGATTGTTTCCTTGATGACACAAATTTTTCCGTCGGCAGGCGATAGAATTACATTTTCGTTTTGATTGACAGTGCGTTGGGGATACCTGAAAAATTGTATGATGACGAAATATACCAGGGTATAAGCAATTAAAATCCCGAATTTGATGGAATTGTCAGTAATGAAAAACCATGAAAATAAAATGAGACCTGCAAATATTGCAGTTGCATAGTTGATCGTAGTCGTGCCGGCTTTATGAAACTTCATCATTAAGTCTTTGATTTAGGCTCAAAAATAGTAAATAATTGAGCTTTATGGCAGGATTTCTTATTTTAAGTGAAGAAAAACAGTTTGAGACCGTCTGAAAGCTATTCCACAAACAGTATTAAATATGTTACCACCACAGGAACAGCAAAAAATAAGGAGTCGAAACGGTCGAGAATTCCACCGTGTCCCGGAAGTAAATTTCCGCTATCCTTAATTCCGAAATGTCGTTTAAACATCGATTCGGTTAAATCACCAAAAGTAGATGATATCACAGTTAGAATACTTATAACAATCCAGTGTATCAGCTTAATTTCAGGAATAAATCCGGAAATAAAATAGGCTGCAAGCATGGCAGTCAAAGTCCCGCCAATTGCTCCTTCCCAGGATTTTTTCGGGGAAATGCGCTCAAAAAGGCGGTGTCTGCCTATGGAAACACCTACCAGGTAGGCTCCTGAATCATAAATCCAGATCAAGGCAAATAATGCTATAAGTAATTTTGGTGTATAGTTACTTCCTCCCAATATCTCCGGATAGACCAGAAAATTTATGAGCGACATTGGGATAGCCAGATAAATAATACTGAAGATTGTAACTGAAATGTTTTGAAGCGGATTTTCTTTCTTTCGGTAGAGTTCTGTTGCCATGATAATCAGCAGCATCGGAAAAAAACTAAGGAAGTATTTCAGTTCGAGCGTTCGCTGAGCGACAAGGAATGCAATAGCATAAAAACCAACCGAAATGATTAAGCTGAAAGCCCTGTTGGGCTTAACTTTCGATTCTTTGAAAAGATTGGAGAACTCAATTATTCCTCCAACCAGTATGGATAGAAAAAGAAGTGCATAGCTGTATGGACTGGCTATGATTGCAGT
>CAIPKZ010000100.1 GCA_903865775.1 uncultured Prolixibacteraceae bacterium | reverse complement strand
GGTTCAACCCACATTCCAAAACACACCACATCGGCCTCAGGTATCTCCGGAATATTTTTCCCTGAAAAGATCAGTGTATCACCACTGGCAACGAGTGTGTTAAGCTTTTCAGGAGCATGGTTGAGAATCTGGTCGAACAAAGGTGTCTGAAGATGGATCAGTCTTTGGTTGAGTTGTTGTCCGCGTGACCAGCGAAATACGGGCATAGGAAGCAAACTTTTTCCGATCGGTGCATAAGCCGGAAGTCGCCTGCTCTGACCACCAGCATGAATCAGTACCCGTTTTTCTTTTCTTAACCAATCGTTGAATTGTGATTCGCCTTCGTGATGAAACAGTTCAGTCAGCAAGTGAGCAGTTCCTCCTCCGGAACCTACCCGTTTTTCTTCAGGATCTGAGCTGACGAACCAATCCTGTTTTGGAAGGTCTGCTATGGCATGAAAATGCTGAATTGTATTGGGCGGAACTGAGACAAGGTGCTTCATCGGGGCAAATTAGCGTTCTAAATACCAATCATATAATTTTTCAATTCCTCTGTCAATTTCAATCTGATGGTGCCATCCAAGCGCATGAAGTTTTGATGGATCTGTTAATTTGCGCATAGTCCCATCGGGTTTCGAAGTGTTGAAGGCGAGTTCACCTTTAAATCCAACTTTTTCTTTAATCAAATTCGCCAATTCACGGATAGAGATTTCCAGGCCGGTTCCAATGTTGATATGGGTATTTCGAACTTCTCCAGGTAAGGCAGTTTTGGAATTCGTTGAAATAACATCTTTGAAATCCACATTTTCAACCAGAAAGACGCATGCATCAGCCATTTCTTCACTCCAAAGGAATTCACGCATGGGAGCACCAGTTCCCCATATTTCAACGGAAACAGATGGTTCAGATTTCGAGGAACTAAAACGTATTCCATATTTAGAGAGAATTTCTATAATATCATGGTTTTCACTCAGATGATTCACTCCTTCGATCGAACGTTTTTCCAGGTCTTCCCGAATAGCATCCCAATTATTTTCTTCCAGACATTTACCCAAATGCATTTTCCGGAGCATTGCTGGCAGGACATGAGATTTTTCCAGATCGAAATTATCGTTTGGTCCGTACAAGTTGGTAGGCATCACCGAAATGAAATTAGTGCCGTACTGAAGGTTGTAGCTTTCACACAACTTGATTCCGGCGATTTTGGCAATGGCATACGGCTCATTGGTGTATTCGAGCGGACCGGTGAGGAGGCAATCCTCGGTCATAGGTTGTGGCGCATCACGCGGGTAAATGCAGGTACTGCCAAGAAACAGCAGTTTCTTAACTTTGCTTAAATAAGCTGCATGAATCACATTATTCTGAATCATCAGGTTTTCGTAAATGAACTGCCCGCGATAGGTATTGTTGGCTACAATTCCACCAACTTTGGCTGCAGCCAGAATCACATATTCAGGTTTCTCCAATTCAAAAAAAGCATTGACCGCATTGGTATCCATGAGGTTCAATTCATCAAGAGTTTTTCCAATCAGGTTGGTGTATCCTTTTGACTGAAGGTTTTTCCAAAGCGCCGAGCCAACAAGTCCGAGATGGCCAGCGACATATATTTTGCTTGTTTTATCCATTTTAATTATTCAAAGTAATTTAAAGTACGGTAGCCACCTTCCTTTAACCATGCATCTTTTTTCATTAATTTGATGTCGGATTGCATCATGTCTGTAACAAGACCCTGAAGATCATATTCGGGTACCCAACCAAGTACTGTTTTCGATTTGGTAGGATCACCGATCAATAAGTCAACTTCGGTAGGACGGAAATATTTTGGATCGACAGCGACAATCCCTTTAGACTTGCTGCCTTCAACAAGATCAGGAGACATTCGAGCTTTAATTCCAGCCAAATAGTGTGAACCAACTTTGTCGGTAAATATTTTTTCATCAATTCCAACCAGAAAACCTTTTTCGTCGGCACCTTCACCTGTGAAAGCAAGTTCAAGGCCAATTTCGTTGCACGACATTTTAATAAAATCGCGGATGGTGGTTGTAATACCGGTTGCAATCACATAATCATCCGGTTGGTCTTGCTGTAGAATGAGATACATGGCCTTTACATAGTCTTTAGCATGGCCCCAATCCCGTTTTGAGGATAGGTTACCCAGGAATAGCTGGTCCTGCATTCCTAAGGCAATTCGACTTAATGCCCGTGTAATTTTTCGTGTAACAAATGTCTCACCCCGAATCGGAGATTCGTGATTAAAAAGAATGCCATTACTGGCGTGCATCTTGTAGGCTTCGCGATAATTTACCGTAATCCAGTATGCATACATTTTTGC
>CAIPKZ010000099.1 GCA_903865775.1 uncultured Prolixibacteraceae bacterium | reverse complement strand
TTGACTTTTCTTACCGAATACATGCCGCAAAAATACGCGTTAGTGCGGTAAATATAACTTTTTAAAAATATAATTATCTTATAGCCTGATACTTAAAAATAACATTTTCAAAAAAAACCAATAGCGTCAGAAGTCAGGATTCTCCGTGGGTATTGCGGTGGAGGGTTTCCATTCAGCTCCCGAAAACATTTCTTTCTATGGCGCTCAAATGGATAAAGAATTTGGTGGAGGTGCCGGGGTATTTCTTTCTGCAAATATTTGGAAATCTTTATCTGCAAACACAGGAATAAATTACAGATTCATTACCTATGATGAATTTGACAAAAACGTGGGTTATCCTGTCGGATACCCAACCCTTGACGGCTATATATACAAGCAAAACTATCTGACTGTTCCAGTAAACCTTCGGGGAAGTTTTTTTAAGAATTGGATGTTTGTTGAACCCGGAATTGAATTAACATGGATAATGGATAATGGAGATAAAAAGCCCAAAAATGAAATGCTTTGGAAAATTGGAGCAGGCAGTAAAATCGGCAAACTCAATTATTCGTTGAACTATTTGTGGGGAACAAAAGAACAGTCTGATATTCTAAATCCAGGACCGGATTTTAGGGTAATTGTTTATAAAAGCCGTATGTTGCAGTTAAAGGTTACTTATCCACTTTGGTCAAAGTGTAAATAAATCTCTTTGAAGTGATCGAGAGCAATTCTATCCCAAATAATCGTATAGGATTTTCGGGTTATCATTTAGATAATTCATTTAGAGCATTTTCATGGGTAACAAAATTCCCTTTTTCAATTCGGACAACTGCTTCCGAAATTTCTTTATTATATTGTTTACGGGTAATTCGTTTCGAAGCCCCTTCAACATTTAATAAGCTTTTAGCAACCTCTAAGAGTAGAGCTTGTTGCTTGTTCGAAAGAAGTGGTAAGTAGCTGTCAAATTGTTCTTTTATTGCTGCCGAGGTCATTGAGATAAATTTTAATTCATTCAACAAATATATAGTATTTCTCAGGATCAAAATTTCATTTTCCAGTTAATTCTACTTCAAATCAGTACGATTGCATTACGTTAGAACACCTTCAGATGTTCATATAAATCCTGAACCGGCAGACCCATCACATTAAAAAATGAACCTTCGATGCGATGGATTCCGATGTAGCCGATCCATTCCTGAATGCCATACGCTCCGGCTTTGTCGTAAGGACGGTAGTTTTCGAGGTAAAAATTGATTTCCTTATCGGAGAGTTCCTTGAACCAAACATCCGTTGAGGCATAAAATGATACTGTCTTTTCTTTGGAGAGCAAACAAACCCCGGTCAAAACCTGATGCTTTTTGCCGGATAAATCACGCAGCATGCGGAATCCATCAGCATAATCGGTCGGTTTGTTCAGTACTTTACCTTCAAGCCAAACTATAGTGTCGGCAGTAATTATCAGCTGGTTCTCTTTTAGCTGTGGCCGAAACGCCTCCGCTTTCAGATCTGCCAGGTAAACAGGAATTTCCGTCATACCCATACCTTCAGGAAAAATTTCCGGGATATCCATCGATTGAACGGTGAATTTCAATCCCAAATCGCGGAGCAATTCCTGACGGCGCGGCGATTTGGATGCCAGGATAATGGAAAAACCCAAGCCTCCCCCAACCCCTCCGAAGGAGGGGGGTTTTGACTGCAAGTTATGAAGTGAATTCATCAACAGAAAAATTTATTTTATCAAATCAGTACTTCAAAAGTCTCCCCTTCGGGGAGATTTAGAGGGGCTTGGCTTCTTTCAATCCACTTTTATCCCCTTAATTTCCTGCCCGAACCATTTTTGCTGCGAACGCATCACCTGTTCAATCACATCGCGCACACAACCTTCGCCGCCTTTCTTGTCGGAAATGTATTGCGAAATGGCTTTAATTTCAGGAACAGCATCGAACGGACAAGTTGCAATTCCAACTTCTTTCATGATTTGAAAATCAACCAGATCGTCGCCCATATACAGAATTTCACTTTTGGCAATACCGGTTTTCAGGATAAAATCATCGAGGCATTCGGACTTGTTGAATGAATTCATATAAATGTGTTCGACACCCAGTTTTTTGTGGCGGAGCCTGACCCGGCTGGTATTTGCACCGGTAATAATTGCAACCTGAAATCCACTCTCAATCGCACATCGCATGGCAAAACCATCCTTCACATTGGCCGTTCGCATGGGGTCGCCGCTTTCATCGAGTGGCGAAGTGTCAATAGAAAGGACACCGTCGACATCGAAAATAAATGCTCTGATATTTTTTAGCCGTTCTTTAAAGAAGGTCATGTTTTTGATTTTGGTGAAATTGAAAGATACTTTCTGACATCAGCCGGTAGATTTTCTGAAGTTCAGGCTGATCGTGAAGCATTTTCAGATGTGTATTGATGATGGTTTGGTCGTTCCGTTTGGCCGGACCGGTTTGGGCATCGGACGGAGGAAGGGATTCAATTTTTTCGGCGGTTTCGCGGATCAGCGGTTTTAACAAATCAAAGTTTAGTTTTTTATCCTGAAGAAGTCTTTCTCCGATGGAATAAAAATGATTCACAAAATTGTTGGCAAATAGTGCGGCCAGATGCAATATTTTTCGGTCGTCCGAATTGATTTGATGCACTGAACCGGAAAGTTTCTCACCCAATTCCTGAAGTTCCATCAGCCTGGCCGGATGATTTGCTTCGATGCAGATTGGAATATCCGAAAAGTCGATCTTCCGGTTTTTTGAGAAAGTTTGTAATGGGTAAAATACGCCGTAATTTCCGGAGAATCCATCCAGTATATTCATTGGCACGCTTCCCGCAGTATGAACAATCATCCGATTTTCGTCCAGTGAAAGGTTTTCCAGAACTTCCTGAATGGCCGAATCTTTTACTGCAATCAGGTACAAGTCAACTTCAGGCAAAAGTTGTGACAAATTGTTTGTGAAAGCTGCCCCGGTCTTTTCAGCCAATTCCCTTGCAGAATCCAGGTTTCGGCTGAAAATCTGCTTCACCGGTATCCCTTTTTCAGTCAGGACCAGAGCCAGCTGGGTCGCCAGGTTCCCGGCTCCGATAATAACTATATTTTTAATCACTGTATTTTACTTTACGTTTCGAACACTTTTGATACGAAGTGGTTGGCGACTTCCGTGAATAATATCCAAAACCACCACCTCTGCTGATCTGATTTTATAAATGATAAGCCAACTCAGGCAAACTGCTTTGCGATAGATTTTATTTTGGGTTGGGATTTCTTCACATTCGCGAAATGCAAATGGATTTCTTTTTATACGGTTAATTGTATCGAATATCTGATCGCCGACACGGATAGCGTTTAATGGTTCGTGCATGTCGTAGGCTATATAACCTGTAATTTGATCGATGCTATTTAATGCTTGTACCGTGACCTTTATCGAATAAACTTTTTCAGCTTTTTCTTTTGCTCGATCCATTGTTTCTTTGCTTCGGTTAAACTTATCTCGGGAGAGTTTTCAGATTGTTCGATCCATTTTCTGAATTCTTCATCAGATACCGGATGACCCGGAAGGGAATATGAATTTGGATCCGGCTCAGTTACAATCCGGATTAAATGCTGACATTCCAATTCCTGCAACGCTTTCAACGAATTATCACTTGTGAGTTCAACTTTTAACGTTTGCATGGTCTGGCAATAAAGTTTTGTACAGTTTTTATGCGATCAAAAATAATGGCTGAGCGAAAATGTCTTGCTTTTACAAAAATAGACAACCGAAGCCAATAAAACACAAAACCCCAAAATTATTTCCGTTTGTAAAAGCACGTGAGCGCATTACTTACTGGAAAGAATTAAACCTGAAATTTCTATGCAGTTAAAATAAGAAGTACCATGGTGGCGCAAAGCAGCAGAAAAGAATAAAATGACAGCGACGAGAACTTTTTACTTTCCTTCGAAACGGCAATAACAGACATAACCATTAAAACGAGCCACAGGAGTATCGCCGGAATGGTGAAAAGTTCACGAACAAAACCCAGTACCTGATTGTCAATTTTGTAATAATATGTGGCAATCATAATTCCAAAATAGAAAGCTATAGCCAAACTTAAAATCATTACCAATTTATCGTTCTTACTTCCCTTGTTTGTGGTTTTTCCTGTTGCCATTTTACTTCAAAATTAATGTTAAAGTCTATTTTCAATCAAGTGAGCGAGTGACTTCAAGTTACCCGCTCACTTTCCAGACAACGAGAATTACCTGTTCTCGTAGCGTTTATTTACTGTTTCCCAATTGACCACGGTCCAGAAATTGTCAACATATTCAGCACGCCGGTTCTGATAATTCAGGTAATAGGCATGTTCCCAAACATCTATGCACAAGAGTGGAGTACCTTTCTTTTCGGCCACATCCATCAACGGATTATCCTGATTCATGGTGTCAGAAACGAAAAGTTTACCATCATTTCCGGCCACCAGCCAGGCCCAGCCGCTGCCGAAATGTTTTTTAGCGGCATTCGAAAATTCTTCCTTAAACTTATCCATCGATCCGAAGCCTTTGTCGATTGCTGCGGCAACTGCAGCTGATGGGCTGGTTTTAGCCGGAGATAAATTTTCCCAAAACAGGGAGTGGTTGTAAAATCCTCCGCCATTGTTCCTGATGGCCATACTTTGTTTGCTGATCCCTGCAAAGATGGTTTTCAAATCCAGTTCAGCAGCCGGTGTATCTTTGATGGCCGCCATGAAATTGGTGTAATATGCTTTGTGGTGTTTGGTGTAGTGAATTTCCATCGTCTTCGCATCAATGGCTGGTTCCAGAGCGTTGAACGGGTAAGGCAGTTCAGGAAATACACTGTCGATTGCCTTTGGTGCAGGCACATTACCAGTAATCCCATTGGCCCATAGTGGTGCGGAGGCAATTGAGGTTCCAACCAGAGCGATAAAATTTCTTCGTCTCATATTCTGAATTTAAAGTTTATTAATTCCGTTGCTATGAATTAATAAACAGTCAGTTTACTGATTTGTTCAGGTACTATTCCGAAGATAAAAAACCTAATTGCCCAACTCGAACATATTGGCCAAATCGCTTTTCGAAAGCGTTTTAAAGGCAACCATCGATTCGGTTTTGGTGATTCCATCCACTTTGGTTACTTTCTCGGTAATCAGTTCAGCCAAATCGTCGTTATGAGGAAGACGGATTACGGCAACCAGGTCGAACCGGCCGCTGACCGAATATACATCCGTAATTCCAGGAAGACTAACCAGTTGTTCGGCAACTGAATTGATTTTTGTCCGTTCGGCGTTGATGAGGATGATAGCGTTGATCATGATTTTTCCTCCTGATAATTAAATTGATTTACTTTTTGTAGAAGTTCATTTGCTGCAGGTAATCCCAGCTGCGGTTGGGCAAAAAATGACGGACATCCTTTCCGGCTTTGATGGAGTCGCGGATGAAAGTGGATGAAATTTCCATGAGTGGGGCATTGGCAAGCTGAACACGGGGATATTTCAGGACACTTTCAGGATTGAACCCAGGACGCGGATACACAATGAGGTCATAGTTGGCCAGCAAAATATCGGCATTTTTCCATTTATGAATGTTTTCCAGATTGTCGGTCCCCATCAGGATAAAAAACTGGTGGGTAGGATATTTTTCGCTCAGGTAGGCCAGCGTGTCGATTGTGTAAGAAGGTTTGGGCAAATTGAATTCAACCTTCGAAGCACGGAAACGCAAATCATCGCCGATTGCACGGTTGACCAGTTCCAGCCGCTGATAATCATCTAAAAGTGACTTTTTCTTTTTTAGCGGGTTTTGCGGGCTCACTACAAACCAAAGCTGATCGATGTCGGTAAATTCAACCATGTAATTGGCAATGGCCATGTGTCCGACATGGATGGGATTGAATGATCCAAAGTAGAGTCCGGTTTTAATCATGATTTGCAGTTATAAAACGTTCAAAACCTGCTCTTTAATCTTTTCTAAGCTGTCTTTCATCTGAACTACAATCCGCTGAAGATTGCTTTCATTGGCTTTCGAACCAAGCGTATTGATTTCGCGGCCGATCTCCTGGGCGATAAATCCCAATTTACGTCCGGAGGGTTCTTCCTCGGCCATGGTTTCGGTGAAATAGCTGCAATGATTGGTCAACCGGACTTTTTCCTCGTTGATATCGAGTTTCTCCATGTAATAAATCAACTCCTGTTCGAAACGGTTTTTGTCGATACTGCCAGTGAGTTGCAAGTCGTTCAGACTATCCATGATTTTAGCTTTGACATTTTCCATCCGCTGGTTTTCGAATGGCTCCACCTGTTTCAGCAAATCCAGAATGTTGGCGATATTGGCCACAATGTCAGTTTCAAGAGCCAAGCCTTCCTGATCGCGGAATCGGTTGAGCTCATCAAGTGTTTTGATCAGATTTTCTCGAACAATAAGCCATTCTGATTCATCGAGTTCTTCATAAGTCATTTTAACCGTATCAGGCAACCGCATGATGCTGTGCATGATGGATTCATTCACTTCCAATCCGAGTTCCATATGAACATCGGAAAGCTGACGGTAATAATCTTTGATGATTGCTGAATTAATTTTAGTCGTACTTTCAGAACCCAGATTGTCGAGATAAAGTGCGAAATCAACTTTTCCGCGGGTAAGCATTTCCGACATCAGCCTGCGTATTTCAATGTCTTTCTGGCGGTAAAGGGCAGGTATTCTCGTATTTATATCGAGTTGCTTGCTGTTGAGCGATTTGATTTCCAGCGTATATTTTTTATTACCTAATTCAAATTCGGTCTTCCCGAATCCAGTCATCGATCGGATCATATTTTTTTTATTTTAGCTGCTAAAGATACAGAAAAAGGAAAAGGTCAATAGTCATTAGAAAAAAGAAAAAAGAAAAGAGGGAAAAGGAATGCGAAAAAAACACTATCCAAATGACTAATTACTTTTTCCTGAATTCAGGAAATGACTCCTGATCCGATCAATTCATCACCTTCGTACCAGGCCGCAAATTGTCCTGAAGTGATGCCGCGCTGCTCTTCATCGAATAGAATGTACATCCCATCTTCGCGCTGATAAATGGTTGCCTTTTCGAGTGGCTGACGGTAACGGATGCGCAGATCGTATCTCCGG
>CAIPKZ010000098.1 GCA_903865775.1 uncultured Prolixibacteraceae bacterium | reverse complement strand
GAATAACTCGAAAGGTAAAAGTACTTTAACAAGGTCTTGGTAGTGGTCGTTTCGTCCCGTCATTTGAATCTCTGTTTTTACAACAAAGATTCAATTTTATAACATTCCCCACAACTTTATCATGTGATTCGTTATCATCCGGTTGAAACGAATCCCCAGTACGATTAAAGAATCCACCCTCTAAGAAGGTGGATTCTTTAATCTTTGAATATTTTATCGGGGAAGCAATAAATAAATACAAATTACAGATTGTTACTGTTTTAGTTTTTTCCGAATAAATATGAATTATTGTTCTTTTTCTTTCTTGATTCCGAATTCTGGATTTACCCTGATAAAGAAAACCGGAATCATGGCTGGAATCATACACAGCATGATCCAGATGAAGAAATTTTGATACCCAATAATTTCCTGAAGCCAGCCTGAAAACATTCCCGGAAGCATCATACCCAAAGCCATGAAACCTGTTGCAATGGCAAAATGTGCAGTCTTGTTCTTTCCTTCAGAAATGTAGATCATATAAAGCATATATGCCGTGAATCCAAATCCATAACTGAATTGTTCGATTGTAACACATAACCCAATGATGAGTTGATTTTCAGGTTGGGCAAATGCAAGATAAACATAAGCCAGATGGGGTACATTGATAGCCAGAACCATCCACCAAAGCCAGTATTTAAACCCTTTGGTGGAGGCAGCAATTCCTCCCAGAATACCACCAATTGTAAGTGCCAATATTCCAAAGGTTCCGTAAAGAAGCCCGACATCACCGGTAGTCAATCCAAGACCACCCAATTGTCGGGGATCGAGCATAAAAGGTGAAGCCATTTTAATCAATTGTGCCTCGCCTACGCGATAAAGCATCAGGAATGCCAGAATAACACCAATGTCTTTTCTCCGGAAAAAAGATGCAAAGGTTTTGAAAAACTCTTTCACGAAATTTTGATCCTGGCCCACTAGCTGTACATCAGATTTTGGATGTGGCAAAATCAGCCGGTGATAGATTGAAAACAGTACAAACATCGCTGCCAGAATCATGAAGGTAATGCTCCAGGCCAGGTGAATATTTCCTGAAGTGCCTTTGAACACTGCCTGCGTGGAGTTTTTAAGCTTTGAATCGCACTGAAAAAGCAAATAGGCCGGTTTCTCCCGATTGGTGGAATTAAAAGTCAGGCGCTCACCTTCAAGCAACTTGTAGCTGTTATCTCCGTTTCTGAATTTTATATTCAGAACCATTTCTTTGCCTTCTTCAGTTTTTGAGTTCAGTTTGATGGCTACAACAGCCACATTCCCTGTTAATGTTTTGCCTGATAAGATTGGCGTTTTAAGCTGAAAATGGTTTTTCAGGAAGTCTTTTAATGGAACTGAAATGTTTTCAGCCCACCATGATAAATTATTTTCAGAAATTGAGTTTATTCCATTCTCGGACTTTATGATTACAAAATTGTTTGTCCGGTTATGTTCTGAAACAATTTTTCGAATCGAGTCCAATTTTTCGGCAGGAATATTCTGTTTGGAAATTTCGGCCTGCTGAGGAAAAACGGCGAAAAAGGTATTGGTTTCACTGTTTGAATTTAGTGATGTTATTTCGGGCATCTGGATCGTATTCGAAATAGTAGGATTCGATGAAACCGTTATGTCGATTGGCGGAAGGCCGGTGGATGTTTCAAAAAAGCCGGCAAGTATAATCAGCAGGCCTTGTCCGGTAATCATGGCAATCCGGTAAAAAGTACTCCGGATACCTACGAAATAGGCTTGCTGGTGTTCGTTGAGCCCAAGCATGTAAAAGCCATCGGCAGAAATGTCGTGTGTTGCCGAACTAAATGCCAGAAGCCATAAAAATATCAGTGTGATTTTGAAAAAACCGGGCAGTGGAATGGCCAGTGCAACTCCCCCGAGAGCGGCACCAATCACCAACTGCATGATGACTATCCACCAACGTTTGGTTTTAAGCAGGTCGACGATGGGGCTCCAAAGTGGTTTTATTACCCAGGGTAGATATAACCAACTGGTATAAAGTGCGATATCGGTATTCGAAATTCCAAACCGTTTGAACATGATCACGGCCACAGTCATAACTACCACATAAGGCATCCCTTCAGCAAAATATAAACTTGGAATCCATGCCCATGGATTGCGTTGTTTTGTTGATCTATCAGTGTTTGTCATACAGTGGTGAATATCGTCTTTATTTGAATTAGAGACGCACGGCCGTGCGTCTCTACCCATCAAATGAATTTAAAAATGAATATTAGTCATATAGGACTTTTCAATACTCTTTCGAAATGGTTGCTCCCGGGAAATAGTGCATTAATATTTTATCGTATTGGTATCCTTGTGCTCCCATCATCGCGGCACCAATCTGGCAAAGGCCTGCACCGTGCCCCCAGCCTGCACCGGTCAGGTGGAATTCCCCCGGAATACCATCAATGATATTTAGTTTATCGA
Organism: uncultured Prolixibacteraceae bacterium; assembly: GCA_903865775.1. GTDB lineage: Bacteria > Bacteroidota > Bacteroidia > Bacteroidales > Prolixibacteraceae > Aquipluma. The sequence continues at coordinate 8,544 of CAIPKZ010000098.1, read as the reverse complement.
CCACAAAGGCCGAACTATATAAATGAGATTCGGATAATGTCTTACGGATTTCAAGTTCTTTTCCAATAATCAGGGTGAGCTTGGTTCCCACGATCTTCAATTTAATCAGTCGTCCCGATTTGCCGCGTTCTACCGGAATCAGATCAACAATATTACCGAAATCACGTCCTGATTTTCTCCTAATCAGTTCTGCTAAATCATCCTGCAGATAGTGAAGGTCCCATCGGTAAAAATCGGTAGTTTCCTGATCGTAATCGTTCAGAACCTGAGAGAGAATTTGTTTATCATCGGTATTGCAAAATGCCGCAGGCTTATTCCGGATCCATTTTTCAGCTGCTACTTCCTGAGTCAGATCAGTGTCAAAACCTACCGGTTCTTCAGGATTATCAACAATGGATTGCAGGTACGGATGAACTTCGGGTTCCCAAACATTTTCGAAAGTTTCGGAGATTCCGCCACAGCTTTTTGAAAAACGGGCATCGCATATTTTACCAACATACATCAGCAACATTCCGCGGGTTTCAGCAACGGCCTTTTCTACCAACGCGGTTGACTGGCGGGTAATTCCCTGATACCGCTGGCAATGGTCGTCGGCACAAACATCAAAATTCTGATGGTCTTCCCGGTCGTACCAGCGGATGTATTCCTCAGCGGTTTCCGATGAACTTTGATAGGTTCCGGTAGCTTCTTTCAATTCTTTGCCTTTTTTAATCTGGGCTAAAATCCACGACCGTGAAATGATGGCATGAGCTTTCAATAATTCAAGGCTGCTTGCTGCACTCATTTCCGATGAAATCACGCTAATCAGGTAATCTTCCAGAGGAAGAATATTGACAGCAGTCAATTTCTCGTTTTCAACAATGAATTCGAGCGATCCTTTGAATTGCTGATCTTCTTTGCGTTCCCAATGGAAATTGATGCCAATCACCACATCATTCAATTCAAAGGAGGCTTCGTGAAAGCGGACCGGTTCAAAAAGGAGGTTTTCTTCGTCTACTATTTCATTATTCAGCCAGATTTTACCGTCATGGAAATTTACTTTATGGATTTTTTCATAAGGAACTCCGTTGGGAGCTAATAAATGGATTTCATTCAGCCTGAAGATAATTTCCGGCTGATACACAATTCCTATGCGTAAATGTGGTTCTTTCATGGTTTTAGATAATTTTGGCTTCGACAGGCTCAGCCACCGGAGCATTTAATAAGATTTCTACAAAAATAATAACTCAAAAATAATAACATCAATGATTCTAACTGGAAATACCAAACTCCCTTCCCTATTGGGGAAGGGTTGGGGATGGGGCTTCTTTCTTCATTATAAACACAATTCGAGCACCGGGTAAACTGGTTCGCTGAATCCAAATTTCCGGTACAGTTTTTCGCCATCTTTTGAGGTATGCAGACTTATTTTACTGATTCCCCTCCGTCGGGCTTCTGCAATCAATTGTTCAAGAATTAACGCTGAAATGCCTTTTCGGCGTGCAAACGGAAGCGTGTACATATTCAGAATATCGCCTTCAAGATAAGAAGATTGATTGAAATCTCCGGGAATTTTTTTAAGCACCATGGCTCCAAAACTTAATGCCTGATTGTCTTGTCTGGCCAGGAAAGCAAAAACCCGATCTTCGGACAGCGCCTGTGTAAAATAGAGATTAAGTTCATTTCTTAGTTTGATTTGATACTCCTCACTTCGTTCACCCTGCATTTCAGTGAGGTAAGCCATGCGGTAAGTAGTCAGAAGTTCAACATCGGCTGACTCAATTTCTTGGATTCGTATTTTGGACAGATCAATTTGCATGATTATCGAAATTTTTGGATGAGCTCAATTTGGCACCGATGTTTAATGAATCGGGTGTTCTCTAAGAATGACTAACGTAGCAAAACTAATTCAACAACCAATAAATAAGTTCTGGAAATTTGCATAATTGTTGTAAAACAGAAAAGAATCCAAATTTGTTAGTTTCATGCTTGAATGAGTTTACTCTCAGAAATGGAAAATATAACCTAATTTTTTACTTCGTGATTAATCCATTTAGGAAGTGGGTAGTCTATTGCTGATATAAAAGGTTAATTTTACACCGAATTTTGTCCTTATATTAGCAATACCTATGAAATTTACACCAACACATCTGTTCGGCTTACTATTTCTTTTTTTTGCAATCTTTGCCTGTCAATCAAAAGTACCTGAAGCCAGAAGCGCCAAACAGCAAATCAGTGGACTTAAAGTTGACGCATTCATTGTTCAACCCTCGGTTCTTGATCAATCAATTACCATTTCCGGAACCTTAAAACCATTTGAAGAAACCGTAATAATGCCTGAGGTTTCTGGGCGGATAGTCGCCATCAATCTGCAGGAAGGAAAAACGGTGAAGAGGGGAACCGTTCTGATTGAGCTTTTTAATGATGACATTAAAGCTCAATTGCGTAAGTCACAGGCCCAACTTCAGATTGCAGAAGAAACGCTGAAGCGGCAAAACGAATTGATCAAAGTGAGTGGCATCAGCCAATCGGATTATGACCAGGCGCAGTTGCAGGTAAAATCAATTTCTGCCGACATCGAAGTTCTCAATGTGCAATTAGGCAGAACAAAAATCAAGGCGCCTTTTGATGGTATGGTTGGATTAAGAAATGTTAGTCTGGGAGCGCAGGTCTCGCCTACTACAGCGCTTGTTACTCTAAGGGATGTGGATAAATTGAAGTTGGATTTCAGTGTTCCGGAGAAATACAGCAGCGAAATTAAACCTGGAACCAAAGTTCAATTCACCATTCAGGGAGATGATCAAAAATACGATGCTGAGGTGTTGGCATCAGAACAAGGAATAGAATATACAACCCGAAACCTTAAAGCCCGTGCAGTAGTGAATAGCCCTTCATCAACGCTCGTTCCGGGAGCTTTTGCAACCGTCGTACTGCGTCTGAAGCAAATTGAGCAGGCACTTTTAATTCCAAACCAGGCTGTTATTCCGCAGGCAAAAGATAAGCGGGTGATTTTAGCCAGTCATGGCAAAGCCAAGTTTGTGATAGTCAAAACAGGTATCCGAAATGCGTCGAGGATTGATGTCATAAGCGGAATTAGTCCGGGGGATACCATTATTACTACCGGACTCCTTTTCCTTAAACCGGGTGCAATTCTGAATTATTCGAAAATTAAAAGGGATTCGATATGAACATATCCGATTTTTCGATCAAGCGCCCGGTAGCTTCCATTGTAATGAGTCTGATTATTATACTTTTCGGGGTAGTCGGATATAATTTTCTGGGAGTTCGCCTTTATCCAGCCATCGATCCCCCTACCATAAATGTACAAACTTCGTATGCCGGTGCCAATCCTGAAATAATGGAATCGCAGATTACTGAACCGCTCGAAAAGGCAATCAACGGGATTGAAGGAGTCAAATCAATATCATCAGGATCGGCAATCGGAAGCAGCAACATAACCGTCGAGTTTAATGTTGGGGCCGATCTCGAAAAAGCCGCGAATGATGTTCGCGACAAGACTGCTCAGGCTGCCCGGAGTTTACCTCAGGACATTGATGCTCCTCCGGTCGTCAGTAAATCGGATGCAAACAGCGATCCGATCATCACACTGGCTGTTCAGAGCACCACAATGAATTCCTACGAGTTAAGCGATTATGCAGAGAATGTGCTTCAGGAAAGATTTCAAACCATACCGGGAGTTAGTTCAGTAGCATTGTTTGGGCAGAAACGTCCTGCCATGAGACTTTGGCTGAATCCTGACAAAATGGTTGCCTACGGCGTTACTGCACAGGATATTTATACCGCGGTGAATAAAGAAAATGTGGAGTTGCCCGGAGGAAAAATCAGGGGAAGTGCCACTGAATTGATTGTGAAGACTTATGGCCGTCTGGTTACGGAGGAAGATTTCAATAACCTGATTATTCGCCAAACCAATGACCAGGTGATCCGTTTCAGCGATATTGGCAATGCCATGCTTGGTCCTGAAAACGAAGAAACCGGTGTCAAATTAAATGGTACTGATGGCATTTCGCTGGCACTTATTCCTCTTCCAGGTGCAAACGCCATTGAAATCGCGGATGAATTTTTTTTACGGCTTAAAGAGGTAAATAAAAACCTTCCGGAAGGTTTGATTATCGATGTTGGTTTTGACCGGTCAAAATTTGTAAGGCAGTCAGTTCAGGATGTAACTGAAACTGTGTTTATCGCCATTTTATTGGTGGTGATCATTATCTTCCTGTTCTTCCGGGATTGGATTATTGCACTTCGACCGTTGATCGATATTCCGGTATCACTGATCGGGTCGTTCTTTTTCATGTATATTTTTGGATTTTCAGTCAATGTGCTCACCATGCTGGCAATTGTTCTGGCAACAGGATTGGTTGTTGACGATGGTATTGTGGTTACCGAGAATATCTTCAAGAAGCGGGAACAAGGCATGGATAAATGGAATGCCGCACTATACGGAACCCGTGAAATCTTTTTTGCCGTTGTTTCGACTTCCCTGACTTTAGCCATTGTATTTATTCCGGTCATATTTCTGCAGGGATTCACTGGTCGATTGTTTCGTGAATTTGGAATTGTGCTGGCTGGTGCAGTTTTGATTTCTGCTTTTGTTTCACTAACGCTGACTCCTGTATTAAATATTAAACTGGGAGGATCAAAAACAAGACATTCAAAATTCTACTACCGGACTGAACCATTTTTTGAGGGACTTGACAAAGGATACAGGAAATATTTGGCTCGTTTTATGAAACACAAATGGTATTCATTTGCAATTCTTGCTGCCTGTTTTTTAATGATTTTAGTCTTGATGAAAGTCATAAAAACTGAATTGGCACCTTTGGAAGATCACAGCATTGTTCGTACTTCAGTAACAACACCTGAAGGAACTGACTTCGACGTTACCTCAGAATTACTTGATCGTATTACACAGCAGATTATTGACAGCATTCCCGAAGCAAGGTTGGTTTTTGCAAGAATTGGCGGTTTTGGAGGTGGTGGCGGTGGAAGTACAAATACCGGTGCAGTCAATGTATTTCTCAGCGAACCCAATCAGCGCAAGGCTACCCAGCAGCAAGTTTACGAAAGGATGGGCAAAATGTACAAGCGCATTTCAGATGCACGGATTATCCCAAGTCAGGAACAGACCATTACCACATCGCTTGGAGGAGGAGGACAATTGCCGGTTCAGTATGTTATTGAAAATTTAGATTTCAGTAAAATTCAGGAAATTTTGCCCAGGTTTCTGGATGAAGCCAGAAAGGATACTGTATTTAGCAATGTTGACGTCAACCTGAAATTCAATAAACCGGAGATAAACCTTACCGTAGATCGCCTCAAAGCGACCAATATGGGTGTTAATGAAATAGATATTTCAAATACATTGCAGTTGGCTTTAAGTGGTCGCAGGTACGATTATTTTCTTCGGAACGGAAAACAGTACCAGGTCATCGGACAGGTTCAGCGTTCTGAACGCACTATGCCAACTGATTTAACCTCATTGTACGTTAGAAACAGCCAGGGCCAGATGATTCAATTGGACAACCTGGTTAAAATGGAAGAAAACAGCAGCCCACCAACACTTTACCATTTCAATCGGTATAAATCAGCAACAATTTCTGCTTCCTTAGCAGATGGAAGAACCTTGGGTGAAGGTATAGCTGAGATGGATAAAATTTCGAAGAAACTATTGGATGATTCGTTTCATACCGATCTGGTAGGATCATCGCGCGATTTTGCCGAAAGCAGTTCAAATATTTCGTTTGCACTTGTTTTTGCACTTGTTCTGATCTATTTGATTTTGGCTGCTCAGTTCGAAAGTTTCCGTGATCCCCTCATCATTATGCTTACCGTTCCCCTGGCCATTGCCGGAGCTTTGTTGTCACTATGGATTTTCGGAAAGACATTGAATATATTCTCCGAAATAGGCATCATCATGCTAATTGGTCTGGTTACTAAAAATGGAATATTGATCGTTGAATTTGCCAATCAGAAACGCAAATTGGGATTGAATATTTCAGATGCAGCTTTTGAAGCTGCAGTTGCCCGTTTACGGCCAATTTTAATGACTTCGCTGGCAACCATTTTCGGAGCATTGCCAATCGCATTGGCATTGGGAGCCGGGGCTTCAAGCCGCGTTCCTTTGGGGATTGTGGTGGTTGGCGGCTTATTATTTGCCTTGATTCTTACGCTTTTTGTTATACCAACCATGTATATTTTAATGGCTGACAAGAAGCTTGAGGATAATTTCGAAGAGAAAAAAGCAATTAGTATTTAATAATGATATCGATGAGAAAAGGAGTTTTAATTCTATTGCTGACAATTACATGGTTCCCTGTTTTATTTGCACAGAAATTGATCACTGCAGAGGATGCTGTTGCAATAGCCATGAAAAACAGCTATGATGTTTTGATATCCGGAAACGATGCTGATATTGCCCGTTTGAACAACACATCCGGAAATGCGGGCATGCTTCCCTCGGTTGTTGTCAGCGGATCAGACCGATATTCCCTCAATAATTCATACATCAAACAATCGTCTGATGTCAATATTAAAACTGCAAATGCCGGAACAAATGCAATAAATGCGGGAGTTGAGCTAAACTGGACCTTGTATGATGGCGGCAAAATGTTTGTGACTAAAAATAAACTGGAAGAAATTGAAGCACTGGGTGAGATTCAGTTCCGGAATCAAGTCATGCAAACAGTTTATAGTGTGGTAGTTGCTTATTTCAATGTAGTTAAACAACAGCAACAGCTCGTATCCTTCAATAAGGTGATTTCCTATAATCAGGAAAGGGTAACCATTCTGCAAACCAGCTTTAATTCAGGAGCATCAGCGAAAAACAACCTGTTACAAGCCAAAATTGACTTGAACGTTTCGAAGGAAAATGCAATCACCCAGCAAAGTATTATTATTTCAGCCAAACGAAATCTCAACCAGATTCTTAGCTTGAATATCGATTCCACAGCTTACGGTGTAATTGATTCAATACCCTTGAATTACAAACCAGATCAGGCCGAATTACATGACCAGATTTATAAAAACAACACCAATATTTTGATGTTACAAAAAGAAATAGACATTGCAAAACTTAGTATCGACGAATTCAAGGCGGATAGGTTACCGCAATTAAATTTTAAAACAGGCTATGGTTATCAGTATTCCTCTAACAACTATGGAACAACACTTTCCAACCGATCCTTCGGACCTCATATTGGAGGAAGCATCTCAATCCCGGTTTTTCAGGGCGGCAATACAATTAGAAGGATAGCTACCTCTAAAATACAACTCCAATCGGCTGAATATGATTTGGAGAACAGTAAAATTCTGGTAAATACCCAACTCCAAAATGCATTGACTGATTTCGAAAACCAACAGAACTTACTTTCGATCGAACAGGAAAACAGTGAATTGGTAAAGGAAAACCTTGAAATTTCGATGCAACGCCTCAGGTTTGGACAAACTACTGCACTGGAGGTCAGGCAGGCCCAACAAAGCTATGAGGATTCGCTGACACGTTTGATTAACTTTAAATACAATCTGAAAGTTTCTGAAACAAAACTCCGGCAATTGATTGCAGCACTCTGATTGCAGGCATGATTCAGTGAATCGAAGACGAATCCGATTAATTGCTTAGAGTGATTTTTTTCGAAAAAAGTACTTCTCTTTAAAAAACATATTTCTCGCTTCTACGTTTTAATTAGCAATTTAAGCAAGTAAAATTTTCTTATGATATCATTTCTTTTAAGAGTAAAACAGCCAGTTCGATTTCTTTTGGTTATTTTGTATGTAGGGTGTATTGCAGCCTTATCATTACTTCCGTCTCAGGATTTTCCAAAAATCCCATTGTTCCCGGGAATGGATAAGGTTGTTCATATCATGATGTATTTTATCTTCTCTCTCCTTTCATGCTGGGCTGTTAAAATTGAATCAAATTATTCATGGTTGTTGCTTATTATACCTGTAACAATTGGGTGGGGTATCTTGATGGAGTTTATGCAACGCAGTATGCACATGGGGCGCTCCTTTGATCCAAACGATATTCTGGCAAATAGTTTTGGTGTGGTTTCAGGAGTTCTGATCTATGTTTTGGTTTCACAGAAATTCAGGACCTAAGTATCATTCAAAAAAAAACATCCACCAAAACAAGGTTCGATGGATGTTTGTGATAAAATCTGAAAACAATGAGAGCCAGTGATATTTCAGACAAATTTTTAGTTTAAAATTAGTTTATAGGTTTTGGGTATTTTCTGATCAATTTGAATGAAGTACAGTCCTTTGGGTTTACCATTCAGGTTCAGCGATTCGGTTCTATTGACTGCCTGCGATTTGTATATGATCCTGCCTGTTAAATCATAGACAGTTACCCGGCTTCCGGCTTCCGGCATTTGATTGAAACGGAGCTCGACTAATCCTTTGGTAGGGTTGGGGTAAATCTGTACCTCGTCATCATCAGAAAGGGGATTAATCACGGTTGGAATATCGACCTCGACGGTAAATTTTGAATTGACTTCTTTCCCGTTTGAACTTGCAGCAATGACTATTTCAGATGATCCGATATTT